>DAOVAY010000004.1 GCA_030670795.1 Methanobacteriota archaeon | reverse complement strand
CCTACTGCGGACTCAACTGTACGGAGTGCCCCGCCTTCATCGCAACCCAAACCGACGACCTTGAAATGAGAATTAAGACGGCGAAGGGTTGGTCCACGAAAGATTTCAAAATAGACGCGGACGACATCATTTGCGACGGTTGCCTGGCCTTCGAAAAGCGGCTGAACGTGTTCTGCTCGAAATGTGAGGTAAGGGCGTGCGGACTTGAAAGGAGCGTGGAAAACTGCTCCTATTGTGGAAAATACCCTTGTGAACGTCTGGAAAAACTCTGGAAAATGATAAATTCTCCGGAAGCAAAAGAAAAATTGGATTTTCTCAGGAACTCTAGGTAGACGGTTTCAGGCCCAAGTCAATCTCCTTCTTTCTGACCATGGACACACACTGCTCTTTTGTCAATTTGCCTGATCTGAAACCCTTGTCCAGTTTTCTCTTGTATTGTAACAGTTCCACTTCTGCCTTTTTCAGGTCTCTCCCGGAAAGCGGCTCCCATCGGGCCTCGGCTATCGTTTCTTGAACCGCTTCCTCTCGAGTTGACCCTGCTAATGGTTTAGATTCAAAAACCGGCTCCGCTGTTGGTTTTGTTGCCGCCGGCGCTGCCTCTGCCGGGCGGTCTTGTTTAAAGAAACCGGACCTTTGTTCTTTCAGGCTCTTGCCCCGTTGCTCTATGTTGTCTAACGCCGCATAAATGTCTCTCTGATAAAACTGGCTGTCTCGCAACGTTCGCTCTTTTTTTTCTTCTTCGGATGATGCGGATACCGTTTCCGTTCTTTGGGTTGCCTCTTGCGGTTCGGGTTCCACTGTTATTTCCGCAACCGGTTCTTCAACAGACTCCACTATTGGTTCTGTAACCGCCGGCGCTTCAACCACTTCTTCAGGAACCGGCTCCTCTACTTCGGGAGGTGTTGATGGCGCTGCCTTTGCCGGGCGTTCTTGTTGTTTAAAGAATCCGGACCTTTGTTCTTTCAGGCTCTTGCCCCGTTGCTCTATCGTATCAAACGCTGCGTATATGTCTCTCTTATAAAATTCGCTGTCTTGCAACGTCGGCCTGTCTTTTTCTTCTTCGGGCTGGTCAACATCATCTGTAGATTCTACCAGTTCTATCGTCTCCGATGATCCTGTTGTGTCCGGGCTTCCAACTTCATCTACTGGCTCAGGCGGTGAAGAGGGTTCTTGGCTTTCTAAGACGCTTACGGGTTCTTTTTCTATCACGGGTTCGGGCTGTTCAGGAGATTTCGATATTTCCGTAATCACCATGGGTTCCTCAGGTTGTTGCTCTTCAACAGATTCGGGCTCTGAATATACGATTTTTTCGCCAGCCTCTGAAGTGACTGCCGTCTCAGTAAATGCGGGCGTGGGTTCAGCCGGGGATTTGTGCACGGACGATTCTTCATGAATGTCGAGAGCCGGAGATTCTTTAGGTTCAGGCATCGGAGTGGGCTCTACTGTGGGAGTGGGTTCTGGTTCCTCCTTCCCCTCTTTTTTTCCAAACAGGGAAAACCCTTCCTTTTTTTGCTTCTCCTTCTTCCTTTTTCCCCGGGCCTCGATTTTCTCAAGGTCCTCGTACATATCTCTTCCTTTCAAGGTGTATTCCCTCAATCGAAGTAATGGTATAACTATGATAAATATTTTTTCGTTATGCAATAATTATTTAGTTCGTTTCAGAGCAGAAAACATTTCATTTTCTTTTAAAAAGTCCATTCACCTTTATATCTGTCGCGTTTATTACCAAACCGGTCGGTGCCCTACATGGTCGAGCGTCTTAAACACCTGGATAACTCTGATTCTTTAAAGAAAGCGCTTGCCAAAAACCTACTTGAGAATGCCGCCTTCATATACTGGGCCTTTGAATCCGAACTGGATTTCGACTGCTATGTGGATGAGAACCGGAACGCGGTCGTTGCTATTGAGAAGGGTGATGAAAAACATGTGGTTTTTACGGGTAAGTGGCATAATCGTCGTTTACCAACAGAACTGCTAAACAAAGACGGTTTCTTTGTATCCGCGTGCCCGCCCGATGTCATGAAACTGCTCAGAAAAAAATACAAGATTGACGGTGAGTGGCCCTGTTGGTTCTATCTCGCACCGGATGGTTTCGGAACCGGCCCCTGGGACGAATTGGGCGGTATAAGGCAAGACGAAATACCTATGGTTGCGAAGCACTGGGGCTTGAGTGATGACCCAGAGTCTCACATAAGAAAACGTGTGGAAAAATACGAGAGCGTTTGTGTGCGCGTCGATGGCAAACCCGTTTCCTGGGCAGGATTACATTTTGAGATCGATAATGTGGCAAACATGGGATTTGCCCATACCTTGAAGGAAGAGAGGAGAAAGGGGTATGCGGCGCTCGTCACAAAAGCGTTGGTCAATCGGGTAGTCAAGAGAGGTAAGAAAGGGACGTGTCACATAATAAAGGATAATAAGGAAAGCATTGCCTTATGCGAACATCTGGGCTTCACCCGTATCGGAGAGGCCGCCTGGGCAGAAGTCGGGCCGTTGCTTGAATGAGGAAAGTTATAGTTGGATCTCTATACCCAGCTTTTCAGTGAGTTCTTTATAACGGTTCCTTATCGTAACCTCGGTTACGCCGGCAACGTCTGCCACTTCCCTCTGAGTCCGCCTGGCATTGCAAAGTATTGAAGATATATATATGGCAGCGGCGGCCACGCCGGTCGGTCCGCGACCGGAGGTCAACTCCTTCTTTGCCGCATCCGCCAAGATGTCCATGGCCTTCGCCTGTACCTCACCGCCGAGTTTAAGTTCGCTGCAAAACCTGGAGATGTAATCCTCGGGACGTGTCGGCATAAGCTTGAGTTTGAGTTCACGGGTCATGAATCTGTAGGTCCGGCCGATTTCTTTTCGACCTACTCTGCTGGCAGACGCAATTTCATCCAGAGTTCTTGGGACGTTGCACTGTCTGCATGCACCGTACAAGGATGCGGCCACAACGCCCTCTATGCTCCTTCCCCTGATCAGGTTCTTGTTTACGGCCTTTCTGTATATGACGGCCGCCGTCTCTCTTACGTTCCTAGGTAATCCCATGCCAGATGCCATTCTGTCGAGTTCGCTCAGGGCAAAGGCCAGGTTTCTCTCGGTGGCGTTGGAGACGCGTATTCGCCTCTGCCATTTTCTCAGCCTGTACAACTGCGCGCGGTTCCTAGTGGGTATGCTCTTACCGTAAGAGTCCTTGTTCTTCCAACCGATCTCGGTTGACAAACCCTTATCATGAATCGTATACGTCATGGGTGCGCCTGTTCTTGCCCTCTTCTCACCCTGGTCCGCATCGAAGGCGCGCCATTCCGGACCTTGGTCTATCAGTTGCTCGTCAATAACTAGACCGCAATCTTCACAAACCAATTCGCCCCTGTTATAATCCCTTACCAAATGGACACCGTCACATTCCGGACATTCCATTTCTTCTTCAGTAGATGCTCTCTTCTTTGCCGTGTGTTCACCCCCTTTTTTTCTTCGTGTCCCCGAGCCCTGCTGGGTCGAAGTACACGACCGAATCAAGCAGATTGAGCGTCTCAGAACCCTCCGAATGATGCTTCATTATCATGTACGGCTCCTCTACTGGTCCGAAGACCCTGGACACGCGGCCGAGGGACTCGCCCCTGGCGTCATACACAATGGTTCCAGGTTTAACTGCAATCGTAATCTTTAGGAGGATGGAACCGTCACGCATGACATTCTTTACCGTGCCCAAACGCTTCATGCTGCCCTCATCATTTAAGTAGTTTTGGGCTTCTCCCTAAGTACATCTTATATTTAAAGATTTCGCAACTGATATTTAAAACTACCTCTTTTTCCATAGAAAAAGGTATATATGAGTGATGCCGGGCAAAACTTATATAGCAGTTCTGAAAGTTGGAGTAAAGCCTCCCGTTTACCTATTCGGCCAGTTGGAATTCTTTATAAGCCAGATAGGCAAAATAGAGGTCTATTTTGCTGACGATTTCAAAGGGCGAGTGCATGCTTATTACCGGTGGGCCGCAGTCGACAACATTTAAATTATACCTGGCAATAAACCTGGCCACCGTGCCGCCGCCGCCTTCGTCTACTTTTCCAAGCTCGGCGTACTGCCACGGTATCTTCTTTTTATTAAACAGCGCCCGGATTTCACCGACGTATTCGGCACTGGCATCGTTTGCCCCCTGCTTTCCGCGCGCACCCCCGTACTTACATATAACAACTCCATGACCGAGTTTGGCTGCGTTCTGCTTCTCGTACACGTCCTTGAATACGGGATGCATACCCGCAGCCACATCCGCAGATATGGCCCTCGAGGTGGCCAGGGCGCGTTTCAGAGTGGAATACTTATACTTCGGCGTTAGTCTCTCGAGGATTTCGCCCGCGCACAACTCGAAAAAATTAGATTGGGCGCCGGTAGCACCGACGCTGCCCACCTCCTCCTTGTCGAAAAATAAAGTCATGGCGGTCCTTTTCGGGTTCTTGAGTTCGCAGGTTGCCATAAGGGTTGTAAAAGCACAGACTCTATCGTCATGGCCGTAGCCGCCGACCAAACTCCTGTCCAGCCCCACATCCCTGGATGGCAGAGCCGGGACAACTTCAAGCTCTGCGCTTATCAAATCCTCTTCCACGATTCCGTATTTTTTATTCAAAATATTAAGAATGTTTAATTTGAGTTTGCGTTTGGCGTCTTTCTCTGTTTTCAGCGGGCGACTGCCCACGATGAGTCTCAGCTCTTCGCCCTTTATCCCTTCAAAGAGTTCCCTCTTCCCTTGAGCCTTCCGGGAAAGATGGGGCAGAAGGTCCCCAATAACCAAGACTGGGTCGTCCGGGTCCTCTCCGATGTTCACGTCGATTAATTTGCCATCTGCACGGCTTATCACACCGTGAATCGCCAGAGGAATGTTAACCCACTGATACTTCTTGATACCGCCATAATAGTGTGTCTTGAATAGAGCCAGCTCGGCATCCTTATCCTCGTATAAGGGCTTCTGCTTGAGGTCCAACCGCGGGGAGTCTATATGAGAAGTTAAAATTTTCATTCCTTTTTCGATGGGCGTTTTGCCTATTACAGCCAGTGCGAGGTTTTTCTTCATGCTCGTTACAATCACCTTGTCCCCCGGCTTGAGCTTCTTCGTCTTCTCGATTTGCTTAAAACCGTGCTTCGTAGCGGTGGCTATGACGAAATCTACGACTTCCCTCTCGGTTTTCGCCACATTCAAAAAATTCTTATAGGATTCTGAAAATGTGTATATCTCCTTTTCCTGTTTCTTGTCAATCGTCAACCAAGAATTTTCTTGCTTAATCGTCAGCTTTTTCTCAAGCTTCGAACCTTTCTTTTCTGCCATCGCCTAACCCCCCTTTGGGATGAACACCCTGAACTTCAGCAACCAGATTGCAGTTATCTATAAAGAATTTCTGGCGGAACTGTTGATTAGAAATTATTTTCCATCAATCCGTAAAGTTGCTGGCGCAACTTGTACGGACACTAGACTTGAAATTTTGGTGAATATCACCATCATTTCAATTCTGTGGTGAAATGTGAGCTTTGCTCACGTGATCCTCAGCACTCAAGATCTTCATCATCGCGCAATCTTTAAGATTACGTGGGGAATGCGAAGCATTGCCCCAAGCGATTCCGCAGAATCGCCCTCAGCAAGAGTTCAATCATCACACACGGATATGCAGGAAGTTTGGGTATATTATTTTTTTCGAAATTCCTCAAGTGAAGAATTTATAGATTTATTGTGGTTGTTGGAAACCTTACCTAAGAAATCCATAATTGATGTTTGTGATTTGCTATTGTAAAAAGCATCAAAGTCATATCTCTCTGTAATTCGAATATGCTCTCCTTGCAATAAGCTTTCGACATGTGGTATTACTTGCTGATGTATTTCTCCAGGAGACTTGTCTCCATCTAAAATCACAAACGTTGGGTCATCAAATCGTATATCCTTGTTGAATGTGCGGGTAGGAGGTAATTCCAATTCTTTATTACAAATGTCTTTAAACATCTCATTAATTCTTTGGAGGAACCAATATTCTTTTTCAAAGAATTCTCGCTTGTCTTTCAAAACATTATTTTTACTTTGCTCAAATCTTTTTCTAATTCTTTTTTGTGCAATATCCGGTGATAAATCAATTACAAATACTAAATCTGGAACAATGGCTAATGCATTTAATTCTATCAACCACCTAATAGGAAGATAATAACCTTGATAAACTAAGGAAGAATAAACATAACGTTCAGAAATCACGATATTTTTTTTCCGAATTTGAGGAATTATTGTGTTTATCACATGAAATGCCCTATCGGTAGCAAATAATAACGAAAGTTCTTCTGCCTGGGTGCGGGATTTAGTTTTCATTTGTTCCCGAAGAAAGTTACCGAATTTGGTTCTGGTTGGCTCTGCTGTCGTTTTAACAGCAAATATTTTGGGGTATGTACGATTCAGATATTTCTTTAATAATTTAACTTGGGTATTTTTACCGGTTCCATCAATACCTTCGAATACGATGAAAAATGGACCCACCTGAGGTTTACCCATCTTCACACACCAACCACATTGTCGTAGGTTATGTAGAACACATTAATCATATTTTGGTTTATCTTTACCGAAACCGCCTTATCGGATAAGTGAAATGGGGTGGTATGTTTGCCAGACGTTCGGGCCATGTAATTGCCACACCGCTAGCCCTCGCCTTGGTGCTGTGGTATTTTAGCCTCTGGCTACTTACCATCGTTTGCCTCATATTCTTTGTAATTTTTCTCGTTTTTTTCAGGGACCCAAAGAGACGGCTTGGAAAAGGTATTGTTGCAGTTGCGGACGGGACCGTTAGGGACGTGGTCGTTAAAAACAACCGTGTGTTAATTTCCACTTTTATGAATCTGCATAATGTGCATGTCAATCGAGCGCCGATGTGGGGAAAGGTCATTGCCATTAAACGTAGGAAGGGCGGATACTGGCCGGCATTTCACACAAAGGCAGGCGGGAATTCTTGTTTAATCATAACGTTAAAAACAAAAATCGGCACAGTAAGAATAACACAGATAGCCGGGACCTTTGCATGGAGGATTGTACCATACATCCGCAAAGGCCAGATAATAAAGAAAGGACAGAGGATAGGCATAATAAGATTTGGCTCCAGGGTTGACCTTGAGCTTCCGGTAGAGATGGTTAAGTGTGTCGTAAAAGCCGGAGATAAGCTGCTGGCGGGTAAGTCCAAAGTCGCGGAGGTTGTCAATGAAGTGGTTGGGTAAGATTTCCGGCGCGGACGTTTTGACGGTCACGAATGGGCTTCTTGGAGTGCTGGCCATAACCTACATCCTGGACCGGGAGCATGTGATTGCCTGTCTTCTCATCTTCATGGCTGTTGTAGTGGATGGGCTTGATGGCATTGTCGCCAGAAAATACGGCACGCCGCACGAGTTCGGCAGATTCCTCGATTCCATATCGGACACCGTCTCCTTTTGCCTAGCACCGGCTCTGCTTATCTATAATAACTTCTACGACAAGAGTCTCGGCTCGGCCTGGGTTTCGATGCCCAATGCCATAGCCGTCGTTGCCTGCATGTTCTACGCGTTCTTTGGAATACTTAGGCTTGCAAGGTTCGCGGGTAAGGACTATTCGGAAAGGCACTTCGTTGGACTTCCCACGCCGGCCGCTGGAGTGCTGGCGGTTTCTATCACTCTGTTATGGGGAAGTCCGGACCTCAATCCATTCGCGGTTGCGGAAATGGAGACGTTTGCCTTGGCGTTGACAATAATCATTGCCTTCCTGATGATCAGCGATGTTCCTTATCCGAACATCCGCGGTTGGTTGGTTGTGCCCACTGCTCTGGTATTGCTTATTGCAAGTATACCGTTGATTTGGTACCTTTTATTGAGTAACACCATCGACATCCCAGCCACGGAAATCGAGTATCTTGCAATTATCTTTATGCTAGCCTATCTTGCCCTCGGGCCATTTGTGGTTTTACACAAACGTCGTAAGAAGAAGCATAAAAGAAAGAGGTGACTGGCTCTTTTTCCAGCTATATAATTACATAAGGCTTAAATATGAACTGTGGTCTTGCCAATTGGTGAGGATATGCCCCTTGAACTGGATTTAGAAACACTCCGATTCGGAACAGAACTGCTCAAACGAGGCTTTGCAAAGATGCAGAAAGGTGGAGTGATAATGGACGTCACCAACAAGGAGCAGGCTGTCCTAGCAGAGAATGCGGGAGCCGTGGCTGTAATGGCACTGGAGCGTGTTCCTGCAGACATCAGAAAAGATGGCGGTGTGGCCAGAATGGCCGACCCAGATAAAATACGGGAAATCATGGATGCCGTCTCGATTCCTGTCATGGCTAAAGTAAGAATCGGCCATATCGCCGAAGCAAAAGCACTGGAGGTCCTCGGCGTAGACATGATTGACGAATCAGAGGTTCTGACCCCGGCGGATCCTTTCCGACACGTGGATAAGAGCATATTCCAGATTCCTTTTGTGTGCGGGGCAAGAGACCTCGGTGAAGCTTTAAGGAGAATCGATGAAGGAGCGGCAATGATAAGGACGAAGGGAGAGGCCGGAACCGGTAACATTGTAGAGGCGGTACGCCATCAGAGACAAATCAACGATCAGATTGCCAAATTCAAGGAATTGTACGACGAGGCCGATTTTCGAGAAAAGGCCATTGAATTGCGGGTCTCAAGAGAGCTTGTTGAGGAGGTGGCACAGTTGCAGAGATTGCCTGTTGTCAACTTTGCCGCAGGAGGCGTGGCGACTCCCGCGGACGCCGTTTTAATGATGATGCTGGGCAGCGACGGCGTATTCGTAGGCTCCGGCATATTCAAATCCCATAATCCGGAAGTTCGGGCGAAGGCAATTGTGGAGGCCGTGGCCCATTTCGACGACCCGAAGGTGATGCTGGAGGTATCCAGTGGATTGGGAGAGGCCATGGCTGGCCTTGACATAAAAGATATTCCGGAAGAGCAGAGGTTGCAGGAGAGGGGTTGGTAGGTCCACGTGAATAAAATCAAGAGTGGTATATTCGGTTTAAATCCCTTGCTGGACGGAGGGATAAACGAGAACTCGGCTACCGTCGTCATTGGATGCTCCGGAGCCGGAAAAACCACCTTTGCAACTCAGTTTATAAGAAGAGGTTTGGAAAGCGGACAGGAAGGCATATTTGTGAGCCTGGACGAGAACAAAGAGCAGATAATAAGGGAAGCGGTCGAGATGGGGTGGAAGAGCATCGTCGATTACATCGAGGACGAGCACCTCGTTTTCATTGATGCGTCTGGCTTGGAATTTTCGACCTTCATAAAGAAGGAATTGCCGTCCTTTGTTGCCGATTGGAAGGGAGCAAATGCCCGGATTTCTATTGACCCGCTCACGCCGGTCATGTGGGCGGTCACGGACCGATATGAACAGAGAGAGTTGATCGGCTTCATGTTAAAGGAGACTAGAAAGGTGGGCACCGTGCTTGCCACTCTGGAAGAACATGGAACCGCCGGTGATTTGTCCGGTACCGAAACAGTCATCCCCATGTATCTGGCAGACTCCGTAATCCATCTCAAGAGCTATCTGGATTCGGAATCCGGGCTTCAAAGAAAGCTTAAAATTGTCAAGTGCCGGAACAGCCGGCACAGCAAGATGGAACACAAATACAGCATTATGAAGGGGCTTGGTCTGGTAGTCAACCCCGGCGGAGCCAGAACTCCGCCCTCAAGAGATGTTCCCACACAGGTTAGGAAAATGCTCGAGGAGAACAAAGGACGAATACCCAGTAGTGTCCATCAAAGGCTATTAGAGGTCTTGGAGGAGCTCAGGGACGAGGATTTCATGGAAATGTCTCCGGAAGACATCATAGAAGAAATCATCACAGAATACGAGGATTAGTCCATGAGTAGGGGCGTTGGTAAGGCTCTGGAATCCGCTTTGAAGGAGAAGGACATACCCGAAAAAACCGTCCATAGAAAGGGCATAGACATATTCTCAAACCGTTGTCGAAGGGCAATTTTCTCTGAACTCACCCTTTCGCCTTGTATGAACATCGCCGAGATTTCCCGTAGAACCGAGATTAAAGCCAACACTGCCGGATGGCACATAGAGCGATTGATAAAATCCAGTTATATTGTTGAGCGGCGTGTTGGAGGGCGAAGAATCTACTTTCCAGAGGGATTGGTTCCCTCAGAGGATGTCACACTTTTCTATACTCTTAACCAGTTCCCTGTTAGAGTGTTACTTTCTTTAGTTTTTGGTAATCCGGGTAATTCTCAAAGCGAGCTTTCGGAAAAATCCAAGATGAGCCATCAGTCCGTATCGAAGACGATGATATACCTAGTATCCAAGGAACTGATATCTTCGGTATCCGATGGGAGTCATATCAGATATTATCCGACAAAGTTGCTGTCTGATAAGTCCGAAAATTTCTATAACCGTTCCAAGAGATATACCGAATTCTTATTGAAAAAATTGAAGGAAGGCGGGGGAAGGGAACCCAAGATTGTTAAAAAAAGCGTAGAGAGAATAATACTGGAACTGGGGCCGAAAAGAGGCGAATATACCATGGAAATCGGCATCAACCCTTATATGACATTCTTGTGAAAGCAAAACAAAAAAATGTAATAATAGCGCTCTAAAAATACCCAATGATGTCCACTTATTCCCTACAATTCTTTTATATCAAATTATATGAGCTATATGCAACATGAAAGATACGGATGACGAGATCGCTGAACTTCTAATGATTCCAAAAATTGGGAGAAAAAAGGCACAGGCCCTTTATTCCGCCGGCTACCGTTCTCTTGATGACGTTTCGAACTCAAACTCAGAAGAATTGGCAAAGGTGCCGGGAATAGATGAAAGGCTGGCATCTGACATCCTGAGTTTCGTATCCGCCATGGTCGTACCTTCAAAAACCCCAGAGGAGAAATTAGAGAGAGAGTCCTCTCTTTTTGTGTGTCCAATGTGCGGTTCAATGGTCGGTGCGGATTCGAAAAACTGCCCCAGCTGTGGTATTGCTTTTTCTGACGAGGAAGAGGAGATTGAAAAAGGAGATGCGCCAGATCCCGGAAAAGAAGATGATGTAGACGGATACTGGCACAATAAAGAAGCCCCCCAGCTCTACATGTGCCCCGGCTGTGGTGCGCTAATCCCTGCCGATGCCGTCAGGTGTGAGAACTGTGGCGCCGAATTCGATGAGGATGAAGAACTCGAGGAAGAAGTAAAACCAGAGAGAGAAATGAAAGAAAAGGACGGTTTCTGGTACAAAGAAGAAACAGGCCTTTTCATGTGTCCAAACTGTGGCGCCTTTATTCCAGAGGATGCAAACAGCTGTCGGACTTGTGGCGTGGTCTTTGAAGCCGAAGAAGAAGCGGAGCCTTCACCGGAACCGAGGGAACTAGCGTGCCCCAACTGTAAATCACACCTTGAGCCTGGTATGGATTCGTGTCCGTCTTGTGGATTTCATTTCGAGAGTGATGACGGTTTCTGGTATAAAGATCAAACGTCTTTGTTTATCTGCCCAAACTGCGGCGCCTTCATTCCGGAGACGGCAGATAATTGTCCCCAATGTGGAATAGTCTTTGAAGGCGAAGACGTCGAAGAGGAGGCGAAACCAGTACCTGAGGTAGAAAAGGCGGCGGAGGACTTCGAACAATCGCTGTACATGTGTCCAAGCTGTGGCGCGTTTGTATCGGGAAGCGCAACCAAATGCAGTGTCTGTGGAACAGCTCTTGAGGAAGAGGATGTTCCGGAGGAGGGCGTATATGTTGATGACTTCAAACTTCCCGAGATACCGGAGGAAATCTCCAAGGAAATCCAGGCTGAAATTGAAGAGATCGAACTCGAGAAACTGGAACCCCCGAAAAAAGAGGTAGAGGAATCCATTTCGCCGGAGACAAAAAAGGGCATCTCAAAGGACTTCCTGAGCAGGTGGGAAAAGAAGGAAGAAGATGCCCCGTCCATTGTCAAGGATTTTAAGAAACGGTGGGAAACCGTTAGGCTCACGGACGAGGAGATAGAGAAAGAACTTGATCTATTGACTCTCCCGGATAAACCCGAAGAAGAGCGTCTGGCAGAGATAGACTTGAAGTTAGAATCTGACCTGAAAAACCATGAGTTGTGGGCAGAGAAGGCAAGCATACTCGTCGAACTTGAACGACAAGACGAAGCCGTTGCTTGTCTGGACAAGGCGGCCGAACTTAACCCCGCCAAAGAAACAGAGTACAAAAGAAGGATACTGGACATATTAGGGGTCGGGGTTGAAGAGGAACCGGTAGATTTAGCAGAACTTGTATCTCTAGAGGAAGATGGAGAGATTTCCCTTGAGGAAGAGGCGATAAGGAAAAATACCGAAGCAAAAATCGCCGAAATCGATGAGAAACTTGCCGAGAACCCTGAGGATGAGGGACTGTGGCAGGAAAAGGGAGAGCTCTTGGAGAAGCTGGGTCGTCATGAAGAGGCAATCAGATGCTTTGACGAATCCATCAAACTTTCTTATGCTAGCCTCCAGAAGGAGACGGAAGGCGTTGTGCTTTCCCTCAAACAACCGCAAATATCAGTGGGATTGACAAATGGTCAGGGAAGGGTCAACGGTTGGGTGAACGGGCTACTTATTCAGCGCGGCTTGATAAACGGCACCGGCAAGATTAACGGTATGGTGAACGGCAGGGTCAACGGTCGGGGAAGGGTCAATGGCCTGGTCAATGGATTGGTGAACGGTAGAGTTAATGGTAGGGGAAAGGTAAACGGCCTCGTTAACGGTGGATTGATAAACGGTAGAGTTAATGGTCTGATTAACGGCGGCATGATCAACGGGCAGGGATTGATCAACGGACGGGGCAGATTCTATAGGGCCCGACAGCTAGAAAAAGCGAGAAGGGATTGGCGCCTCCGGGTCAGCTGGATGGTTGTTCTGGTGGGGCTCGTCCTCATCGTTCCGATGTTCGCGAACATGCTCACCCAACCCACCTATGCCATCAGCATCGACGGCAACTTCTCAGACTGGGACCAATTCACATCCTTCGAGGACAGCACATCAGACCAGGTGAGTGATCCAGACCTCAACATCTTGGAGACAAAATTGGTCTGCGGGAGCGAGCGCATTGACATGTTCTTAAGAGTCGAAGGCACCGCCTTAAGCGGCAGCTCCAGCAGCATGAACAATAGCGTCGATTCAATTTTCATATTCATGGACATGGATTCGGCTTCGGACACCGGCTATGCCATCAACAACCTGGGAGCAGACATCATGGTGGAAATACACGGCTGGGACAACAACATTGATTCATCTACCGCATATTCATTCAATGATACAAGCGAGCGCAATGACTGGAACCGTTTCGTTAAGAGCGGCCCGGCTCCTTGCGCGGTCGTAGATTCTCAACTCGAGGTCAGGGTCCTGTTGCCCAACCACCTGATAATTGAGGAAAATGAGCGTCCAAAGGTTATGGCCATTGCCATGAACTCTGTGGGATATTCGGACGCCACAGATTCTGTGATGTCCTCCCTGCCTGCAAGCCTGCACATCAACACATATGGGATTGGGGCGGACATCCTGGCCCCGGGCGCTCAAGATGTTGAATTACTACGGATGCGGATGAAAGGCTACGGTGATGTTTGTAGTCTCACTGCAATGAACTTTACTATCAACGGCAATGCCACATTTAACCACCTGGGCAACATCAGATTGGTCAACGACACAGACCAAGACGGCAATCCTGACTTGCAAACCGGGGAATTGAACTGCGCCATTAATTGGCTTGACCAGCATAACTTCACGGTTCTATTGGGTGAGCCGCTGGAAGCCCCCGTGGGTGTGCCTCTGACATTATCCTTGTTCTCCGGCCTGACCGTTGCCCCTTATGGAACCACAATCGAAATGTTAATGGCCGACGCAAGTGCGATGGAGGCTGTTACGTCCGTAAACAACCTGGAACGGTTGAAACATTATATCGGTGCCCCATCTGATGTCCAAATAGACGGCGCCTTCGGAGACTGGTCCGGAACCACGGAAAATGTAGATGCGGCCAATGACGTCTTATCGCTCACGTACAACTATACTACGATAAACAAAAACATAGACTTGGCCGATGTGCGGTTCGACCTCGACGATTCCTTGTCCGTTTATCTCTCTGTTTCCGGGGTAATGCTCGGCGGTTCTGACATACCGACCATCAAGTTACGACCGGGACCTTCTGTTCCACAAATAGAGGACTCTGACAGGGATAGAGTGCCAGATGTAGACGACCTCATGCCGCTGGATTTCGATAATGACGGTGTAAACGACACTGACGAGCCAAACAATTCCATTGACGATGATGATGAGAGAGATTATGACCGCGGGGGCACGGATTGGTGGCTCAATACGACCATACCGACAAATTTCCCGATGAACTACTCCGGGATGAACGTCTCGATCTATATTGGTCCGATTAAATATGTAGAAAATACCGGTGAAGATCACGCGTACGTGCTCATAGACTCAGATGATGATCCCATGACGGGTGCCGTTACGTTAGGCGCAATCGGTGCCGACCACGTGATTATCGTTACTGGTAAGGGCAACGAGATTACATCAAGCGAACTTTTCAGGTATGATCCCCTTCTGCCGGGTATTCCCTGGGTCTTGGTAGACGACGTCCCATCAGCTATTGATTGGTATAGAATGGAATTGAAGGTTGAACCCGGCACTCTGGGGATTACGTCCGATGATAATTTCACAATCTTCATATCTTTGAAGGATTGGAAAGGAGACTATGACATTGCCGACCAGCCGCTCGACTCAGAAGATATTAACTCACGAAGGTCGCTCACCGGTACAAGAGCTCCAAAGCCAAAGATCAATTTCTCCAAAACGGTCGATAGAGATACTGCGGGACCAGGAGACATACTAACGTACACCATCAGATATGCTTGTTCGAAATCCACTGCTTACGATGTCGTAATAACAGAAACATATCCTGCTGGCGTGACATTCGTCGGGGCCTTACCCTCCCCGACACAGGGCAATAATCAATGGGACATCGGAACACTAGATCCAGATGAGGGGGGGGTAATCGTAATAACTGTTATCGTTGACGATAATGTTATGGATGGAGATATACTTGAAAACTATGCTCAGGTTGATTATACAGATGGGGGCTTTTGGCGCGGAATGAAATGGGACAGAGTCAGAACTACGGTGGTTATCATCCCCGAATTACCTCAGGTCTCTCTGGCCGCCTTCGGAATTATTCTGGTCGGTTTAGTCAGTTTAAGAAATAAAAAAGAGGAATAGGTATGGGTGCTGAACATACAAAATATAAAGGTAATGGGCGAAAAAGAGGATTGAACTTTACAGCAGCAACAGGCACGGTGCTGGACAATCTACCCATACTGGTTTGCGGTTTGGTAATGACCCTTGCCCTGGTTCACGAATGGGTAGAATAAACCGTGATTTTAACATTGGGTCGCAAACCGTGGGGAACTTTAGGGGTCTGATTGGTTTTAGTAGTTTTTAAGAGGGGAAATTGCGGTTAGGCCGATTCATAAATGAAAGAGGGAGGCATATGTGGGAAGCTGGGTATCGCCGAATCGTAATCGCCTAGAAACCGATAGCGATTCGGCTGACCTCCCGTCGAACTTCGTTCTACTACGCTATTATCGAATACGTTAGAATTCTCCACAAAATACTAACAATTGAATAAAAAGGGAAGGGAGGGCTAGCCTTGTCAGAAGGGATGGGATGCACTCTAACAACTAGCCCAAAATTCCCTACTAACGATATATTTAAGAGTATATAAATAAGTTTTGAAAAAGGTTTATATACTGTGGATTAAAAACTTGTATAAATTATAATGTGATTTTTTAAATTTAATTATTATATATACCCAGACTTTTGTAACGCCATGAGGTCTTCGGTGCTTAGTTTTTCTCCCCTCTTGAATCTTTCATAAATATCCTCGGCCTCCTCACGAACCGTTTTCTTTTCGGATTGAGTGGATACCGTAACCTTTCTCTGTCTCAGGCCAGACAACATCTTGTCGAAGTCGTGCACTTGTTTTATCGTCTCTATGTGTTTCTGATGTTCTTCGTCGGCCTGTAACTTACACTTGATGAAATTCTCTTGGGCTTTATCCGCTTCTTTTCTAATTGCGTCGCTTTTTTCATATATTTCCGCCATAGCGTCGTGCTCTTTTTGGGCTGCTTCGGCGAGTTTTCCAACCATCGAATGATTGTGTTCTGCCTTTTCCCTTGCTTCACTGGCCTCATGCATGAGATTCTTTACCTCTTCATCCTTCTCCAATTGGGCCTCTTTTTCCTTGACCTCGGCTTGAAGCTCAGCGATTGCTTCAATTAGGACCTTCTCCTTGTCGGTTTTCAAGACAGACGTCATCTGTTGGAACTCCAGAGCCTTCAGGCGTTTCTTTAATTGGCCGATGGAAGGGCCGCCTTTAGGCATCTTCTCCCTCTTCTTTCTGGCCAGCTTCTCAGCTAGTTCGTTCACCTTTTTGTTCCATATATCCCGTTGAGCCTTGGCTTCTTTTACTTCTTCGTTAAGTTCGTCTCTCCGAGTCCTGTGATTGTTGGCTATTTCCAAAAATTCCCTGGCTTGGGCATTGAGTTCGTCCCGACGGGCCACCCAACTCCTTGTATCATCGTTGAGTTTGTCTCTAGAACGCTTATGACGCTCTGCTTCGGCGTTATGCCGTTCCCTTTTTTGAATTAATTCTTCGACTAGCTCCACTCAAACACCTAGTTTATGCCAGATAACACTGGAACCTTGTTTCTGAAAGAGAGGCGTCCTAATAAGCCTTTCGCAGAATTTACTACGACACCAGGCGGTATCTCTTATATGCAGAATGACCCTCATGAAAACAATAATGAATCTTGTTGAAGTCTTTCTTAAGTTGTATGACGTCCTGCTTGACCTTCTCTGTCGCTTCCTTGTCCACGACCACCCTCTTGATGAGCTCGGCCACCTCGGACATCTGGCCTTCCTTCATGCCGATTCTGGTCAGCTCCTGTGAACCCAGCCTTATGCCGCTCGGGCTCTTGGGTTTGGTGTCGCGCGGGAGCATGTTCATGTTGGCAATCATATTTGCGTCTTCCATCAATTGCGATATTAACGCACCGCCGCCGTACTCCTCCACATCAACAGCCAGTGCGTGGGATGCGGTAAACCCTTTGTGCTCGCACAATACCTTAATTCCCCGCTCCTGAAGTGCTTGGCCGAGTGCTTGAGCATTCCTGATTATTTGATCAGAATAAGCCGCGCCGAATTCAATGTGCTCGGCCAGTGATATGCCGAGTGCGGCCATCGCGTGAAGATGATGGTTGCTGGTTACTCCGGGGAAAATGCCGCTGTTGAGTTTTCTGGTCATTTTTTCGTTTTGGGGGTTGGCGACCACTATGCCGTGTTGCGGCCCTGGAAATGTCTTGTGTGTGCTTCCCGTCATCACCTGGATGCCCTCCCTTAACGGGTCCTGGAATTTGCCGCCGGCTATCAGGCCTAAGACATGGGCACCGTCATACCAGGTATAGCAGCCCACCTCTTGAAGCACGTCTTCGAGCTCTTTTATCGGTGCCGGAAACAGGAATACCGAACGCCCGAATAGGGCGATCTTGGGCCTGACCTCCAGAATCGTCTTTCTTGCCGCGTCAACGTCAATGTTCATCTCGTGAGTGTCAAAGGGATAGGTGTGACTGACCAGGCCCCGCACACCGACCGCACCAAATTTGGCAGTGCTTATGTGAGCGCCGTCAGATAGGGCGCAATGGGTGATGGGGTCGCCATGCTTACCCAATGCCTTAAGAATCCCGATATTTGCCACCGTACCGGAGGTGGGTCTTACGTCCGCATGTTCGCACTTGAACAGTTTCTTGGTGAGCTCCAAGGCCTTGAGTTCAACCTCATCCACATAGATGTTGCCATGGTAGTATCTCTCCCCAGGCAACCCTTCGGCATAACGGTCGTGAAAATCAGACACCAACATCTCTCTGGCCAATGGGCTGATAAGGTTCTCCGACGCTATCATCGGTAACGAGTTCTCGAACCAGTCATGATGTTTGTCAATCATCTCCTCCACAAATTTTGCTTCCGCTCTCATGTCGGTCATAAGCTCACCACCGGCTCAAATATTCTTCAGTGTAATAACGGTTTCGACAAGAATCATTTAGAGGATTTTACATTCGGTTGCTCCAAAGATAGATATTCCACAATGCCCTCGGCAATCTCAGGCTCATCAAGTATATTTTTAATATCTTCAACTGTAGCAAGAGGCCTGCCCCTGACCAACCTGGCAGCCCTTTTTCTTCCCACGCCGGGCAAAGCCTCCAACGCGCTCATCTGACAGGAATTGATGTCCAGCGGATACTCCACTGCCGTGATGCTTCGGCTGCCATGGTCGGTGACCTTCACGTCCAGGAATTTTCCGGTTTCCAGGTCTTGCGGTATGCCTACAAGAAGAGGATAGGTGCCAATCTGTCTGGCAAACGTCAATCTCCCACGCTTCAGCTCGGTGAACAGATTCTTCAAGACCGTACCGGCTGGTGTGACCCTTTCAAGCATTACTGGGTCTATTTCCTCTCTCACAAATTTCTTGAACCTCATGAACTCTTTGCGATGTTTTAACTTGGGAAAATCACGCCTCGTCGGTGCCACTTGACGGATGTTTATTCTCCTGAGTATATGGCCAGAAACCAAAACCGACTTCAGGAAGTTGGCGTTATGCTCGAACGTTTCCCTGCTCTCCCCTTCAAGTCCGGAAAGGAAGTTCAGGCCGGGAAGTAACATGGGCAACCCTGTCGGTCCGTGTCGGGCACCCCTACTGTTGATTAGCTTTATCGCGGCCATTACCTGGTCCGGCCTCGCATTCAGATTATTCTTTTCAATGACTTCCGGGTCCGCACTCTCAATGCCCAGTGAAAGGACATTGCCTCCGGTGCACGTCTTCACCAGCATCTCCAGTATCTGGGCGGATTCCTCGGGGTATGCGGCGATTATGCCGGGATTTGCATTGTCTGTGTGCAGAACCCTTATGCCCTCAAGTTTGGAAATTTCTTTGAGGAGATTGGCCATTGCCCTGACGTTTGGTCTCGGGTTTTCCGTTTCCCCCACGCCTTCTGCCATGAAACTCATGATGCAGGACTGGCCGCCCAGCCTGAAATTGGCGCACCCGATTTTGACTAAGGCCTTAATCTCCGCAATAATATCTTCAGGATTGCGAAACACCGGTTTACCGAAGAGCGGCTCGGTACAAAAGCTGCAGCCGCCGCTGATGTAACGGGGACAACCATAGGACATGTCAATCTCCGCTATCAGGGGTTGGGGAAAGTCTTGATGGTGAGTGATAACCTTAGCTCCAGAAGTCGCCCAAAGGTTCCATTCCTCCGCTTGCCTCCGCCTATTGGATGGGCTCCCAGATGTCAAAAGGTCGAAAATGTAAGCGTCCGGGTCACAGCCGCTTATGTATTCTATTCCGGAAATCCTGTCCTTCTGTGCTAGTGCTGCCGGAGACCAAACAACCTTTTCGCCTTGGTATTCAGACAGAATCCGCCCCAACTCTTGTAAGGACATGGGCATTGACCTGAGATACTTGCCCGGCACCAGAGCACCGAATATGACGAACAACAACTGGCCTTTCGGTCCCTGGCCAGAACGCAAACGGTCTATGGTGAGATATTCATAATCATGGCTAGCGCTTGTGATGGCGCCGGCAACGTATCTCGGGTAAGACGAGATGTAAGGGGGAACACCCAACCTAGATGGTTCGTCGATGTAACCGTCAAGTATCGTTATGCGCATGCATCTGAATGATTAAGCCACTAGATATAAAAGTAACTAAGAAATAAAAATGAAAACGGTAGGCGGTCGAAGACCGCCCATTTGAGATTGTTGTAATATCTTTTTGCCTATTCGACCAGCGTTTGATCATCTTCGACCAACGTCTGGTCATCCTGAACCACTGTTTCTTGTTCTGGAGGTGGCGGAGGCGGGGGCTGTTGATAGGCCGTCTGTTGTGGTTGCTGGGCACCGTACATTTCCTCCGGTCCCTGCTTCTTGCGCCTGCCAGCTATCACGGCCACAAGAACCAAGACTAGCACAATCACGATTATGCCTATCAATAATAGGGTGAATATGCCTCCTCTTTCACCGACGCTACCATGACCACCGGTTTCCTCCTGAACCTTTCCTAATGGATCGGCAGCAGCTCCCTCCACAGAGGCTTTGTCGCTGGCTTCGGTCATGACCTCGCCATCCACGGTTACGCCTGTGATGAAGCCTTCGCTAGCAGAATACTGTACTCCTGCAGAAGATGGTATAACATCACCGACATAGTCGAGCGGGTCAATTCCGTATTGCCTGGTTCCCCAGTCGTAATAGTTGAAGAAATTGCCTATGTCTGTTTCAATGATGTAGTTATCACCATAGACGGCAACACAACGCAGCCCTCTTGCATAGAAATTGTCGAAAACGCCCGATTCGGTGTTAGTTCCGATTTCCACACCTAGATCTATTACTTCGTGTTCGTGTATGGGCGGTTGCTCGGGAATTCCTGTTACATCAGCGTCGACCGTGATTGTGCCGCTGCCGACCAATGATGCGATCCAATCCGTATCTTGCTCGGGCACTTCCCACTCATCACCTTCAAAAATGGGAAAATCAAGGAAGTCTATGGGGGGATCCAGCTCCAGAGAGCCCGTAATCAAAACATTCTCGACAGCCACGGAGGCGTCTACGTCGATGTTTGCCTCCTCGCTAATGACTTGGCCTCCGAATCCAGACGTGTCCATAAATATGTTAATGTAAGCGTCAACCAGAAGGTCTCCCGTGGCCTCGACCGTTAGGGTAAAATCTCCTCCTGCCAATGCCAGTTCATCTACCGTGAAGTAGAGGCTGCCAACCAAGTTAGCTTCACCCACGATGACCAGCTGCCCGGTTGCATCAATCTCAAGGCTCAAGAGTTCCTCGGTTATTTCACCGTTCACGCTGGCTTCCAACCCGAAATCTATGCCTACGGCTCCGGTGAAGTCGACCTTATAGCAGTTGTAGCCGTTATATTCATAAGCGGTATCCACGACCTCGACTCCAAAATAAATGCCGATTCCGCCGCCGACCGTTATGTCAGCATTGAATCCCGGTGGGAGCTCCGCCATACCTGCATCTATTTCCTGTTGCAGTTCTGAGAAGTCCACCGTGTTCTCAAACCACCAGCCGTCGCCGACCTGCCAAACCGGAAGCTCAGCATCCGCACTCACGTTGATCGACAGTGCCCCAAGGAACACAGCACCGAACATGAGGGCGGCCAGTGTCAATCCTATAGTCTTTTTCATTTCATCACCCTTGAGCAAGTCACTCTTGCCCTTATCCGTAACATATATCTTCGAATATATAATACTTGAGGAAAGATTCCTCACTCTTTTCTAACATACCAGATGTACCAAATTATAAAAATTATTATAGCAATTATGATGACTATGTCGAATTGGCGGAAGGCGGCCATGACGCTCCTCCACCGCGGGCCCAACCAATATCCCACGTAAGTAAGAGCATAGCACCATGGCAAACAGCCCAGGAAAGTGTATACTGTGAATTTCTTGATTTCCATCTTGGCAATACCTGCTGGCAAGGAAATAAAAGTCCTCACAACTGGCAACAAACGTGACACAAAAACGGTCATCTCTCCCCGCCTCTTGAAGAACTTCTCGGTCTTCTTCAGGTGCTTCTCGGATAGTAAGATATACTTGCCATACTTCAATATCGTCGGACGGCCCACCTTATAGCCGATATAATACGCCACCAGGGAGCCGAGAAGACACCCGATGGTCCCGGACATGCCCACCAACCAGAAATCGAGTTTGGGATACAGGTGTACCAGATAACCGGATGCCAGTGCCCCGCCGAAAGGCATGACTATCTCGCTGGGCACGGGGACGCACGCGCTCTCCAGGGCCATAAGAAAGATAATGCCCGGATAGCTGAGGGCGGCGATTATCCCCAATATTATGCCAGTGCCCCATTCGACTAGATTGGCCATTGGGGGATGTCGAAGTTTTACTTATTAATAAGGTTGATGATGAAAAAGCGATAGGTTTTTACCTGAAAGCGATTATATGCGGCTCCACCATAGCGGGGTGGGGTAGCCAGGAAATCCCATCGGGCTCATAACCCGAAGATCAGTCGTTCAAATCGACTCCCCGCTATTCTATTATCTCAATAGAAAAGTCACAGGCCCTTGCCGAATGTGTTAGCCAGCCAAGAGAAATTCTGTCTGCGAACTCCGCGTAAGATGTTATGTTCTCCGGTGTAACGCCGCCGGATATCTCTATCTCGATTTTGGGGTTGATGTCTCTAATCGCCCGGGCGGCCTCTTTCACCTTGTCTGGCTGCATATTGTCCAGCATTATTATGTCGGCTCCGGCCTCTGCCGCTTCCCTTGCACCCGCAATGTCAACGACCTCTATTTCCACCACATCGGAAAGACCGGATTCGCGGGCGCGTTTTACCGCGTCGGTAATGGATTCGGTAAATTTCAGATGATTGTCCTTTATCAATATCTGGTCGTACAGCCCCTCTCTGTGCCTAATTCCGCCGCCCAGCTCCACCGCCCTTTTTTCGTATTGCCTGAAACCCGGCGTGGTCTTTCTGGTGGCCGCAATCGTGATGTCCGGATTGATGGCCCTGCACTTCCCGACCAGTTGACCGGTAAGGGTGGCGATGCCGGTCATCTGCATTACGAAATTAAGTGCGAGCCTTTCTGTTCCGAGTATGGCCTTGGCACTGCCGGATATCTCCATGATTATGGTTTCCGCCCTTACTCTTTCACCGTCTCGGGCGAAGTGTCTGAGCCTAAGACCCTGATGCTCGAATATCCTGGTAGCTTCTTCCGAGCCTGCAAGTATGCAGTCCTCTTTTGCTAAAAGATTGGCTCTGGCTTCGACGTCTGAAACCAAGGCCTCGGTGGTCACATCACCCTTACCCAGGTCCTCGGGCAGATACTCATATGGCTCCAACATGCAACAATCCATGTGCGGCCTACTAAAAAAAGGTTTGCAAAAATCTTATTCAGACTCGGAAACAACTTCCGTTTCCAGTTTGAACATCACGCCTAGTCCTTTGAGGGTCCCGTGTATCTTGTCCGCAAAGTATATCGTATCCTCGATGGTGGCATTCTTGTCCCATTCGTAGACGAAATCATAGTTGCCAGTCGTCGGTTTGAAGCCGATCATCTGCAACCGCTCCACTATGTCCGAGGGGCGCCCGCCCTCTGTGTTGAACATCATCGTTAGATATGTCCTCATCATATTATGAATAGCACGAGAGTTTATTAAAACTTTTCGGAAAATGTCTGGCTCGATTGCCCAGCATAAATTTCATAAGGGTAATTGCGTATCCGTCCACGATGACTCCAAAGGTACACGACAGCTGTTTTGTACACCACACGGCCGTGATAATAGGCAATGTTATAATTCATGAAAATTGCGGCATCTGGCCCCATGCCGTAATAAGGGGTGACGAGGACATTATAGAAATTGGCGCTGGGTCGAACGTCCAGGATTGCTGCGTCCTTCACGTTACCGAGGGTTATCCCACCAAAATCGGCAAGAACGTTTCCATAGGTCACGGCAGCACTGTCCACGGCTCCGTTATCGACGATGACGTGATTGTGGGAATGAATGCGGTCCTGATGAACGGCGTGACAATTGGCTCCGGCTCGATAATAGGTGCAAATGCAGTCGTCAAGCTGGGAATGGCAGTGCCCCCGGGCAGTTTGGTCGTCGGTATCCCCGGAAAGATTATCAAAGAGGGGGATGAGAAGTTGAGAGAAGACGCCCGCCTCAATGCCGAAACATACAGAAGACTTGCACAGGAGCACAAGTCCGGAATTTATAAGCAGTACGTACCAGAATAATTCTCAAAAGATTTAAACCCGCTTTTATTATCTCCCCTGAGGTGACATTGATGTCTCATAAGAAATTGTGGATTCCCGGTCCTACAGAGGTCAGGGAGGAGGCCCTACAGCAGCAGACCAAGTGGATGGTGGGCCATAGGAGTGGCGAGTATACGGAATTGTACGAAAGCGTTATCGGAAAACTCGTAAAATATTTTCAGACAGAGCAGAACGTTTGCACGCAGACCGCATCCGGTACTATCTGGATGGACATAACCGGCAGGTGCATGGTGAAGAAGAAGGCGCTGGCCGCAGCGTGCGGCGCATTTTCGAAACGCATGTACCAGACCGTTGCAGATTGCGGTAAGGACACGACCCTTCTGGACGTTGAATGGGGGAAGGCCGTAAAAACAGACGCAGTTATGGAGGAACTGGCCAAGGAAGATTATGACACCCTCATCGTCGTGCATAACGAGACTTCCACCGGGATTCGAAACCCCATTGCAGAGATGGGCAAAGCCGTGAAGGCAGAATATCCTGACATGATTTTCGTGGTGGATGCCGTTTCCTCGGCCGGAGGCGATTATCTCGTGCCAGAGGAACTCAATTCCGATATTCTATTCACGTCCACCCAGAAGTGCTTTGCCTTGCCGCCTGGATTGTCCATGGCATGTTATTCAGACGAGGCAGTTGCCCGTGCCGAGGAAGTGCCCGGAAAGGGATTCTATACAAATCTACTGCCAATTCATAATAACTGGCTCAAGCGGCACCAAAACCCGACCACCCCAGCGATTTCTCTGCTTTATGCGTTGGACCATCAGCTGAGCAGGATGCTCGAAGAAACACCCCGCGGAAGGTACGAAAGGCATCTGGCCATGGCCGAATGCACAAGGGAGTGGGCCAACAATCATTTTGAAATGTTCCCTGAAAAAGGATACGAATCCGTGACCGTGTCTACAATCAGAAACACACTCGGGAAGGACGTGGCTGGTTTAAATAAAGCACTGGCCGAAAGGGGGCACCAGATTGCCAACGGTTACGGCGCCCTGAAAGAAAAGACGTTCAGAATCGGACACATGGGCGACTGGACATTAGAGGATGTCAAATCACTTCTAGCAAATATTGACGAAATTTGGGGGTTATGATATGAAAGTTATTGTATCGGATAAGCTGGCCGAGGAAGGCGTGCAGAAGTTGAAGGATGCGGGATTGGAAGTTCTGATTGCCTGGGACGAGCCCAAAGAAAGACTGCCGGAACTCGTTAAAGACTGTGACGCCATCGTGATAAGGAGTGCGACAAAAGCCACGAAAGAATTGATTGACGCAGCCCCGAATTTGAAGGTCATCGGCAGGGCCGGCATCGGTTTGGACAACGTGGACCTGGAGCATGCGAAATCGAAAGGCATAACTGTCGTAAACACGCCCGCTGCAACAACGATTTCGGTCGCCGAACTGACATTCGCATTTATTCTGGCCTCATACAGGGAGATTGTCAAGGGCACAAATACCATCAAGGAAGGCAGGTGGGAGAAAAAGGCGCTGAAAGGTTTGGAGGTTTACGGAAAGACTTTGGGTGTTGCTGGCATCGGCAGAATCGGAACTGCGGTGGCCGAACGCGCCGAGGCGTTCGGTATGAATATAATCGCGTACGACCCATATGTGAAGAGCGACAAATACGAAAACGTGGATTTTGACGGCTTAATTAAAAGGAGCGATTTCATTACACTACACTTGCCGCTTACTCCTGAGACCAAACATATGATTTCCACCGACCAGTTCTCGATGATGAAGGACGGCGTGGTTATTCTCAATGTCGCCAGGGGCGGGACAATCGACGAAGATGCCCTTTATGAGGCTATGACATCCGGAAAGGTGAAGATGGCAGCCTTGGACGTTTTCGAGGTCGAGCCGCCGGCCGGAAACAACCTTCTCACGTTGCCCAACCTCATCTGCACACCACACATCGGCGCCCAAACCGCAGAAGGCCAGCTGAGAGCCGGAATCCAGGTCGCCGAAAGGGTAATTGAGGCGTTGAACGAATAGGTGGCACCATGGTTGTTGTAAGACCTTTCAAAGGTTTGAGACCCAGAAAAGGTCTGGCCGAAAAGGTTGTCTCGCCCCCGTATGACGTGCTGGATTCTGACGAGGCCAGAGAAATTGTCAAGAATAATCCCCAGAGCTTTTTGAGAGTTGTAAAGCCGGAGGTTGACCTTGACCCGAACATCGACCAGTATTCCGAGGAAGTGTACCAACAGGGCGCCTGCAATCTAAGGCGGCTGATCAACGAAGGGACCATGGTTCAAGACCAGAAACCCATGTACTACTTCTATCGCCAGATTATGGACGGCCACTCACAGGTCGGTCTAGTTGCCACCGTATCCGTCGAGGACTACGAAAACGACCTAATCAAGAAGCACGAGTTCACAAGGCCAGATAAGGAAGCGGATAGAGTAAAGCACATCATGATGCAACAGGCACAGTGCGGGCCGGTTTTCCTGACCTATCCAGACGTTCCCGGACTGAACGAATTACAGGAGACTTTTTGCTCAGAGAAAGGGCCGGATGCGGATTTCACAGCCGATGACGGGATAAGGCACACTGTCTGGGTCGTGGATGATGGTGATGCAATAGGGAAAATCCAAGATATATTCTCGAACGTCGACCTGCTTTACGTGGCCGACGGTCATCACAGAAGTGCGGCCGGCACAATCGTAGCCAGAAGAATGCGGAGAGAAAATCCGAATCACACCAGCAAGGAAGAATACAACTATTTCCTATCCGTCATATTCCCGAAGAGCCACATGAAAATTTTGGCCTATAATCGGGCGGTGGTGGACCTCAACGGCCTATCCACTGAGGAATTCCTGATGGGAGTCGAAAAGGATTTCATCATCTCTGAGAACGCTGAAGCGGTTCCGCAATCTCTTCATCAATATTCAATGTACCTTGATGGAAAGTGGTATGGCCTCACCCCAGAGCCGGGAAGCTTTCCCGAAACCGATCCGGTAAAAAGTTTGGATTCGAGCATACTTCAAGAAAACCTGCTGGCACCATTACTGGGTGTTGACGACCCCCGGACGAGCCTTCGTATTAAGTTCGTTGGCGGGATGCGCGGCACTGGGGAGCTGGAGAAACTCGTCGATTCCGGCAAGTTTCAGGCCGCGTTTTCTCTTTATCCGGTTACCTTGGACCAATTATTTTCGGTAGCGGACAGCGGGAACGTCATGCCCCCGAAATGCACCTGGTTCGAGCCGAAGCTGCGGAGCGGATTGGTAGTTCATCTCCTTTAACGACGCGAATGGCTTTTATACACCTACAGTTATATAACCCAGGATGAAGTCGCCCAAGGTCACGTCAGACATCAGCAAGGTCATATCCGACACAGCATATCTGGCATATGAAAGACGCCTTTTAAAAGAAGTTCAACATGGAAAGGCACCTGAGCACATAGCCATAATAATGGACGGGAACAGGCGATTTGCTAAGGAAATCGGTCTGGAGGTGACAGACGGACACCTGAAGGGGCGAAATAAATTGGAGGAGTTGTTGAACTGGGGCCTGCAGGTGGGCACCAGGATACTGACAGTCTATGCCTTCTCCACAGAGAATCGGAGGCGTACGGACGAGGAGGTGGAGGAGCTGATGAACCTCTTCGAGGAGAGTTTCTACAAAGCAGCCGATGACAAAAGGGTGCATAAGAATCAGATTGCCATTCGGGTATTGGGCCAGACGTCAATCTTACCGGAGAAAGTCCAGAAGGCCATAGCCCACGCGGAGGAGAGGACCAAGAACTATGACAGGTACAAGCTGAACCTGGCCATCGCCTACGGTGGCAGAGAAGAGATTCTACAGGCCATAAAGGAAATTTCAGAAAGAGTAAAGAAAGGCGAGTTAGAAGTCGAGGATATCGACGAGAACATATTCTCGAAGTTTCTATACACGGCCGAACTTCCTGACCCGGACCTCATACTCAGGACCAGCGGGGAGATCAGGGTCTCCAACTTTTTACTCTGGCAATTGGCATATTCGGAACTATACTTCGTTGACGTGTACTGGCCGGGCTTCAGAAAGATCGATTTCCTCAGAGCCATAAGGTCCTATCAGCAGAGGTCAAGGCGTTATGGAGAATAATCATTAGAATTCCAAAAGTAGCATATAGTAGTTTAGTAATTCACGGCAAGGAGATGAAGGGAATGTACATAACACCCAAAAAGGTAAAATCAGGGTCCAAAGGTATGTTTGTGGCGATAGCCGGTGGCGGGTTAGCCTTAATAGGCCCATTTTTATTGTTTTACAACAGTATTGTTGGTTGGGGTCCCTTCGAATCGTACCCTGAAGGAATCATTAATATATTGGATTTGACTAGCGAATATCTCTATTGTTGGTTGATAGTCGTCGGCGGTATACTGGCGTTAATTTCCTCTCCGGTCGCATATTCCTTGCAAAGTAGAGGAGTTGCTTCTCTGGTAATAGCCGGAGGCCTGATGGCCATAATTATCCCCATTGTATTTGCATATCAGTTTGCAGATTCCGGGGGATGGTCCATCTTCCAGATTGTCTATACTTCCGAACCTGGTGGCATCTTCATATACCTCGGTGGAATTATGGCAATAATAGGTGGCCTGGTGGCCATCATAGGGGGGGGCTCACTCTTAACGGGAATTCACGGTGCAATTAAAAAGTTTGAATCGCTGGAAAGCGCCTCTGAAGATGGAAAAGAAATTGTGGACCAAGCAGAGGTCGAAAAGACGCGCCAGGCCCGAATCGAAGAGAAGGAGAGAGAAGAAGAAGAGCGGATGAGGGAAGAGGAGGAACTTGAAGAAAGTGTAATGACCGACGTGATATTGGATGTGCCCGGCAGCATACCCATCAATGAGACAGGTGTAATAAAGGCTACAATCGTAAACGAGAGTGAAGAAATAGTCAAGAGCATCTTCGTGGACCTGTCCGATTTGGAGCATAACTTCCAGGTCATGGGCAGCTTAAGATTCACCAATATAGAACCGGGAGTGGAAGTCAGCGGCTCTGTAAAAATAAAACCGAAACAGCCCGAGGGAATATATACGGTACTCATCGAGATAATAGAAGATGACCTAATCATCGAGGAGAGGCACAGCATCAAGGTTGAAGGAATGGATTCTTATTGAAGAAATGGGCTGTAGCGGAATTGAACCGCTGATCTTCGCCTTGTAAGGGCGACGTCATAACCCCTAGACCAACAGCCCGAAATGAGTTTGCGAATGAGGGGTGGTGGGAGGAGGAAAAGCCTGTCTTCTCCTACGGACCACCAGCGCGAAATAATTTTGCACTTGAGAGATGGTGGGAGGAGGAAAAGCCTGCCTTTTCCTACGGACCAACAGCCCATGAGTGTTCTTCCGAAATACCAAACCAGTATAAATGTTTAGAGTCGCAAGTTTTATTTCATTGTTGGATATTCCGCAGGTTGCAAGGTGCGAGGATAGCCAAGCCTGGCCAACGGCGATAGACTCAAGATCTATTCCTTAGTGGTTCGCCGGTTCGAATCCGGTTCCTCGCATTTTTATTCTTCCGAATCAACCATCTTCTTTATCAGTTCGGTCAATCTTTCCGCAATGATTCTGTTTGCCTTCTCGCCGAATTCCTTTGATGCCAGCTGCGGCTCTCCCATCACGCCGCTGGGAAAGTGTTTTTCCGGATGCTTCAACACGCGGAATTCGGGAAAGTTCGGGTGATGGGGCTCTGCCGTGCCCTTTACCAAATCCGGACGCGAGGCCATTATCCTTGACGTTTCGATCATGCCGGCATGACCGTCGTTCACCGGAATATCTATCTCGTCCATTGTGTAGGCTATGTCATAATCCGATAAGACCATCAATTTCAAATCGTGTTTTTCCAGAACACGGGCACAGGCCAGCTTCAGCGCGGTCATGTGCGCTCTGCCGGCATGTCCGGACAGGATCACCACGTTCTTGAAACCGGTCCGGGCGAGTTCAGAGACTATGTCCTCGACTATCATGGTGAGTGTTTCGAAACGCAGGGTTATGGTGCCGGGGAAATTCTTGGTGCTGGAGCAGTGGCCGTATTTTATAATCGGGAGAACGTAGGCATTCAAGCGTTCTGCCACTTCGTCTGCCACGTGTTCCGGCTGTATGCAATCGGTTGACAAAGGCAAGTGCGGACCGTGCTCCTCGATTGCGCCTATCGGGAGTATGGCAACGGACGTTTCGTTCACCTTTTCCTTGACCTCGAACGTTGTCATCTCTTCGAATAACATTTGATTCCTCCTCTCATTTCATCATCACCCTTACGGCCTTTGCATCCTCTTTCGCGCCCAGCCTGTCGAATATCCGAAGCGCCTTTTTAAGGTATTTGTCCCTATCGGCTTCGACTACATCGGCCATTCCTCTGTAAGCCTCGGCCGTTTGCCAATTGAACCTCAGGTCTTCGGACAGCTCCAGGCACCGTTCGTAGAACCTTCGGGCTTCGGTCACTTCGCCTTTGGATTTGTAGGCGTCGGCGATATTGCTGTAAAGGATTGCCACGAGCTTCTTGGCCGATATTCGCTGGGCGAAATCCAGGGCCCTGGCATATTTCTCAAGTGCCGTATCAAATCCTCCTTCCTCCCAATCGAGAATTCCCAGGTTGTTCAATGCTCTGGCCTGTCCTTGAAGGTCTTGTGCTTCCTCAGATATTTTGAGGTCGGTGTCATACGCCGCCCTTGCCTTTTGAGTCTGGCCCAATCTCCATTGGACTACACCGATGCCGTTCTGGATTTCAGATTTAAGGACTCTGGATTTAGTCTCGGAAAGGGCTCTTTCGAACGTCTCCAGGGCATCATCGAGTTCCCCCCATCTATAATAGATGGCACCCAGACCGCGGAGTGCCCGTGCGGACCGCTCATTGTCTCTCTCTGATGTGGCAATATTCCGGCCGGTTTCATAGCACCTCCTCGCTGCTTCCCATTCACCTATCTGGTCAAGGGCGGAGGCCTTCAACATCAGAGCCTCATAACGCTCCTCTTGATTATCGTAATCATCCGGAAGAAGCGAGGATAGCTGAAGTATCTCATCCTGATTGCCATGCCTTAGCCAGTCCGGGCCTTGAGTGGTCAGGAGCAGCAGCGCAGATTCAAAATCCCTAGCCATGAAAAGGTGATGGGCCTCCTCTATCTTCCCTGGAATATCGCTGGAATAAGCGTTGTAATATTCCGCTGCACTTTCATGTCTGGCCTCTCGGTCGGTTCTGGTTTGTCTTTCATAAAAGAAATCTCTAAAAAGGTTGTGCATTGTCCAGCCGCCGCTTGAGAGAACGATTGACCGTCTCTCAAGATTTTCAAGAGCTTCAAAGTCCTCTTCATCTTTGACGAAGGCGTCACCCCTGACGGGCATCCGGAAAACAGAGAGGCTAGAGAGAATCTCCTTTTCAGAGTCCGAAAGTGCAACAAATATTTCTCTAGCCAGTAGAGTGGAGACGTTATCACCATCGACCTCGCTATCCGTCTCTTCTGCCAGCGTGAGATATAACGGATGCCCCTCGGACTTAGATGCAATATTTTCGATCCCGGGACTGGTCATTCCTCTTCCCCGCAGTAGATCAAGGCTTGAATTCATATCAAGACCGACCAATTCCATTTCTATGATTTTGCCTCCCGCCCTCTGTTTTAATTCTATATCTGGAATTCTTCTGCCAACCAGGGCCAACTTTATGGTCTTAGAACTCTCACTTACCGAAACCAGCATCTTAAGAAGAGCGGTCATGCTGGAACTAGAATTCTGACAATCATCAAAAACAAATACAACCGGTTTATCGACCTCGAGGAGTATGTCCTTGAGGTCGGCCAGGTCAGGAACCTCATGGGCCCCGAGATAGCGTTTGAGCCTGGAAAACCCCAGAGAATGGAGGAAAGCGGCCATGTGGCCAGCCGTGTTTCTTGGTGTGCCCCACTCTGTCACATTATGCCAGAATGTCTTTGGTTCTGCAGTGAAATGTTTGACAGCGTAAGCCATCAGAGCGCTTTTTCCAATGCCCGGAATGCCCTTCAGCATTAAGAATCGCCCCTCTCCTTCGAAGAATTTATCTAATGCTGCCAGTTCATTCTCTCTTCCTAAAAAAATTTTCACATCCGGGACGCCATCTCCGCTCCTGACTGGCATTTCGTCTTTAGCCTCCTGAGGGGGTATCTTGGTGATTCCGTCAAAGGTCAACAACGCGAGCCTTGATAATGTATAAGATGGTCCAACGGATTCGATCAATTCCGTCATCGGGCCTTCAAATTCCTTTCCGTCTGGGAGTACAGCGGAAACAATCGCTTCTTGTATTTCCCTTTCCAAATCTGTTGCATGAGCGAGGCCCATTTCTGTCAAGGTATAACACTTGCGCCTTCTTGCCTCGCCTTTGATGTGGGCGGTTTTCTCCTCCAGCGTTCCCTTTTGCTTGGCATTATCCAAAGATGATGACACATGGCTCCTTCTTACGCCGATAACACGCGAAATACCCGCCTGGGTCATCTCTATCGGGACGGTATCCGCCTGAAAGTGTCTTCTATATTTCAGCAGGTTGAGTAGAATGGCCTCTTCCACCGTGATGAGGCGACGTTTTGCCATCGAACATAGAATTGGTGGCGTGCGCTTATACTTGACGGTTGTAAACTACCTGGCCTTAGAGAACCTCACGTTTTTGACAGGTCGACACTTTTGCCGGTTCCCTTGGCCAGTATGTTTACACTCTATAGGTCGCACATCTATTCTCTCGAATCTTAATGGATTCGAGTTACTGCACTAACATTCGCACGGTGTGCGGCGGTCTCCTAACTTTTCCACTGAAAAAACCGACATGTCAAAAATAGGTTTATAAACTCCCGTGTCAAATTTTATCATGCAGGGAAACCTGCAGGAGGACAGAATATGAAAAAGACATGGAATATGCGAAAGAAGAATGAAGGTGTGTCTCCGGTTATTGCGACCATTCTCATGGTTGCGATTACTGTGGTACTGGCAGCCGTGCTGTATGTGATGGTGATAGGAATGACTCCGCCCGTTATCGACGATCTGCCGCTTGGTCTATCCCAATCGGGTAAGAACTCGACAAGCGTTACTATCTTAGTATCAACAGCACCAGGTAATGCATTGGTAACGGGAACCGTGATAGCCCTATCCCATGATGGTTTGCCAACCCACATTACAAAGGCCACGGTTTACGACGCCGACGCCACAATTGCAGCGTGGTACACTCAAGCTAATGGCTGGAACTATGGCTCGGGATTCAGTGCCGACAACCTAAAATATGGGCCTGGGATAAAAATAATTGTGACTGCTGTAAGTATTTCTAGCGGAGATGAAATAGTCCTAAGCTCATCAAGTGGATACTTTGGGTTAACCACCTTCAATGTGAGTTAATTTCACACCCTTTCCTTTTTTATTTTTTCATAAAATTCTTCGTCTTGCACCTTCCGGTTTTCAGGTTGGCCACCACGACTTTCCCCGGGTCCGGATGGAAGTTGCGCATTACCTGGTAGGGGGTCTGGGACTGCCAGGCCGAGGCATTTATGAGGGTGATGCCCCGGTATTTTTCCACGGTGGTTCTGTGCACGTGTCCCGTCACGAAAATATCGGGAACCGGATTTATCACCATGTAGTCCTTTGCCTCAGGTGCGAGCGGGGTCTTTGCCCCGTAGGACACGGCCAGATGGCGCCTTTTAAGCATCGCGAGCATGGCCTGATTTGGGTCCTGATAATCGAGGCCGGGCACGGTGGCGACCAGATCGTCTATGCTGCGTCCGTGATAAGCTAGTATCTCCACACCTGCAATACTGAAATAACAGGGATTTCCAATGAATTTGAAGTTATCTCCGAAGGACGTTCGCAAGTTCTCCGGAAGAGCGGGTTGGGGCTCCGCGGGTCGGACCGCATCGTGATTGCCCGGTTGTAGGAGAATGGTTATGTTTTTTGGAATGCCCTTCAAAATTTTGGCCAGCTCCTCGTATTGACCTGTTATGTTGGGAATGTCCAGCTCTTCTATCTGGTTCGGATACACGCCGATGCCATCCACCAGGTCACCGGCCACAACCGCACATCGAATTTTGGCCGCTTCCTTTGTGTCCAGCCATCCGATGAAGCGTTCCCAGGCGTCGGGCAGGAAGTAGGTACTCCCGACATGGATATCCGAGAGAAATGCGACCTCAATATCCTCTTTTGACCTTCTTTGTGTGTGATTAACCGGAACGTCTGGTCGATATATGTTTTCTGGTATTAACATCGGGCTCTTTCCCTTTCCACCGGGGCTGCGGGAGCCGCTGCTGACCTTTCCCACCACCCCCAATACCTCGTCTTTCAGGATGACCTCAGATTGAAGGTCGCTGTTCTTCAGTATGAGAACGAATATCGTGCCGGAATCATCTTCAAGTGTCATGCTTATGTGCCCGTTCTTTGTCACGCCGACCTCACTCACCATGCCGATTGTTTTTACGTCCCTTTCTACGTGTCTGGCCCGGGATATTTTGATGTGGCCGCTCATTTCCATACGGGTCTTGATCATCCTTCTCAGCACGGTAAAGCGGTCTCTGAAATATCGAGTAAAATTGTCTATCGTACCGTCGCATGTGCTATTGCCAGTTATATCCGTGATTATTATCACTTCATCCTCTGACGGGTCCTCGGACTCGCTTGGCTTGATTCGCGGCTTCGACTTTGGCAAAGGCGGCTCGGGCTCAGATTCATCCGTGATTTTATCAATTTTTCTTGGCGCGGCATCGGCAAAGTCCAGAACCGATTCGGTGGTGCGAATATCCTCAAGGTTTAGAATCAACGGGGCCTCAGACCTTCCTTCTAGATATTTCTTTATGAATTTGACCGGGTCCTTCCGAGATAGTATGTAATCGACCGCATCTGGCTCAATGAGAGTGCCGTGGTCAAGCAAAACCTTCAGAACCTGCTCCTTCATCGTCTCAATCCAATGCCTTGAAGGATATATAACCCTTATGTTTTGAAATGAAATGGGCACAAAGTTAAATAATCGGATAATTATCGCCAGATG
>DAOVAY010000009.1 GCA_030670795.1 Methanobacteriota archaeon | reverse complement strand
AAAACTGTTGGATCTGGCCTTGAGAAGGCTACTCTCAACCTCTTCGGCAATTTCGATTGCTTTCTCATAAAGGCCTATTGCTCTTTTGTAATCGCCCTGGCTTTGATAGACCCTGCCCATTTTCATCCTTATTTCGGAGTTTTTATGCTTGTCCTCTGATATGACCAATACTTTTTCAAATCCTTTCACAGCATCCTCATAATCGCCTTCCAATTCATGAAGCTCTGCCAACAATTCCACTACATCAAGGTATCGCTCGTCTTCAACCTGGCTCTTATCAATCAAATGAATTGCTCTTCCAAAAAATTGCACCGCCTCCCTGGGAGCGAAGTTATTCGTTGCTTTATAGCCGGCAGAAATGGAATAGTCTATTCCCTTAACGTATTCCCTGGTTCTGCCGAAATGATAAGCCAGTCTGAATAATACAACATCCGGGTCTGCCTTGTGTGTTTTTTCCAGGGCTTCTCCCGCGCTCCGGTGCAGCATTCTTTTCCATCTATCGCTCATCCCGGAATATATCACCTCTTGAATCTTCGCATGTTGGAACTTGAGTTCTGCCTCACCAACCCTATCAAGTAGATTCAGTCCCACGACCTCATCTACAAGGGAGTTCATGCGCTCCTCGCTCATGCTGAAACCACTGGTCAAAAGCGTGTTTTCAAACCTACGACCCAATACCGCACCGGATTCTATCAGCCTTAGGCAGTCGACGTCCAAGGTCTCCAGTCTTCTGGAAACAAGTTCTACCACTGAGCTCGGTACCGTGTCTTTGGGGCTGCGTCTCATTATCCAGACACCCTCTTCTTCGACAAGAGTGCCCTCTGCAATCAATGCTCTGATGACTTCTATGGTGAAGAAAGGGTTCCCGCCGGTCTCGGTCTTGAGTTTGCCTAGTAGTTCATCGGGGGCCTGACCACCATCAAGCTGATACTTAACCAACACCTCCAGGCTTGCCTCGTCAAAACTTTCCAGTTTTATTTCCTTACATCGAGACTCCAAAATTATCGATTCTATGGTTTCCCTTAAACGGCTGGACTCTCTATCTACCTCTTCAGGTCTATAGGTCATGCAAAAAATAATTCTATCGTCTATAATGTTTCTTGTTATAAAGGGGATAGTCAATATAGTAGATTCGTCTGCCCAGTGTATGTCATCAAGGACCAGTAACATGCCCTTTTCCGATGCAACGCTTTCTACAAGTTCATGTATTCGGGTCTGAACCTTCAATCGCTCTGCATCAAGGTCTATGTTGTCCAACGAGCGTTTTACTCTGTATTTTTTATCGCCGATCTGCTTGAGGAGTGGTGTTGTGCCAGATAGTCTATCCAGATCGCCGTCCCAATCAAGAAGAATATCAAAGTACATCTCCTCTATCTCGGCAAGTTTCTTCCTTATGTCTTTCCGCATGTCTTGATGCTCTTCCCCGGAAGTAACAGCGGCGATATATACGAGGTCTCCATGCTCAATCAATATTTTCGTATCCTTGTATTCCAGCTTTCCCAATCCGCCGGTTGGTTCTGTTTCATCCCCTCCTCCACCGAAGGAATCCTTTACGAAATCCTGGACGGCGGTTAGCATCGAGCTGAGAATGTCCTCATCTATCCCTTCCTCGGTAGAACTCGATACATTGGATATCAACAGCCCGGATTTGCTTATGAGGAATATCTCATTAAAATATACAAACTCCTCTAACGTGAACAAGGGTTCGTCCGTTATGTCGGCCAATGCCTTTTCGAACGCATGGTAGGGCTCTCCGATTTCCTGCTCTGTACATTCCCCTTTGCATATTGTCATGCCCTGTCTTTCAGCCTTGGCCTCAAGATCTTCCACTAGAGTCGACTTTCCGATGCCTGCCTCGCCGCTTATGAACACGTTCTGACCCTTTCCCTCTTTCGCCCTCTCCAGCAGCTCCAGCAAAAGTTGACGTTCGGTTTCTCTTCCGACGAATTCCGTGGTCTCGTCGTTGGCATTGTTCATAGAACCCGCAATGCGGTGTTGATAATTAATTGTTTTTGATTGTGGGAATCATGTCATCTAATACGCTAATTAAAAGAAAAAACAAAATGGAAAGAGGTGAGAGCTGTGAAGCTCTCATTCTTGTATTATTGGTTCACTAGTAGTTTAAGACTGTCCAGATTGTGTCGGCAGTAACCTGTATCCAGATTCCTTCCTCACGGAAGGTTATTGTGTCGCTAGCTGGCGACCGTATGTAGTATGGTTGGCTATTATCGCGTATCGTCAACGAACCAGGTACATAGTTGGGGCAGTTGGCAATGAGATCCAGTTCTATATCATCCGTGTTCATTCCTCTTGCGGCATATGGATATGGAACCAGGTTCCAACCAGCATAGCAGTCAATGCTCATGTCTTCGATATAACCGGCAGTAGCGAATCTGGCATTACCCGTAATGTGCATCCAGAAACCCATCTCGTTGGTTATGTCCGTTAGAAGATTAAGACTAGCATCTCTGCCTTCCAGATAAGTTATCCACTGCTGGGTTGTCGCATCAAAGGCCAGGACATAATCCCGGTTAGCCGGTAAATTAAAACCCTGAATCACATGATTTAAGGATGTGTCACTTTGCATTAAAGCGGAGCCCGCCAGCCACCAGTCACCCTGGGCGAATGGCAGAGTTCTGCCATATTTGGCCGCCTGGATGGTAGTACGTGTCTCATGACCTGCGGTATCATAGGTCCTCACTTGGTAGCAGTAGGAGAAACCGTTATCCCCTCCTCTATTAGCATGTACATAGCTGGCCGCACCCGCCGGTATAACAGCGCTATCCAACCATGCATAAGTGTCCCCGGTGGGGTCCCAACCGTTCGTTATAAACCAGATCTCATAGTGGTCCACATCGGGAGATGGGGACGCATCCCAGTATATGGTAACGTCATCAGAGGCAGACCACGTTAGTTCCGCGTGCGGATTGGTTGCCGGCAAAGGTGCTGTGGAGTCTATCGTGAAACTGGCAGCACTGAGGTTCTCTCCGGTCAAGGGAACCGGGTCATCGTCCATTGCCCTGACCCTCACATAACAGTTGGTGGAATCTACAAGCGGTACAGGGTTCCATGTCCATTGGCAAGGATTTCCGACAAAGCCGGTCTGTCCGGTAACCAAGGGTGTCCAGGATCCCCCGGTTCCGGTAGTGGAATAGTCAATGTCAACTGATAGATTTGCCAGGGTAGTGTAGTCGTCGGTCATGTTCCACTCAATCGTTTGAGAAGAACCGCCCCTCCATATCTCGCCCCCGCTTGGAACCACAAAATTGACTATGGGTTCCGTGTTGGGTTCCTTATGTAAAATACGTATCGTGTCCACGATTAAGGTGTCCTGTTGTTCAAGGTGCTCGTTGTAGTCATCGGTAACCTTAAGATATAATACTCCAGAAGTTGAGTTAGGTAGTTCTGCCGAGTATGTCTGCATGATATCGTTATCGATTATAATCACTGGTGTGTAAGGTCCTTCAACAGCGCTGGAGTAACCGATTAGGAAAGTGTCGTCGGAGCCGGCGCTGATTCCCGCTTCCACAAAGAGAGTCAGATTTTGAGCACCAGGTGCGATCGCCTGGGTTCTCCAGATGTGGTCAAGACTATGTGTCAAAGGTTCTGCACGTTGGAGATATATTTCATCAATATAGACTGTGTCCTGTAACGAGGTATCTGTTGAATTATCGTCGAACACCCTGAGATATAACTGACCGCTGAGATAATCTGGTAGGATTGCAGTGTATGTTTGCATAACATCCGAGTTTACATTTATCGTAGTTGATACCCATGTAAAATAATCTTCTGAATATTCAAACGTGAAGGTGTCGTCAGCGCCTGTATTAGTGCGTGCGACCACATAAAGTATAATTTTTGGAATGTCTGAAGGAATGTCCTCGGTTCTCCACCTGTGTTCTAAAGTATACATGGGTTCTCCCGTCACCGGAAGTGGCGGACTGTTATCAATAATCCAGTCATCACCGGAATCAGTTTCATAATTATATACAATGCAACCGGGATCTCTAAAACCGCCCGGTGCAGTCATCGGGTATCCAATATCTGGAGCGAACCAATCATTTGGTGCTGTTGGGTTTGTTGTATCGTTTCCGGCTCGGAAGAAATCAACTCCCTCTCCGCCCGGGTTTCTGATCTCACCAGCGATACCAATGCTTTCTGTTTGATTCCACATCACATTATGACCGATGTACCATGTGGTAGCAGTATCTGCTCCTGCATTTTCTAACAAGACCACAGAGCTATTTGACGGAATCGTATAAAGTGGGCCAGCGGGTACGAAATAGTTACCAAAGAAACCTCTCTCGTCATGCCAATAAAAGTTCCATCCGGACATGTCCACGTCAACCGGGCCGTCATTGTAGAGCTCGACCCAATCGGCTCCAGTGTAGAAAGCACTGATGATGATGCCAAGGTCAGGTAACTTAACCTCTTCAATGCTCTGAATTCCCGGACCGTGCGTGTTCGCTTCGGTGCCAATGACATTTCCGTGCCCGCCTGGGACATCCATGTCTGTTGTGTAATTACCCAACACGGGACCTCCGCCAAATTGAATTTCCTGAATGCTCTCAGTGCCCGGACCATGTGTGTTCGCTTCTGTGCCGGTTACGGTTCCGTTTCCGGGGATGTCCAGGTCGGTTGTGTAATTTGTGAAATCCTCAAATTGGATTTCCTGGATGTTATCTAGACCGACATCATACTTGTTCGCCTCGATGGGAGAGAGAACAGCCAGCATTAAAAATATCGCGAAGGAGATTGATACTACTCTCGTGCATTGTTTACCCCACATTTAAGGAATATATGTGTTATCTAGTTCTTTATTGTTTCGTCCTTATTGGATGAGGATTAAGCTCTCCCTCTGGACTCCCCTTTTGATATGGCAGTGGCTATCAGGTGGGCAACCCTCAGAACTTCCGGAAGCGCGCCCTTCACGGTGGCCATGTCCAGTATTTCCGCAAGCTCCACGTCTCCTATCCCCACCTTGCCGACAAATATGGGGTTGTGCGCCGTCTCGAACTCTGTAATTTTGGCCTGCTTCATCATGGCCAGTCGCAATTCCCAGTCCGAAAAATGCGACTTCAACGCGCTTTCGATTTCAGCAAAGTCCGGCTTATCACGCGTGATTGTCACGACCGGAACCCCGAGCCGGTCATGGAGCCGCTGTATGTTCACCACGTTGAACCCGCCCAGGGCTATGCCGTCGATTATCACCAGCTTCAACTGGTCTAGGTATCGGGAGGCGATAATCATGTCGACAAGTCGGTCGGTCGAATCCAGCTCCCCGTCGACGGTCACCTCGGTGAGCATGACTCCTTCGACGTAATTGGGTAAGCGCATGACCACTCCCACGACCGCCACCCTCTCGTCATCAAAATTGAATGCACCGTCGTCTATCCCCAAGATACGTATCTGGCTCTTCACGTTCACACCAACGGTAATTCTCCGGTTATGGCGTCTATGTCCTTCTCCGGGGCTGGTCCGATTCCGAGGCATGTGACTGTCCCCGGGGGAACTTCGGTCAGGCCGGCGTCTGTTATCAGCGAATGCGGTATCTTCGATTGCCTGGCCTTGTGCTGGAATTCCCTCAGCGTTTCCAGGTCCTGGGCTTTTAGGACTACCTTTCTCTGACCCTCGTCGTACCACTTCTTGAACCACTTTTTATTGGATTTCCTGCATGCGAACGCGCAGTTCACGGATGCGTGCGCGACCTGGGCGGCCATCTTGCCCGGCTTTAGTTTCAGGTCCGCACGTACGACCACAACAAGCTTGAATTCGGTTTCACTCATTGTTCTCCTCCTTTTCCTCCACAGGTTCAATCCCCCTTTCCATTTCTTTTATCTGCTTATCGAGGTCGCCCAGCTCGGTCAGCAGCTTGCCTCTTCTCTCCTCGTAATATTGCCTTTGCTCACCGGAATGAGTGTCCATCAACTTCTCTGTGTTGTCTATTTCCTTAATCAGGCTGAACTTGTCCTTCATCAAGCCCTGGTAGTGGAATCTGAGTTTCTTATCCCTGATGGCGGGGATGTCCTGGTTTCTCGGGTCCCTGGCTGGGAAGCGTATGAGTGCCGGATGAACCCTGCCCAAAATAGGAAACGCGCCCCTGAACCAAGCTATGAAAAAGAGTGTCAGAGATAGAAGAAGCAGTGAAATTGAAATCGGCAAGGCTGTGACATATCCCATACCGGTTTCCTCGCTCACGCCAAGCGAGTTCAGGCCGAAGCACACGAAAATCGTGAGTACGATGCTCAAACCCATTCCTAGAGTGATGCGATAGAGCCAGTCAAAATCCTGGTCCAGCTCCCCCTTCCGGGGGAACAGGGCCTGCACGAGCATGTATCCGGGCAGAAAGAACAACAGGAAAAGGGCAAAGATGATGCGGAGCGCCTCCAACATAAAAATTCCTCAATCTTTATATTTTACGGCATATTCAAGAAAGTCGCTGGCCGCCTCCGAATTCTCGAAAATTTCCTTGGCATCGTTCTCCAGTTGGGCAACGTCCTCGTACCTGGGGCTGATGTGGGTAAGGAAGAGTTTCAGCGCATTGGCCTTTTTTGCGGTCTCCGCCGCTTGCCTGGATGAAGAGTGTCCGAAATTATTCGCCTTGTCCTCGAGGTCAGCCGCCGTCGTTGCATCGTGAATCAGCACGTCGCAGTCCTTTGCCAGCTTGACTATGGCCTCGCAGGGTTTTGTATCCCCCGTGTAAACGATCTTCCTGCCTCTTCTCGGGGGTCCGAGGACCATGTCCGGAGTGAAGGTCTTGCCGTCATGCTCGACCTCCTGGCCCTTCTGCAATTTGCTGAAGAGCGGTCCTTCAGGAATGCCCAGCTCCAACGCCTTCGGTTTGTTGAACTTGCCCGGACGCTCTTTCTCCTCCAGGACATAAAAAATCGTCGGGACATTGTGCTCTGCTTCCCCCACCGTGACCTTATATTCGTCGAAGTCAAGTACATCCCCGGGAGCCAGATCGTCGACCTCGACCTCGTACGTCGGAGTGAAATAACCAAGTCGAATGAGAATATCCACCAGGCTCTTCGTGCCCTCCGGCCCATAAATCTGGAGCAGTGCGGTGCGGTCGTTCAGGGACATGCTTTGTATCAGGCCGGGCAGTCCGAGAAAATGGTCGCCGTGAAAGTGGGTTATGAAAATCTTGCTTATCTGCATGAAGGAGACGGACGACAACATTAATTGACGCTGGGTGCCTTCCCCGCAATCGAATAATATCACTTCCGGACCGCGCTTGACAGCCACCGCGGAAACGTTGCGCTCGGGCGATGGCCAGCTTCCCCCGGTTCCGAGAAAGACTATGTTCATGCAGGGTTTGTAAGATATTGCTGAGTATTAAGGTTTCTATCTGGGGGTTATTTCGTCCTGACTGGGTTTCAGCCATTCTGCAGGCGCGCGCGCCACCTCGCCGCCGTTTACCTCAATCTTGTACCATGTGGTGCCGTGGATTGTCGGCCCCTTCCCGAGCACCTTGGCATACCTTCCTACCCAGGGTATGTATTCGCAATTCATATCTACCGGAGGAACCAAGATTACCTCGTCGCCTTTCTTGAATTTCGTCATGAGTACATCCCGAAGGTAAATATATTAATCAGAATATAAATATTTCGGTAATAAACTACCAGGCGGCAGTAAACAATCATACATAGCAATGTTTACTGCTAAGGAGTTCTGTCAGAACTCCCCCCTAAAGGACCTGGCGTTTCTGTATTGATAAGATAGATGCCAGTTCCTTCAGTGCTGTATGTTTACTATTGGGTAGCCATACACCTATTTTCTCAAAGTATCATGACTTTGAGTTTCTATGCAAACATATGCACGGTGCATGGCGATGTGGACTGAGCAAATACATTGCATATTCAGTCCATTGGAGTTCAGGATATACGCTTACAGGAACTCCGCCACTTCGTTTATTGCAGGGTATAGGTGGAACAACTAATCCACAAACTCAAGACGGGGGAATACCCCTCTTTGCCATCTCAATCGCACTGGCCGGGCAGGTCTTCACGCACACGCCGCAGCCGAAACATTTGTCCCTATGGAATACCAGCTTGTCGTCAACCAACTCTCTGGCACCGAATTGGCACCGCCCGACACAAGCGCCACAGTTCTGGCACTTCTCGACGTCATGAGAAGCAATGAAACACGATTCGAACACATGGCCCAAATAACCGAATCTGACAGCCGCGCCCAGGGAATGGCAGCAGCAGGAGCAGCAGCTGCAGATTACTTCCGGTTCCCCTTTCCCCTCGAACACGTATGCCAGGTGCACGAGCCCCGCTTCGGAGGTGCGTTCCATGGCCTCAAGCGCTTCCTCCAGGGAAATCTCTTTCGCCCCGGCCTTAATGTCTTCTCTTGCGGCATCGTCAACGCTCAGGCAACCGTCCATCGGCTCTATGCAGTTCCCCATGGTCTCGCGGCAGTAGCACTCGCTCTGGGTTATCACCTCGGCGTCTCTCAATATTTTTTCAAGCTCGGCCATCTCCACAATCCTATGCTTGCCCTCGATTGTAACGTTCACGGGTATGGTGACGGCCATCATCTTTCCGATGAATTTTTCTTCAAGCTCCTCGCGTGTCCAGTCCTTCTTCATGGTGAGGGAATGGGTCCGGGATTATTAAAACGTTTACATTAAAAAATCAAATCATGCCTTGCGACCATAAATAATAGACAAGGCCTGCGGCAATGCCCGTAATAACCGCAACGACCGCCCCGACCTTTAGCCACGATATCGGCGCATAACCCTGTATCTCGCCGGTCTGGCCGTTCACCAGAAAATGATAGGTTTTGTTCTTGTATTGATACGCCGCCACCCAGACTGGTAAAAGAACGTGTTTGTAGGTCACGTTGCTGAACGTGGTGTGAACACTTAAAGCTCGATGAGTATCGCCCGGCACAACCCTTGCACATTTGTCACGCTCGCTTGCCCTGACCTTCTGCATTGCATAACCCCAGCCGCTCTTGACATCTATGGCATATTCCTCGGCCAGCCAACCGCTGAGAAATTCGGGCGTGTAGGGAACCAGCTGCTCCAGATGAAACGGATAAATCTTGTTCACGAGGTCATAGTCTAGACCCTTTGACGCCACAATGAGAACGTCATCGTACATGTCGTCTCGGGTACCGGCGGAGGGAGTCCACCGAACCTTTTGTACCTGCCTGGTTCTCATGCCTTTTGGTGTGCTGTAGGTTTCGGACACATAATAGTAATAACCGCTTTGGGCCGTCCAACTGGAATTCGCATGGCAATCATAGGTCCAGAACGGCGTGTAAACTCCCTTTATCATCGCAAGTCTGCTGAGTTTTTTGAGGTTGGACGGCCTGAAAAATCCCTTGCCCACCCATTTTCTAAAAATCTGCTTTGCGGTATTGTCACCTATCCTGAACGGTATCAGCGTCTCGGGGCGGATGATGTCAGCGGTAGCCGGCAACTCCTTCACGTAAGGTGAATTGCAGAAGGCGCATTCGCCGGCAAGCTCCTTCTCCCTGGAAATCGTAGCCCCACAGCTCTCGCACTGGACCGTGGCCATAACCGTGTCCCAGCCCGTTTCCTTGGGGACCGAAAAGATATCGTGCTCCTCCGCCACCTTGTACTCTACTTCGATAGCCTCTACTGAGCCGCAATACTCGCATTTCAACCCCTGTAACCTGGGGTCGAATTCCAAAAAAGCGCCACAGCCTTGGCATTTGAACTGCTTGACCATAAAGGAGAATCGGCTTCCCGGATATTAAGTGTTTTTACATGTGGGATTAATCCTGCCATTCCGTGGATGCCGGTTTTTCTTTGGGCGTGGAGTAGACCTCGACCGTGTTTCCCATCGGGTCCATAACCGGAAATCCCCAATAACTGTCCTGGAGCCACATCGGTTTGTCTTTGAAACACTTTATTCCGGCGGACAACAGGCGTTTCACAACCGAGGAGAATGATTCCCCCGGCACCTCTATCGACCAGGAGGTTCCTTCGAACGTTCCGCCTTCCCAGCCGGGTTGCACCGCCCATTGCTCTTGCACCGGTATCATATCCTCGGTGCGGAAGAACATCAACTCCAAACCCCCTGTTTTATAACAGAGCCAGCCCCATTGCTCGTCGTTGTGAAAGGCAAACTCCTTCAATCCTATCAAATCCGTGTAGAACTTGCGCATCGCTTCCACGTCGTTACAATGGTTGTAGATGAATCCCAGCTTGACCTTGGGTTCTTTTCCCTCTTCAGCCAATTTCTCACCGCTGAGTGAATGCGGAAAGTTCCGTAAATACCTTCCGTTATTGACTGTCCAGGCCTACCCTTTTCGAAAAAATCAAGTAACCGTAAGTCATTCTAGGGCTGAGAGAGAGGAAAACCATGGTGAACTCGGACAAGGTGGTCGGTGGGGTTATACTGGGCATTCTGGGAATCCTCTGCTTCGTGGCGATGCTCTTCATTTTCAGCCTGGCATGTTGTGTCGTCGGCATCATCCTGTGCATCATCGGTTTTGTCGTGTTCCTTCTGGGGTTGATCGAGGATAACGAGCCCAGAACGGTCGTTATCTATCAAGAGGCTCCTCCGCCGCCCTCGCCTCAATACCCGAGAGAGGTAAAACAGGCGCGATATCACTGCACCCATTGTGGTACAGTCCTGAGATGGGTTCCCGAATACGGCAGATGGTTCTGTTACCGCTGTCGCAAATATATCTGATTTTTCAGGCGCAAGAATAATAAACAAGCACTTGCTATTTATTCATCGGGCATAGGCTCTCCTTACCTATATACTCACCAGAATTATTTTCATCTTCCCTCCCTCCTATGCCCGTGATTTCCTCCGAAGCGTTTATTAATCGTGTTACATGTCCTCAGAATATATGAAAACTTGGTTCGAGGCATTCAAGGAAAGCATGAACGTTATCTTCACGGATGAAGATTTTAAAAGATATCTGGGTAATGTCAAGAAAGACTTGCGATTTTACAGAAAACATCTGGGTAAGAAGGCCAGAATTCTTGATCTTGGCTGCGGCCTGGGAGTTACTGCTGTGCCGTTGTCAACCCTCGGCTATGAGGTGGTTGGCATTGACAATGACAGGGATGTGATGGGCGCTGCGACCGTGAACGCACGGAATTTTGGAGGAAGTATCGAAATAAAATATGGAGATATTTTTGATATAAACGAGATTTTCGAGAAAGATTCCTTTGATGCCTGCATCTCAGGTGGCTTACTGGAGCATTTCTCCGAACCTGAAATAAAGATGCTCGTGGACAAACAGCTGATTTTAGCGCCCTTGGTCATTTCATCCGTGCCGTTGGCCTCCTATCCAGATGAAGTGTGGGATGACGGAATGCAGCGGAACCTATGGGAAGCAGATTATTGGATAAACAATATTCTGGACGGTTTCAACATCGTCAAGCATAAAGAAAGCAAAGCGAGCGAGACCATTGGCGGATTTCTAGAACTCACGGTTATCATAGAGAGATAATAATCCCAACCCTTTTATATCTCGCTGGCTTTTTTACTACTGGCAACACCATGGGTGAAAAAGAGGTCTGGACGGTTCTCGGGCGGAAGAAGGTCTTTCTTGTGGACGACGACAATTGCGTAGTCGAGGAGTTAAGAGACCTGGGACCGCTTTCCGAGCTGGAAATGAAATGGGTGAAAGGGAATTCCGGCATGCCCTATCAGGATTGGCTAGACAAACTGGAAGAATCCACCGAGGGTGAGTCTCCGGAGGAGATACCAGAAGAAGAAAAAAAGAGGAAGGGGAAGAATAGTAAGTTAGTCTTTTTTCCTGAACCATTTGACAGGGGCGTTCATTATAACGCCGCCTTTGACCTGTATCTCGCACCATCGTGATTCTGCGTCCTGTTGAATTATTGTCGCTTCCCTTCCCATCCAAGGGACATATTCAGGATTCTGGCTGCAAGGTGGAAATAGAAGAATTGTGTCGCCTTCTTTGTATTCTGTCATGCGTGCATCCCGACCCTATATATATTAACTTGAATATATAAGTTTCGCAAATAAATATCAGATCAGGGAGAATATTCACGCTTTCTTCTTACTCGGGTCCCCTTCTATTCGGGAGAACCCTCGACTTCAGTTTCTTCTTCAGGGTGTGAGCCTACAGGTTCTTCTTCATCCTCGATTTCTTCAGTGGGTGATTCCGCAGGCCCTTGCTCTTCTGGTTCGGTTTCCTCAGGAGAGGTCTCTGCTGATTCTTCCAGTTCACCTGCCGCTGGTTCTTCAGCGGAGGATTCCGCTGAAGCTTCGGTATCCTCTGCCTTGGTCTCTTCAGGAGCGGCATCTTTCTCCGACTCACCAGAGTCGGCCTCGTCTTCCTCCTTCTTGACGTACTCCTCCACGAACCTTATCGTCTTGAAGTCCAGCTGCTCCCTCAGGTCGCTGACCACCTTGTATTTCAGGGTGAACCAGACCTGGTCGTACTTGCAGATGTCGGGCAGATACATCTCCAGGGCGTCGCCATCTATGTGCGCCTCGAATTCCTCCGACTTCCCGTAATCGGCCTCTATCAGCCCCAACACCTTTTCCTCGAGGGTCTCGGCCTTCTTCAGGACCTTGTATTCATACTTGATCGTCTTTCCCGCGAGTGGATCATTAAAGTCTATCCTCACCCGACCGGAGGTCACGGCAATAATTGTGCCCATCTTGTTCTTTATCTGCACCCTCAGACCGATCTCCGGCTCAATCTTCTGCTTCTGGAGTTCTCTTATCGAATGAATTTCCACCATGTTGGGCAATCTCTCTCCTGCGCCGTCGGAAGGCGGGATTTCAACCGTGCTCTTCTCGCCGACTTTAGCGGTTAAAAACGAATTGTCCAGTCCGGCCAAAACGCGACCGTCCCCGGCAACGGTGGTGATGGGGGTGTACTTGGCCTTTTCGTCGTAAATCTCGCCGGCTTTAGCATGCTCCTCGTCGGTCGTGTCAAAGAGTTCTTCGGTGCCGTCCGGGTTTCGTATCCAGGCGTCATACTCGATGGTAATAATGTCGCCTTTCTCCACCGGTCCGGAGCTTTTTGTAACCTCTTTCGCTTCATCCTCTGCTGGCATTTTATACCTCTGGCTGAAAAACGGGCATAGGTTCCCTTCTCTTAAACATTTTGGTCTTTTATGGTAACCGCGTGCACTCTTATACTGTAATCGCGTTCATGCATCTGGTTGACTGGAAGTAACGTAATTAGAATTTCCTCGCAAATAATCCTGTAACCGCGTGCATTCTTTACTGTAACCGCGTGCACTCTTGGCTTTGAATGGAGAGGTCGTGTGATTTTTTCCTGTAACCGCGTGCATGGGTGATGGGGTTGAGGTTAGCTGTTGCTCGAAGTCGATTTTTAAGGTTTTTCTGGGAGCTGATATCAATTACCACAGAACGGTGATTCAATGTATGAAAAAGATTGTGGGGGTACGAAATTCGGATAATGATCACGTGGGTCTATGGGTTCTTCGAATCTCTTGACGCTTTCGATTTCGATGGCAAATCCTTTAGCATTACCATTAAAATAACTGAAGAATTCTGAATCACTTATCCCAGAGCATTTTTTAAATTCCTCCCAAAGCTGTTCTGGACTATCTTCGATTATGTCTCCGATCAAAAAAGAACCTACAATTTTCTTCACCGGAGCTGTTGAATAGATATAAACTTCTTTAACTTCTCGATTTTTAAAAATTATTTTGCGAAATTCGTATCGCTTCTCGCCGTTCATTATCGCCTCGACATACTTCGGTCTAATGGATAGTAAAACGTTCATCTATACCACCTCTGCTTTTAATTTTCAAATAATTATCATGGGATATTTCAATTATTGATTGCGGTGCGCTTGTCAATACACCCATCTCTTTCAACTCGTCAAGATGTAATGGATTCTTCAAATGAAAGTGATGTAAAAACAGAATTACCGTTGTTGGCTTTTCTGCATATTCTTCGATTTCACCCCTTGAATATACAGTTCTTTTTCCTACAAACGTTATTATCTTTTCAGGATTTTGAACTCTTACATTTACAGATTCTACAAGCCCTATCGAAGTTATTCTACTCTGGTCCTTAGACCGATAAAACATCACAAGATTCCCAGGATTCATCTTTAATATTTTTGAGTGGGTAAGGTAGGCTTTTTTAATCGTGTTACCTTCGACTATAAAGACTCCATCATGCTCTGTAACTTTCGTCTGTCGCCCTCCAAAATCTGTAAAGAGTCTATTATGATACTCGGGTTGTATTGGAACTAACAATTTCTTTACCCGCCAGCCATCATAAAAACTAGGGTAGAATTTCTTTGCGAAATCTAAGGGATGTAAATCCTTTTCCGTCTCGGTTGCCATTAACTTCTTTATGAAAATATCCTCTCCTCTTTTATTCTTTGAAACCTTAAAGAAGCCATACTCAGAAATTAACTCAACCAATCGATCATCCGGCTCAGTAAAATGAGTCAAATAAATTTCAGAGAGTTCGTTTTTAATCGAAATGTCAATAGACAATTTGATAAAGAGTTCTCCTATTTTATGTCCTACGTGAGTGACGATGAATGTCGAAATCTTAAGTCTGTTTTTCTTTGGAAGTGGAGGTGTGGCTTCAATGGCTTCATCTTCAAACTTGTAGATAAGAAGTGCCCCGATACTGCCATCTTCCCTATAATGTGCCCAACATTTTCTTCCTTTTCTTGATATGTTCTTAAACCAACCTTCAAATTCTTCATAGTCTCTTTTCAAGGGGTCAAAGATGGGGTCACTCAGGTTTAAATTGTATACAAAATCCTCCTTTAACGCAGGTGGAGAAATCACTTTTTCCTTGTGAGTATAGGTTTCAAAAATATGGAGGGCTTCGTCAATAAGAAATACCCTATCATCTATTCCTAATCTACTGGCTTTCTTATGGATTCCTCTATCTTCAGTTATTAGAAAATCAACGGCATCTTTGAACACAGCATATAAAATATTATCATCGATTTCAATATCTTTTCCGATTACATCTAAAAATGACTTGTCTTTTATTGGGTCTGGTGGCTGTTCTAAAATAGGATACGCTTTGACCTTTGAAAGAATTACTTCCCGCCTTTCTTTATCTTGGTCTTTTCTCAGTTCCTCAAACGATAAAGGATGGATTAACGTTTCTACTTTTATTTTATTTAAAAGTCTTAATAATTCTTGTAGATTTTCCGTGAGAATCCTATCATCTTCTCTGTAAATGAAGATATTAGTATCTAATAAAACACGCATGTTTCCAGACTCCTTTTGAATCCTATCTGTGCAATCATCGGAACCTTATCACGCATTTTCACGGCCAGACCTATATAATCATCCTCCGATATTATTCTTTCCTCCAGTTTCATTCTATCTCTTATGAAATAAAGTGTTAGGGGTATTTAAACAAAAACCTAGGGGGTCAGCGAAAGTATAAGTATAGTATACCACCTTTTGCAATAAATTTATTAAGTGGTAAATAAATAGGTATACTGATGAAGGGGTCAAGAGGAAATATATTCTGTACTCTCATAACCGGATTGCTGATATTTTCAGCAATGTTCGTCCCGGTAGGTGTTAGCAAGATACCTGTAAATGATATTACTGGCACACCGCCTGGGTGGAGTGATGAGGTTAATATTAGCAATGACCCAATTTACACAGATCTTGTTCCGGAAATCGCAGTTAATGTGGATAACATTCATGCGGTCTGGTTACATGATTATCAAGAAGTATATTATTCTAAATCAACGGATGGTGGGAGGAGTTGGTCCACCCCCATAAGCCTATATCAATTTGTACCGATTGATTATCCCCTTATTGCAGTATCTGGTGATAATGTTCATGTAGTCTGGACTACTTACAGAGTAATGTACCGTAATTCTACTGACAATGGTGAAACTTGGAACCCTCCTAAGCCAATATTTAACAACACAGGTGAATATGCTATTGCATGGGGTTTATATGCAAATAACTCAAATGTTCATATCATATCAGAGGATATGCGTGATGGCCCCAACGGGGAGATATATTATCGAAGGAGTTTGGATGGTGGAATAACATTCGATGATGGCAGAAGCAATGATTGGGATCGACGAATAACTTTTGGTCTTACAGTTAAAACTCGGGTTAGAATTGCCGGATATGGCTCAAATGTTTCCATTGCGTGGTCCGATGAACGTGATGGCGACTGGGAGATATACTGGATGATTACTAAAGATAATGGAAATACATGGGAAAATGGATTAGGAGTAGAACATCTCGGTAGAAAAATATCAGATGACACAAGTGATTCAATACAATCTATGATTGGCGTTAATGGTTCCCATATTCACATCATATGGTTAGATGAATCATGGCCAGGTCCTGATTATAGACTCTATTACCGAAATTCCACAGATAATGGTGTATCTTGGAATGCATTACAATTATTATCTGGTCCAGTTTCATCGATGTTTGGAACAGATATTGATGTTGATAGGAATATTATATCAGTAGTCTGGAGTGATAGAAGAGATGACGGAACACACGGACAAATATATAGTAAAAACTCAACGGATGAAGGGAACACATGGAGTCCCGATTTGAGGTTAACATATAACTTGTCGAGAGAATCAGCAGGACCAAAAATTATTGCATTAAATGGCTCAACACATCTGGTCCGGGCTGATAGATTCCCAAGTAATGATAGAGAAATTTTTTACAAGCGCTATCCGGATTTCCCCCCCGACCCCACCTGCAACATCACCCTCGGCGAAGGCTGGAACCTCATCTCGCTACCTTTGGAACAATCCAACGAATCCATCGACCAAGTCCTAAGTTCCATCACCAGCAAATGGGACATCATCCAAACCTACGATCCCCTAAGTTCTGAGCCTTGGAAGTCGTATAATATTTACAGGCCAGACTCCCTGAATGATTTTTCTACATTGAATCACAAGATGGGGTTCTGGATAAACATTACAGAGCCAGGGGGCGTGAATTTAACCGTTAGTGGGCTTATACCTAGTTCCACGAATATTAACCTGTATGCGGGTTGTTGGAATCTTGTTGGCTATCCTTCCCTGACCAATGAAACGGTAGCTAATGCTCTGTTCGGGACCACCGCGGACGCGGTTATTGTTGGTGATACATCTGAACCGTATCACATTAAAGAAGTTGGGCCTGCTTATGTTATGAAACCGGGAGAAGGCTATTGGATTCACGTGGTTGCGGATACTGTATGGGTTGTTGATTGGTAAAAGGTCCATCAAACAGACATATTGAGAACAATCCCGAGCGAGCAGTTGAACCAGAGTTTTCTCCCTGAGCGATAGCGAAGGGCGCGGCGAACCAAAGGTTCGAGCGTTTTGTCCGCCTTTTTCTTTTGGAGGGTGAGCCCCGCAGGCGACGAAGTCGCCGAGGCAAGGCCTAACCGCAGTTGGGCCGAGAGCGCAGCGAGGGTAAAAGAAAAAGTGGGGAGGCTTAATTTGAAATAGTGATTGAAGAATAGGCATCTGGATGAAGAAGATTCCCACGGTGCTGAGCAGCGATGAGATGCTGGACAAAGCGTTCAGGCGAGTCAAGAAGGTCAGAATCACCGACCGGAAAGGGTTGAAGAGGATAAAAAGCGAGGCTTCGGGCAGATTGAACGCGCTCGCGAACACGCTGGCCGCACAACTTAACAAGTACGTCAGGGCATTCCCCTCGATTGACCAGCTTCACCCCTTCGAGAGGGAGCTTATCGACGTGATAATAGGGGTGGACGAGCTCAGGCACGCGCTGGGCGCGATAGACTGGGCCAGAAAGACCATAGAGCACGTCAAGAAGAAGGAGCAGGCGGCCATAAGGGCCGCGGACACGGCAGCCGAAGTAAAGTCGTCCCAGAACTCCGCTTACGGGAGGATTTCATCGGTCATGGACAAGGTCAGCAAAGAGCTGGATTTTCTGAGGGATGCCAGAGATACGCTTCGCCAGATTCCGGACATCCGACCGGACGAACCCATCGTGGTGGTTGCGGGTGCTCCGAACGTAGGTAAATCCCTCATCGTTAGACAGATTTCCACGGGAAAGCCCGAGATCGCGTCCTATCCGTTCACCACGAAGGGCATCTCGATAGGCCACACCACAATTAAACTACAGAAGGTCCAGGTCATGGACACGCCCGGCCTGCTCGACCGACCATTGGATGAACGCAATCCAATCGAGCTCCAGGCAATTGCGGCACTGGAGCATTTGGAAGGCATATTCGTCTTTGTCTTTGACCCGTCCGAAACCTGCGGTTATGACAATGAGTCCCAGCAAAATCTTCTGGACGAACTCAGAAAAACCTTCCCGAACACAGAATTTATATTGGTGGCGAACAAAGCGGACATCAAGGATTCGGATGTTGGGCTATCCCTTTCCGCGTTAAACGGAGATGGAGTTGAGGAGCTGATGTCGGTAATTGAAAAGGAATTACAAGAAAAGGGAATAATTGGAGAGTGACCGATACCCCTGGCACAATGGAAGAAAAGGGAATGACTACCTTTCATAATATAAGAAAAGAGAATAGTTGGAGAGTTATGGACTCTCCATTATTTTTCAGTTAGTAGTGTATAAATATCAGGACAAGTGCCATGGCAATTACCATAGCCATTCGAATATAGTTGTGTAATGTCGCGTCCTTGAATACGCCTATTAACATGCCGATGGCAAAAAGCCCCACTCCGACCTCGTTTATCAAGATACGGAACATGTCTACTATGTCATAGACATCCTGGCCCGTTACCTGAAGAAGTGCGTATAAGGCACCGCTGACCATCAGAAGTATAATCCCTATGAGTATGAGAATATAGTATCCGACGCCGGGTACCGGTTGGGGATGATATGCCGGTTGCGGAGGTGGTTGTTGCGGGTAAACTTCACCTTGTTGTTGCATGGGAAACATGATAGCAATTCAAGGCTTAAAACTTCCGAAAGAATAGGCAAAAACATGCAAATTTAAAAAATATACTTTCCCGTCATAATAATCTCAGAGAACTATCAACAATTAATATATAAAATTTGATTGACTGACTGGTAAGAATTTAACCATTGAAATACAATCAAAGAAATAGAAAAGAATATATATGAGATAGGAATAGAAACCATTATATATGAATAATAAAATATAACCGGCAGGTGAATATAAAGTGTCTGCAAGAGTAACACTAACCAAAAAAGATGAGTCGATAATCAACCACTTGGTAAAAGCAGGTATCTCGAAAAACATGGCAAAGACGCTCGCTGTGCTGGCCGACGGAAAGGAGACCATATCCGTTAGAATTGAAGGAATCACCGCACTGAGGCAGCCAGAAGTGTCTATTGTCATGCAGGAGTTACGCAAGCGCAAGTGGGTGAGAAAGCGCGACATCAAAAAAGAAGGAAAGGGGAGGCCGGTTCACGCCTATCAGTTGGCCGTGCCGTTTAAGAAAATTGTGAGTATGGTTGAGAAAGAGGAGCGAAAGAAGATAAAGGAGATAGAGACCAACCTTGACCAGTTGAAGAAGCTCGTCAAATAGGTTTCTGATATACCTTTACGCCCTCTGGCGTCCCCACTATGGCCAGCGTAGCCAGTCCTAGGAATAGCCCGTTCTCTATCGCGCCGGGCATTCTCGATAGTATATTTTCTAATTTTTCAGGGTCGGGAATGCCGCTGAACAGACAGTCCACAATGTTGCTTCCGTTGTCGGTAACGTAAATCTGGCCGTCTGTTTTTCGGGTCATGACCTCGTCACACAACTTCTCCAATTCGGCAATACAGGATGAAAGAGCAAAGGGAACTACCTCGACCGGAAGTGCGGATTTTGTGCCCAGCGTCTCTACGATTTTCGAATCGTCAACAACGATTATCATCTTTTCAGAGACCGAAGCGACAACCTTCTCACGCAGCAACGCACCGCCCATGCCCTTTATCAGGTTGAGTTCGGGGTCGACCTCGTCCGCACCGTCGATCGTAATGTCTATCCTGGGATGCTCAGCCAAATTACCGAGAGAAATCCCCTGCTCAAGGGCGAGTTTCTCCGTGGCTTTGGAGGTCGGAATCCCGACAATGTTCAACCCTTCTCTCACCCTTTCCCCTAGCTTCAGAATCGTGAAAAAAACAGTGGAGCCGGTGCCCAGACCGACAACCATCCCATCCTCAACGTATTCGGCGGCCTTTTCACCGGCCAGCCGTTTCATTTCTGATGCGTCTGACATATTACCGAACCCCTATATGCTAGTGAAAGAAAATACTATCTCACGATGAGTACGGCCTTGTCTGCGTGCCTGGCAACCTTTTCCGCCACGCTGCCGAGAGTAAATCGCCCTATCTTGCTCACGCCTTTGGAGCCGACGATTATCAGGTTACAATGCAGCTCAACAGCAAAGTTGATTATCTCCTCCGCCACATCGCCCTCATGAACCACGCCCAGTGCCTTTTTCTCCCTTGCCTTGATGATCGACACGGCCTTGTTCACAATCTCGTGAGCCTTCGACCTTGACACCTCCGGATCCACATCTTTAAATTCCTCTATCAAAGCCGCAGGAATCACGTACAGAACCACTATCTCGTCTTCCTCCCCCGCCATCTCGGTGGCCTTGTCCAACGCCTTTCTGGAATGGTCGGACCCGTCGTATGCAAGGAGTATCTCGCTCATAATTGATAGTAAGACAAAGTAGTATTTGGCCTTTGTTCCGAGAACGCCAATCCATCAACAAACATCTTATACCAGCATGCATTTTCATCCCATTACCCTAATGGCCGGGGTAGTGTAGCCTGGTAACATATGGGACTGTGGATCCTCTGTCCCGGGTTCAAATCCCGGCCCCGGCCCTTAAAACTTATAATTTTTCCTCGTTGAACACGCATCTATCAGCTTCCAGCAGAGTGTTCGACAATGATGTGACAACAATACCCAACAAACTGGAACATCATGCTGTTCACAATAATCTACAAACAATCGTCCGATGCGCCAGTTAAATCCAAAATAATCAGCATCGGACATGATATGACTACAAACAACCGCAAAAACGAATATCAAAAATTATCCATAAATAATCGAAAAGAAAGCGACAACTCATCCAAGCTATTTCTTATATTTATGGATGAGCATCTTATCCCAGTCCACGTCGTTCTCGAAGCCCTTGTTCTTGAAGAAACGACTAACGGATTCGGTCACGCGGGCGACCTCCAGGCTCTTAGCGGAGTGATAGTGACCGTAGATGTACAATTCTATCTCCTTTGCCTTCGGCTCCATAATCGGAAATATCATGCGCATTCTGCCCTGCCTGTTGTATCCCTCCGGTTTCTTGCCCTTCTCGAGGTCCATCAGATTCTCTCTGATGAGCATGCTCGTAATCTCCTCCTCCTCCGGCATCTGGTTGGTCTCTTTCAGGAACTTCAGAAAAAGCTCTTGGTATATCGGCAGTAGATCCTCGTACTTCACTCCCTTCTCAAGTTTTATGTGACCGCTCCGCACTTTCATGCTATCAACCTAAAATAGCACTTGTTGATATATAAGGATTGTGTTTTTTATTGCAATGTGTTAAGTTTTGATATCCCCGTGCTTCACACGGGGTGTTGAATCAAAAACTATCGGTGTATCACGAACCCCGCCCTCCGCTTCGCTTCAGACGGGGCATGCATTCATATCATCATTTTCTTGACACAAAGTAGCTCTTTATTTGTGAAAAATATATATAGTCGGGGAGGATGGACGGACGGTGATTCTATGGAGTACGATATCAAGGACAATTCGCTAGCACCTGACGGAAAACTAAAAATCGAATGGGCCGAAAGACAGATGCCAGTTCTGGCCTCGATTAAAAAAAGATTCGAGAGCTCGCAGCCTTTGAAGGGGATGAGGATCGGTTGCTGCCTTCACGTGACCACTGAAACGGCCAACCTGATGAGGACCTTGAAGTCCGGAGGGGCGGAGGTCGGACTTTGCGCTTCCAATCCATTGAGCACCCAAGACCCTATTGCCGCTTCCCTCGTCGAGGATTACGGCATATCTGCCTTCTCGATACGCGGGGAGGACAATGATAGGTACTACAAGCATGTCGACCAAGTACTGGACATGAAACCCACCATCACAATGGATGACGGCGGTGACCTGGTGTCGGTCCTACACTCTAAGAGGGCAGAGGGCTTAGAGCACATCATCGCGGGCACGGAAGAGACCACAACGGGCATCATCCGATTCAGGAGCATGGAGAGGGACGGTGTGCTGAAGTATCCGATAATCTCGGTGAACGACGCAAAAACCAAGCATCTCTTTGACAATCGTTACGGCACCGGCCAGAGCAGCATCGACGGAATAATGAGGGCCACGAATATCCTGATTGCCGGCAAGAATTTTGTCGTAGCCGGGTACGGTTGGTGTGCCAGAGGCGTTGCCATGCGCGCGCGGGGAATGGGCGCAAACGTCATAGTACTCGAGGTGGACCCGCTGAGAGCCCTCGAAGCCGTAATGGATGGATTCAGGGTCATGCCCGTTGCCGAGGCGGCAAGGATAGGTGACATTTTCATCACCGCAACCGGAGACACCGACATAATAACGAGGGAGCATTTCAAGGTCATGAAAGACGGAGTCATACTCTGTAACACCGGTCACTTCAACGTGGAAATCGAAATACCCGCCCTTGAAGAAATGAGCAAGTCAAAAAAGAGAGTCCGCGAGTTCGTAGACGAGTATGTTTTGGAGGACGGCAGGCGCATCTTCCTACTCGCGGAGGGGAGGCTCATCAACCTTGCCGCTGCCGAGGGGCATCCTGCAAGCGTTATGGACATGAGTTTCGCAAACCAGGCTCTCGTGGCCGAGTACATCGTAAAAGAAGGACGAAATCTTGAGGCAAAGGTCTATCCGGTGCCCAAAGAAATCGACGAAATGGTGGCAAGGCTCAAGCTGGAATCCATGGACATCAACATCGACACCCTGACGCCGGAGCAAGAGGAATACCTCAAGAGCTGGCAACTGGGGACCTAGGCCGGTGCGGGCATGGCGGAACTCGTCCGGGAGCTCCTGCGACCGAATATCTACCCAGAGCCCACGAAGAAAGTTGAACTCGTGCAGACCCACATATCCTTCATTTTCATTTGTGATGAGTTCGTATACAAGGTCAAGAAACCCGTGAACTTCGGTTTTCTCGATTTTACCATCCTGGAGAAGAGGAAATACTACTGCAACCAGGAGATCAAGCTCAACAAGAGGCTTTCACCGGACACTTACCTGGGGGTTGTAAGCATAACTGAAGAGGGAGAGACCCTGGCCGTTGATGGTCCTGGACAGACCGTAGAATATGCGGTCAAAATGAAGCGCATCCCGTTGGAAAAACTGATGCTTACGCTTCTCAAGAAGGGGGAACTGACAAAGGAGATGGTCGAAGCAGTGGCAAAGAAGCTGGCAATGTTCCATGAAAGTGCGGAAAACTCACCCGAAATAGACGGATTCGGCACCGTCGAAATCGCCAAGAAAAATACCGACGAAAATTTCGAGCAGACAGAGAAGTACATAGGAAAGAGCATCAACCGGGAACAATTTGATGTAATCAAGGAATACACCAGTTCATTCTACGAAAAAAACCGAAATTTATTCGAAAAGCGAATCGCCGACAAGAGGATAAGGGACTGCCACGGCGACCTGCACATGGAGCATATTTGTCTAGATGACCCCATCATCATCTTCGACTGCATAGAGTTCAACGAACGGTTCCGCTATTCGGATGTGGCCGCGGACATCGCCTTTCTGGCCATGGACCTGGACTACCACGAACAGGAGGAGCTGTCCGACACATTGATTGAGGCATATGTCGGACAATCGGGCGACCGGGAACTGGGAAGGCTGCTCGACTTCTATAAAACATACAGGGCCTACGTGAGAGGAAAGGTCATCAGCTTCAGGCTGGACGACCCAAACATCTCGCAAGAGGACAAAGAGGAAGCGCTCCGGCTGGCCAGCAGGTATTTTGAACTCGCGGCGAGATACGCGAAAAGAGATAAATAGACTTATATTGTTAAAGGTCAAGAACACACAGGTTTTAGGCCTGTGATGAATTGGCCTGAATAACAATAAAAAAATAAATCGCCATATGTGCATCATTAATCAACGTATTGACTCGAAGTCAAAGAAAACTTCGAGAAATTCCGCATATGGCCTTTGGAATCTGAACTTCCAGCCCAATATGAGACACAAGCTCTTTAAGGGCTGGTATTACAGAGAGGACGTGTTAAGATGAGAGAGCCGTTCAGGGACTACATGGACAAGGAATTGAAATCCGGCACGCTCCTAATAGCCTGCGGCCTGCCCGCCACCTGGAAGACCGAGACCACAGAAGAAATCGCGAAAATCAAGGGATACCCGATCCTGCGCACCGACCTCATACGGCTGGAGGTCCTGAAAGGCGAGGACATCTTCGACGAAGAAGTGGCCGCTAACATGAACAAGCGCAAGCGGGTCTATGACGAGATGTTCAGAAGGGCAGAGGAGAAGGTAACGACTGGGGACGGCGTCATTCTCGACGCCACGTTCGTTCTGAAAGACCTCAGATACCGCGCTGCAGAAATTGCCGCCAGGAACGGAAAGACCCTCGTCATATTGCAGACCCAGTGTCCGGAGGACGTGTCGCTCGAACGTATCTCCAGAAGGACCAAGGAGGACTACGAGTCAAACGCGCTCACGTCGCAGGCGTATTACAACAACCAGAAGAAGTTCCAGCCGGTGAACCTTGACGAGATGAAGAGTGCCTATCCGGACATCAAGGTAGTTCATTATATCGTGGACACCACCGAGAACCCCCCGGAAGACTGGTGGGTTATTTCAAAGGATGAAAGGGAATAGGATGAAGATCGACCTGCACATCCACACCAAGGATTGCTCCGACGGCTCGCTCACCGTTGAGGAGATTTTTAAAAAAGCGAAAGCGAGGGGCATAGGTTTCATGTCCATCACGGACCACGATTGCGTTGACTGCCAGGAGAGGGCCATAAAGCTGGCAAAGGAGTACGGAATAAGATACATCACCGGCGTCGAGCTGGGTCTGACATTCTCGCATCCGGATTATAAAGGCGGAAAGGAAGTCAGCCTGGATGTCCTGTCCTACGGCTTCGACCATCGAAACAATGCAGTCAAGCAGAAGCTCAAAGAAATCCGTGAGTGGAGGGAACTGAGGGCGAAAAAAATACTGGAGAATATAAACGTCGAGTTCGAGAAGGAGGGAAAAGAGCTCTTCACCGAACGAGACCTGGAGACCATCAGGGAAAACGTGGAGGGCTCGTTGGGCCGGCCACATATTGCCGATTACCTGATCAGGAAAGGAATCGTTCAGACAAGGCCGGAGGCCTTCTCTAAATATCTCGAACGCTGTGACATCAAGAAGTTCCCCTTCTACATCGGGGACGCGGCCAAGCTGATGAAGGACGCCGGAGGAATCCTAGTGCTGGCCCACCCCAACATATCGGAAAGCCCTTCCCTCAGAAGGCTCACCAAATCCCTGGACGAGCAGACAAGAATCATAGAGGAATCATTGATAAAATTCCTGGACGGCATCGAATGCTGGCACTCCCGTCTCGACAATGAAAGCACCAGGCATTACCTCAGCTTCGTAAAAAGACACTGTCTGATAGCCACCGGTGGCAGCGACTGTCATCAGAAACCCGTTCTCATGGGGACGCTGGACATACCTGATTGGGTTGCCGAACAAGAGATTTTTCAATAATACAAATAGCGAAAATTCTTTAAGGTTGTATGTACTATAGAATATCAGGAGGAAGAGATGAAACGGATTGGCGTAATCTGGGTTTCAACCATGCTGGTGTTCGGCTCTGCTATCTTGATTATTGATGTCAGCGAAGACAGTGAAGGTAAAACAACCGAAGTAAATATTATGGCTAACTCGGTTCACAACATCAACACTGGCGAATATTTCATTGAGATTCAAACCGCGATAGACGACCCGGATACGCGAGATGGTCATTCTTTAGAGGTGAGTGCTGGAACATATAATGAAACTGTGGTTATCTACAAAATCATTAATCTGATTGGAGAAGGCAGTAGCTCAACAATCATTAATGGGAGTGGAATCGGAGATGTAGTCTTAATTACTGCAAGCAATGTAACCATATCGGGCTTTAACATTTTAAATAGTGGTAACAACCCCGACGATGCTGGTATAGAACTTCGTGGAGGTCAGAATTGTAGTGTAGAAAATAATGTTATCTCCAATAGCGAAATCGGCATCTATGTTTCAAGTTACTATGATAATACGACTATCATTCAATTGACAAATAATGATTATTCCGATAGTTACCCAGAAATTAATAACAATGGAGATGTGGCTTGGAAAGGGGTGTGGAATAAAAGCGGAGAGTGGCTCTCTGAAATATTTTTCTGGGATGGCTCAAGTATTTATCAATTATCAAATAATGATTATGACGATTTGTCATATGATATTAATGACAATGGAGAGGTTGTGTGGCGTACTGCCTTCCCTTCTGATCATGAGATTTTCTATTGGGATGGGACAAGTACAACACAAATAACTAACAATGGTGTTGAAGATTGGTTACCGCTGATTAACAACAACGGCGATATTGTATGGAATGGCTATGATGGCAACGACTTTGAAGTCATGCTAAAGGATGGCCCAATTCCAAGACAATTGACAAGTACCAGTTATTCTGAGGTGTGTACTGGAATCAACGATAATACGCAAATAATCTGGTATGGCGGAACAACTATGAACAGTTTTGAGATATTCTTTTGGGATGAGAATAATGCCATACAGCTAACAAACGACACAGATTACGACACAGGGCCTATGCTTAATGAACTAGGACAAGTGGTATGGATTAATTATTTTCATGATATTGCCAATAATTCGTTTATAAATCCTGACATAATATACTGGGATGGTACAAATACAACACAAGTGACAGATGATGATCACTTCAATTCCAATGCGAGAATCAATATCAATAGTGAGATTGTGTGGCGACGTCGCATTGACGGTGCAAACGATTCTGAGAATTGGACAATCCAATTATGGGATAACAATAATATCACACAGTTGTCGAATGATGAGTGGGATTCCTGGAACCCACGTATCAATGACATAGGATGTGTTGTATGGATGGGGTGTGATGAAATAGAGGCGACGATACCACATATTGAAACTGAGATATTTCTTTGGAATGGGTTAAGCGCAACTCAGCTGACGAACCGCGAGGAAACCGAGTATCGTCCAGAGATAAATAATAAAGGTCAAATTGTTTGGTATGGTGCTGGTTATAATGAAACAGATCCCCCTAATTCACCAGACGATGAGATATACTTATTGAACCCAACTCTTGCTCAGAATAACAATATTCATGATAATTACATCGTTGACAACAACAATGGTATCTATATCGATATTTCACGCTTCAATTTGATACACCACAACACCTTTGTTAACAACACCAATCAGGCCCATGATGATGGTAATAATTCCTGGGATGATGGTTATCCATCCGGTGGTAATTATTGGAGTGACTATAATGGTGTAGATATATTCTCAGGGTCAGAGCAGAACATCACAGGTGATGATGGCATTGGAGACACACCTTACATCATTTTGGATGGGTATGCTGCAGCTCAAGACGACTATCCTCTTATGAATCCTTGTCAGGACATCCCAGCAGTCTGGGTAGGCACTCCTAACGGTGGAGAGTCCATAATGGGTGGTGGAAGTAGGGAGATCCAATGGACAGCAACGGCGGGGGCTTTCCCGCTCATTCCGAATCCGATAACAATCAAATATTCTAATAATGGTTCGGGAGGACCTTGGAATCTCATTGTTGACAACGAGTTGAATGATGGTTCATATATCTGGGACCCTGTTCCCTCTGTTAACGAAAACAATTGCTATGTCAGGATTACGGCAGAGGACACGTCCGGTTATACAGGCGAGGACACAAGCAATTTCAGTTTTGAGATTGACTCTGTAGCACCTTTGCCGGCAACCAATCCTCATGCAGAACTCACTGGCGTTAATGATATTACCATTTATTGGGATGCATCCCTATCTCCAGATGTAGACCACTATGACGTGTGGTTTATCCAGAACGGTTGGGATAAAATCGGAGATAGCTATGCATTGTTAGATTCGGTTCCGGCAGGCACTACAAATTATGTGCACGCCAATAGAGGTGTAAATAATTCAAACTGTTATGCTTACCAAGTGAGGACCTATGATGCCGCTGGCAATGAGGCTAGAACATACACCCAAGCAGCCAAATACGGCCGGACCTTACAATTTGCTCAGAGTGAATGGTGGCTCTTAAGTTCTTGCGTGGTGCAGAGC
>DAOVAY010000010.1 GCA_030670795.1 Methanobacteriota archaeon | reverse complement strand
AGAAACTGGCAACTATCCTATCATTCAGAAACGCCCGGTTCTTTAGAGGGGAGTTCTAACAGAACTCCTTAGCAGTAAACACATTGCTATTTATGATTGTTTACTGCCGCCTGGTAGTTTACAACCCATCGACCAAGTCCTCAAGCACCGCCCTCTGGTCTTCCGCCTTTACTACACCTGAGGCCAGCAGTACACCCTCGGCGCCAAGTTCGATGGCCATTCTAACATCCTGGCCGTTCTTGACACCTGCCCCGCAAAGGACTTTGACATTCGGAGCTACATCTTTCACTGCTTTTACCGAATCAGATACCACTTCGGGTTTCGCGGTTGTGACCGAGATGTCTCCGCCGATAAGCTCCGGCGGCTCGACGGCGATGAAGTCAGGCCCGAATTGGGCGTATTGCCTGCTTTCCTCCGCGTCCTTCGTGCAGACGATGGTGACGAGTCCGAGGTCTTTACACCTTTGAACAAGGGCCTTTACATCCTCGGCGGGAATGCGATACTCTGAATGATTGATCAATGTGCCAGTGCATCCGATGGCCTTCAGGGCTTCCGGAGTTACGCGGCCTGTAGTGCTTCCCTGTTTCACGTTATCTACGTGCTGCCCGAAAATCGGAATGTTAAACGTTCCTGCGAAAAAAGTAAGGTCAACCTGTTGTGGGGCTATGGCTATGCTTTTTCCTGTTTTTTCAGACACTTCCCCGCATAGTTCTGCCAGTTGCAGTCCGGCGCTGCCGCAGGCTTGCGGGTACGTCTTCATGTTAATGGCAATAATGGGCGTTTCCAAGAGTTCACCCCATTGCCTCTCTTACTGTGGATGCGGTTCCGGCGGAGCCGAATGCCTTGAAGAACACCCTGGCTTCACCGTAGGCCAGCGCTTCGATTGTATCAATGGTTTCCTCGTCCACTCCGTAAATCCGGTCGTAGAACTGTTTGATAGCATGTTTTACATTTTTACCCCAAATCTCGTTGTCAGCCTTACCGGGATTCTTTGACCTGAAGTTTTCCAGTGTCCAGTCGTATATGTCTTTGTACAGTTGTGAGTCATAAACCTTGAAAACATCCATTACCATGTTCTGCCAGAACGTCGCAACGTTACCCTTGATTATGTCCCCTTTCGGGAACACGGTGTTGATGAGCTCCCTGGGCGTGCCGGTGATCCCGTGTTGGGCGATTCTCACGTCAAGGTTGTTGTCCCTCAGCGCCTTTGCGATGGCCTTTGTCTGGTCGATGTCTATCGACACCTGCTCGATAATGTTTCCGTGTTCGTCGTAGACGTTTCCGTGAGCGGTTCCGTTCGCAATGGCCAGAACCTGCGGATGCACATCGTTTTCTTTCAGGGCTTTCACGAAGGTCACGGCCTCGTCCGGTGTTGTCACCACCTTGCCGTGCTCTCCCTCTCTTCCGATTTCTCCTACCTCGACCTCCAAACCGAACGGTTTTCCGTCCATTCTGACCACAATGTATTTTGCCAGCTCGGTTGTGGCATCGATATTCATGGCCAGTTCTTCCCGAAGGTTGCCACCCTGAAAGTTGAACAGATGGGAAGCGTCAATGGCAAAAGAGGTGAAGCCGGCCTCAATCTGCGCGTCAATCAGCTTCTTTGTCCCTTCGATGTCCTCCGGTGTACCCTTTTTTACCGTGATGTGGTCCGCATGTAGTGCCCAGATGTCGAATTCCACCTTTTCGGCAGCCTTCTTAATGTGCGCCGCATAATCGCTCGGCAACAGGCCGGTGTATCCCCTGTCAAGGTTGCATTCGGAACGTGCGATTTCAAAAATCACTGCGGAATCCAGGTCTTTCGCGGCTCGGAATATGCCTTCGGCAACTCCCGCGGTTGTCCTCGCGTTCGCGGCCAGTATTATCACGCCCTTGTCCTTCAAGCTGTTGAACATCACGTTTCCCGGTATCGGTTCATACATAACTACACCTCTGAATTTAATTTCTCTATCATCTCGATTTCTTTCTTTCCGCCTATATAAATGGGAACCCGCTGGGACACAGCATTCGGTTGTATGGAGAGCAAATCTACTTTTCCGTTGCTCGTCGCCCCGCCGGCCTCTGTCACGATGAAACCCATGGGATTTGCTTCAAATAGCAACCGGAGCTTGCCCTGCTCCTTGCCGACAAATCCTGGATAGGTGAACACCCCTCCCTTGTGCAGTATCTGGTGCACGTCAGCCACGAATGAGCCGCTGAACCTAATCTTATATCCTTCCGCCTCCAATGCCTCTATCCATTTCAGATGACCCTCGAGATAGTTCTTCCGAAGTGCGCCTGGGGCGTAAATCTTACCATCCGAAATCCTTATATTCTCCTCTTGTAGAACGAACTGACCATCATCGTCCAGCACGAACTCGTGCACGCCCTTTTTTACCGTATAAGTCAGGGTTGTTAGGGGACCGTAAAGCACGTACATCGCACTAACCATCTCCCTGCCGGGCGCGAGAACATTACCCCGATATATGCCGACAATAGTTCCCACGGCCAGGTTCACGCCTATCAGAGATGAACCGTCCAGCGGGTCCAAGACCACGCCCAGGTTGCCGGTTGCATTCTCGAACTCGATGATGTCAGGTTGCTCTTCCGATGCCAGATGGCGCACTATGCCAGAATCCCTCAGGTCGGCGATTAGGACCTCGTCGGCCCACTTGTCCAGGGCCATCTGCTGCTCCCCATAGACGTTGTGTGTATCAGAATGTGATTGCCTGCTGGCAAAACCCTTGCTTATGGTCTTCGAGACCTCGCCGATTCGCAGAACAAGCTCCTTTAAATCGCTCTCACATCCCGCCAGGTGTTCCTCTAACCGCAATGCATTCCCTCCTTGGGCAATTCGTTATGGGAAACCGATATTAAAACATGCCCTTTTTTGAATAACGTATTCGACACAAGACCTATTTACAGGTAAAGTTATCTGGTTGCAATGCCCACTCTGGATGATTTTGAGGATAAAGGAGAGTTAGGTGGTATATGTGGGGTTGACGAAGCCGGTCGAGGACCGGTCATGGGCCCGATGGTGATAGTCGGAGTTCTGGTGACCGACGATAAGGCGCTCAGGGATTTGGGGGTTAAGGATTCTAAAAAGCTCACTCCTGCCAGGCGCGAGCAACTGGCTGAGGAAATTAAAAAGGTAGTAAGATATGAGATGGTGATTGCCAGCGCTGAAGATATAGACACACTACGGCAATCGTACACCATGAACGTCATCGAGAGCAAGATGTTCGCCACCGTGATAGAGCGGCTCGGCGCGGAACTAGCATATGTCGACGCAGCCGATACCAACGAGGAAGAATTCAAGAAACAGATTTCCAGGGAACTGGCGGATGCCGTGAGAATAGTGTCCGAGCATGGTGCCGATGAGATTTATCCGGTGGTTTCGGCGGCCTCGATACTGGCCAAGACCAAGAGGGACGCGCTTGTGGATGAAATCCGGGAGGAGCTGGGCGAGGAAATAGGAAGCGGTTATCCATCGGACACCAAGACCATAGATTTTCTAAGAAATTGGTATGAGAAACATGGAGAAATGCCGCCGCACACCCGAAAATCCTGGAAGACGGTGAATAGAATAATAAACGAGAGCACCATTACCCAGCTCGACGATTTCGAGGAAAAGTGATATCATGGGCGAACTTGAGGACCTTTTGAGCCAGAACATCGAGAAGTTCAGGAATAAAATCGCAGAGGACGAGAAAATCCAGAAAGAGCTGGAGGGCGTGACCAGGAGAATAAACATAGACGTCATCGATAAGGAGGGCTTCAGCTTCGTGCTGGACGACAAGGACATCAAGGATTTCAAACACGGCAAACTGGACGACACGGACGTTAGCGTAACCGCAACCGAGGAGGACCTGATCGCCCTGTTCAAGGGAGAGTTAAAGCCCATGAGGGCCTGGGCCACTAAGAGACTGAAGGTCAAGGCCAGCCTGGAAGATTTGATGAGAGTGAGGAAATTTTTCAGTTAGGATTCCGATGCACAATTTAATATACCCCCTTTGCCTATTAATCACCAGGTGAATTAATGATATTTGTTACCATAGTCAATTCTCCTGAAGGGAAGTTCGAGGAGACGGTGAGAGCTTTGAAGCGCTTAGTTGTCCCGGAAGGAGTAAAAATAAGGGAGTTCCTTGGCCTCTTCGGGCAGCCGGATTCCATTATCATCTTCGAGACGTCTGACGAAAGGACCGCGGTTGATTTCGTCTGCCACCTGGCATCCTATGTGAATTGCAAGACCCAGATGGCCCTGCCTATCGATGAATTCAAGTGGACAAAATGATAAAACAATGGATAGAAAAATAATGACGATTACCATTGTTTTTCCACATGCCTTATTCTCCTAATTTTTATATAATCAGAATTGGGCAAATGTGTGAAACTTTGAAATAAATTATATGCTAATCCAAGTTTCATTAATGGCATAGAATACAGTAGGAGCTGTCCTATTTATTTTCAAATAGTTTCAGGTTTTTAATTACTCGTCTGGAGGAGCCGGCGGGGTCTCAGGTTCCGGTGGAGGTGCTGGCTCAGGCTCTGGTGTAGGCTCTGCAGGTGGTTCTGGCTCGATGGCCGGGGCTTCCCCAACCGGTCTTTGCTCTTCCTTACTCCTGTTCCAGTCTTTCCACATCCAGTAATTGAGGAGGGCGGAGTAAATACCAATCACTAACAAGACAACAATGGCGGCGTACAATACGAGTTCCCAGGTTTCCAACATCATTCAACCTCCTTTCTTGGGCAGTACGGGACATTGCCAAACTAGGATATATATTTTCCGAGTTTTCGAAGAAAGGTAAGGGCAATAGCTTTTATATCCTGTTTGGCATTAGCGAGGCGAGATGACCCTGAGAGTGCATAATACGATGACTGGCAAGATGGAAGAATTCGTTCCGCTAAATGGAAATAAGGTGAGGATGTACGTCTGCGGTATCAACACTTATGACGACAGTCACATGGGCCACGCCAAGGCTGCGGTGACCTTCGACGTTATCCGGAGGCATCTGGAGAGAAAGGGGTACGAGGTAAGGTACGTGGTAAACTTCACTGACATCGAGGACCATTGTATCGAAAGGATGCGGGAACTGGGAATCACGCTTAAGGAACTCGCGGACAAGTACATTGCCGAATATTTCACGGACATGGGAAGGCTGGGCGTGCGCAAGGCGGACACATACCCGATAGCCAGCGAGCACATGCAAGAGATGATAGAGGCGATAAAGATCCTCATAGACAAGGGCTTCGCTTACGAGGCAGACGGCGATGTCTATTTCGACGTGGAGAATGTGGCGGAGTTCGGCAAACTCTCCCATCAGAAGAAAGAAGATATGATAGCCGGTGCCAGGATCGCAGCCGATGAAAAGAAGCAAAATCCCCTGGACTTCACACTCTGGAAGGCAAAGAAACCTGGAGAACCGTTCTGGAAATCCCCATGGAGCGAGGGAAGACCGGGCTGGCACATCGAGTGTTCGGTCATGTCCATGAAGTACCTCGGAGAAACATTTGACGTTCACGGCGGCGGCACCGAACTCATATTTCCCCATCACGAGAACGAAATCATGCAGTCCGAGGCGATTTCTGGAAAGGCCTTCGTCAAGTACTGGCTACACGGCGGGCTGATGAATGTAGACGATGAAAAAATGTCAAAGTCCCTCGGCAACTTCTTCACAATCAAGGACGTGCTGACGCATTATGACCCGTTGGTTGTCAGATTCTTCCTGCTCAACACCCATTATCGCAAGCCCATCGACTTCACGGACACCGCCCTGGACGAAGCCGGCCAGGCGCTGGCGCGTTTGCAGAACACGTTGGACAACGTCATGGCAACCCTAAACGGAGCGGACGAAACCCTGGAAGACGGATTCGAAGCAAAGGCACAAGAAGCTCTGGGGAATTTTGATAAGGCCATGGACGAGGACTTCAACACCAGAGAAGCGATAGCCGGCATATTCGAGTTCGCCAGAGAAGTGAACCGCTACCTGGAGGGCCAACAGCTCAGCAAGAAGAGCCTTGAGGCGATAGTCTCAGCATTCAAGGAGTTCGACACCTCCCTCACCATATTCAAGTTCGAGAAATCGACCGATATAGACACGGAACTCTTGGCCCCGCTTGTCGAAATCCTGATTGACATCCGACAAAAGGCCAGGGAGCAAAAGAACTTCGAGCTGGCCGATGAAATCCGGGACAAGTTGAAGGACCATGGGATTATTCTTGAGGATGCCGTTGATGGGGTTAAGTGGAAGATGGCGTAGTTACCAATCTACGACCCAAACGGTATCGAATGGGACGTGGACCCAGTAGCCTTCTCCTGGTTGCATCACATAGTTCGGACCGACTTCTTTGATGTTATATGGTTCCGAGGTGTCGCAGACCATGACATTATCGGCACTGGTGCCCCAGAGAGCGTTGGCAATCGTTTCTATATTGAGCGAAGGATAACCGATAAGGTTCCACCCAGCATAGAGAGAAATACTAGTAGAACTCAGCATATACCCTCTTACAGTCAAGTTCACATTCGTCTCGTTGATGTTAATCCAGAAGCCCATCTTGTGATTAAGAGATTGTATATCGTTCAAGGAATCGGGTCTGGAGGTTACATTTGATAACCATATCTCGTTGATGGCATCGTATGCCCGGATGCAATCCCATTTACCGTCAATGCTGGCCAGGACAGCAATTATTGATTTGGATGATTGTACCAATGGTAGAGAAACAAGGTTCCAGCCTTCTTGGAGTGGGATGTCGTATTCGATGAATTTTGAGAGGGACATTAACGGATATTCGTCAACATTGCCCCCTATAATGTTTGTGTAATTAGTATCCCCGAAACCGTCGCTTCCTGGAATATCTTGGTCGGGGCCGGAAAAAATGTCATCGCCGATATAATCGGACCAGTAATTCCCACCGGCGGGATAACTGTGGTTCCAGAAATTCGTACCATTATCAAAAGCCTGGTTGGTGTTGTTGATGAATCTGTTGTGATAGATGAGACTGCTAAAGGAAAACCCGACGTAGATTCCAAAGGTATTGTACGAAATGGTGTTGTTACTCAGCGTAATGCTGGACGAGGAAAGGTAGATGCCATTGAAATTGTTCGAAACCGTGTTTTTACTCAGCGTGGTGCCATCGGACCCCCACTCGAGGTAGATACCTTCGACGTTGTTCGAAGAAGCGGTATTGTTCGCGAGGGTATTACTGATCGACTGCTCGAGGTAGATGCCGCAGTTGGTGTTCGAAGAAGCTGTGTTATTAATAAGCGTGTTGCAGTCGGAGTCCCAGAGGTAGATGCCATAGTAGTTGTTCGAAGCGGTGTTGTAACTCATTGTGTTATTGCTGGAGAATCCCAGTTCTATGCCAACGGAACCATCGCTGACGTTCTGGTTCTCCACGGTGACTCCAGTGCAATTGGCAAGTATGACCTCGCCCGCTCCCGGCGGTACGGTCCCGCCCGTTTGGTTCTTCCAATAATAAACTGGTTTTCCATTCACTTTATTGGAGGTATCAATTGTGTGTGTATTCCAATGACTCAATTGAGAACTTTCTTCTATGAAGATGCCATCGTTTATCATCATATTGTCTCTCAGCGTGTTACTGATGGATGAGGCAATGTAGATGCCGATTTCGTTGTTCGAAGATACGGTGTTATTCGTAAACGTGTTGCTGCTGGACGAGGAAAGGCAGATACCGTATAAATTGTTCGAAACGGTGTTTTTACTCAGCGTGTTGTTGCTGGGTGTGATGCTACTGGATGAGGAAAGAGCGATGCCATCGTAATAGTTCGAAGATGCGGTGTTATTGATGAGCATATTGCTATCGGAGTCCCTGAAGGAGATGCCATCGTAATTGTTCGAAGAAGCGTTGTTGTTCATGAGCGTGTTGCCGTCGGAGTTACTGAAGTAAATGCCGTCCTGGTTGCCTGAAGCGGTGTTGTTCGTCAATGTGTTACTGTTTGACGAAATGACGTAAATACCATCGTTCTGGTTGTTCGAAATAGTGTTGTGTATAAGCTGACCATTCTGGACATTGTATAGATATAAACCTGACCTAGTAATGTAAGGCCATCTCCAAACCGAATCCGCATTGTGAAGGTAACAGTCCCTCACTACAAAATACTCCGTCGTATTCCCGATAAAAATGCAATACCCTAATCCGGTTCCGTTGATGTCCCACCTCTCGATTATCCAGGGGTTCCAAACAGTTCCATTTCCGGTGGCCCAGTTCGCGACGCCATGGGCTGAGTCGAAGTCCGCATTTGAATTAATCCTTATTGGGAGATGCGGAGTTATTGGATTTGTAACTTCGATTGTAATTTCATTGCTAACGCACGTCGCATTCCTGTTCTCAGTGGTGTTCGACACAGTGGTGTTCACGGTGTGGAAGCCCGGCGTCATCGGGGCCGGTATCATCATCGAGAAGTTGCCTGCCGCATCTGTTTTATCCTGATATGTCGGATTGACCGTTACGGTCACATCGCACTCATTGGCCGGAGGATTGTCATGCCAGTTCAGGCGGTGCCAGTAATTCGAAGTTCCGTTAACCCAGAAGTTCTCTCCGGGGTCGAGCACCGTCTTTGAGACTGTTGAGGTCACGTTGATGGAATGGGCGGGCCAGTAAGGGAACATGTTTTGATATTGCTCACCGACCACTACACTTCCGTCCGTGGTGTTCTTGGCGTATACTGTGTAGCCTACATGGATACCGCTGTAATTCGATGCCGGATAGGTGGGGTAACCGAGCATCCAGTCACCGATGAGCGTATAATTGTAAATCGTACCGCCGACGTAATTCATCTCCCACCCCAGCACGTAAGATGCGTTCCGGAAGTCCATGTCGTCCCAGCCCCCGGGTTCGCCGTCGTAGCAGGCCATGTGGTTGCAGTAATCGTACTTTATGTAGAGCCTAGCCTGGGGGTCGAGGGCTACGTCCACCCAGACCGTGATGACGTCACCGCCCCAGCCTTCGTTGTAGACCTGCTGACCGTCACCCGTGTCCCACTCGTGACCGAACGGAAACTCCGGAAGGTTGTAGACGTCGTTGAAACTTGCAGTAAAGACCTCGTTGCTCGAAGGGGATGACAAACTTAATGGATTGACGATCGAAAATGCACCGATTAGCATGACCAAGCACAATGATATCGCACAAATCCTTTTCACTCCGACCACCTGTGAAGGCAATAAGTTTGCAGAGTTAATAAGATTTGTGATTAGCTCGAAAACAGCGTCAACTCCCTCTCGAACATCTTCAAATCCTTTTCGTCCAGTGTCAGCGGGCTTAACGGGACGATCAGGACAGAATCCCTCAGGGCTATCTGTTCGTTCAGAAGCTGGATGAACTTGAGCACTGACTGGTAGGAGTTGTGGGTGATGAGGTATTCCAGTCCGGATAGGATTATCATTCCCTGCTCGCTCTTCTTCAGAAAGTTCTCGATGTTGTAGAACAGGGCCGAGAGGTTCTGCGGCGGGACCGTGTTCTCTGTCTCGGATGTGGAAAGCCAGATAATCGGGCTCTTCTCCAGGCCGTATTTCTTCCTTATCTTGGCAGGGAAGTCCCTCGTGATGCACAGACCCTGATGGCCGTGCATGACCCAGTCCTTGAATATCTCGTAGCTGTTGTCCGGGTGCTCCTCTTTGACCAGGTAGCTGGTCGCGGTCTCCAGCGCGAATTTCGGGGCGGTTTCTTCAACGCCTTCCGCTTCGGGCTTAACGTACATCTTGTTCTTGACCAGCTTGTGAATGCAGAATTCGTCTCCTTTACAAGTGCAGCATTCCTCGGTGCAATCATATTTTACGTCCAACAACGTAGATAGTACACCTGAAAGGTATCCCCTGGTGAAATTGCATCTGGCCCTGTCTGCCTTCCCAAGGGCTTGCGCTTCCACGGATTCCTGGAACTCGATTATGATTTCGTCCTCTGTTATCTTCTTGGTAGATGCACGACCCAGGCCTGTTTCGATGAGTAAGCCCGGCAGCGTTTCTTCAAGTTCCTCAATGTTCTCGCAGGTATAGCCGACACTTTGAACCAGGCCTTCTCCGCACCTGAATCCGTACCTCTCCACGAGAGCGCCGGCTTCTTTCTCGCCCAGTAGGATGCGTAATTCGTCATTGAGACTGCGTAATGCATCGCCAGTCATCACGAAAAAGCTCACGTTCACTTCCTCTTCATTCATTCTTGCTTTCCCCCTTGTGAAGATAATGGTCGATGACCCTGTTGCCCAGTTCCATGAAGGATTCCTCCACGTGGTTGCCGATCTTGGCACTTGTAATATGGTGCGGGACAGAATACTTTTTACCGAGTTCCGCTAACTCGACCTCTCCGAACTGTGCCTGGTCCTTCAGGTCTGATTTGTTCCCCAAGAAAATCAGAGGTGCGTCTTTGTTCACTTTCCTGAACACGGAAATCCACTCTTCAATGTTTTCCAATGTCTCACGCCTTGTCGTGTCGCAGACGATGAACGCGCCGGAAGCACCCTGATAATACGCCGAGTGAAGGTTGTCGTGTATCCTCTGACCCAGGATGTCCCAGATGAGGAATGTTAGTGTGAAATCCATGCCGTTCCGGTTTATATTCACCTGCTTCTTCGAGACCTTGGTGCCGAAGGTCATTATGTACTTGTCCTCGAACCTGTCGAAAACGAACTTGCGGATGAGGGACGTCTTGCCGACTGCCCCGTCACCGAGCAAACAGACCTTCTTCATCAGCTTCTTCGTCATATCCACCCCTAACCGTGCTGCTCTATTAGGCGTTTTCGCTTGGCCAGCGTGGTCTTGACGGCGAAATCATCCTTGAAACCTCTCTCCAATTCAGCCAGGCGCTCCGCTGCTTTGAGAAGCGTTTCCTTATCCGGTCTCTCGATGTTCACGCCAACGCTGGAGAACTGCTGCCTTATCATGGCCATTGCCGTGTCCCTGTCGCCGTGCGCTTCGCAGAAATCGTTGATTATCAGGTCTGCAACGTCGAGGAGGCTGGAAATTTCCAATGCTTCTTCGGCAGCTGGCTTTCCGATTTCACCCGTTCCCGTACCGAAGACCACCTCACCGAGCGTTTTGAATATGTCTTCCACATTCTCCCCGGTTTTGGCGCTGCTGGTATAATGTGACGAACCGAATTCCTCGGCCATCGCACAGAACTCTTCTTCGGTTATCTGGCGCTCCTCAACGAGGTCTGATTTGTTGCCCACGAATATCATCGGGACTTCTCCGACCACCTTTCGCAGTTCCGGTATCCAGTAATCCTTGAGACCGTCCAACGTGTCCTTCCTTGTCAGGTCGCAGACCATCATGACGCCTTCGCCGCCCTTATAACTCGATGCCTGGACCGCTTTGTATCCCTTCTGACCCAGCACGTCCCAAATCATTAGGGTCAGGCGTATCTCTTCATCCGGCAATTTCAATTGCATTTCCTTCTTGGTCACCTTGGTACCGATTGTGCTGATGTATTTGTCGTCGAATTTGTCCATAACGAATTTGCGTATGAGACTGGTCTTACCCACAGCCCCATCGCCAAGCAGCAACACCTTCCTCTTCACTTGCCTCGTTTCCATAATTGCCCTCTCAACTGCACAGTATAATCGTTTGGTATTAAATTTCTTTCCCAGTTTTAATTTTTAGCTGGGAAATCAGTTCGGAAAGGCTCAGACCGACTTCCCGGAGATGTGCCTTCAAAATCTTGGATACACCACTGCCATATTGCATGGCTTTTTTTGGATGCTCCGCAATGGATTCGGGTACGCCCAAAGCCCTTGCGGCAGCCCTTAACACGATCTTGTTCCTTTCGCCATCCAGTTTTTCCTCGAACGGCAGAGATTTTCCCATTGCCACCACCTCGGGTTCAAGGTAAGGGACAGCCAATTCTTTCTCCATGGATAACGCGATTTGGCGGTACATGGGCATTTCCAATTCCAAAAGTTCCTCAAGGTCAGCCAGCATCATTTTTTCCCCATCGTTCCTAGAGCACTCGGTGTACTTCCGGTACCCGCCGAAGAGCTCGTCAGCGCCCTGGCCGGACATAATCAGCGTTTCTTTAACCTGGGAGGCAACGATGTTGAAGGCGATGAAGGTGGTCATCCATCTGGGATTGTCCAGGCCATGAATGCAAACCAAGTCCTCAAGAGAGGTCATGACATCATTCTTCGAAACATCCATTTTGACTACCGGCAGGTCGAGCGCATATCCTACCTCCGTGCCCCATTTCATGTCATGAGAATCAGGTGTTCCTGCAAGGTATAGGGTCACGTCTGCGAACTTCCTGGCCACGACGGCCAGTGCCGCGCTGTCAACCCCTCCCGAAAAAAGCAGTCCGACCTTATCATTCTGCCCTATGCATCTCTCAACAGAAGACCGTATGGTTTCTGCGAGTTTTTCAGAATTCATCTACTTCAGGTCCTTGAAGGTTGTTTTTCCGCTGACAAGTTCCTGTGCGAGTTTTTCCAGCTCCTGTTTGGCAACCCTCTTCTGCTCGGTGCTGTCCCTGTCCCTGATTGTTACCGTTCCGTTATCGAGGGTTTCGTAGTCCACGGTGATGCAGAAAGGCGTGCCGATTTCGTCCATCCTCGCATACCTCTTTCCTATTGAGCCAGACACATCAAAGAGGGTGCTGAATCTTCCCCTCAAGGTTTGGTGGATGTCCCTGGCCACCGGAACCAACTCGTCCTTCTTCATCAAAGGAAACACGGCAAAGGTGTAGGGTGCCAGAGAAGGCGGCAGTTTCAGAATGCCGGTGCGTTCGTCGGAAAAATGAATGTCCAGCAAGGCCCACACACTCCTGTCGACCCCGAAGCTCAGCTCCAGCACGTGGGGAATGAGTTTCTTCCCGTCTATCGAAACCTCCATGCGCTCCTTGGAGTGCTCCTGATGTCTGGATAGGTCATAATCCCCGCGATAATGAATACCGGCGAGTTCCTTAAAACCGCCCAGTGTCGAGAGGTCGACCTCTATGTCGAAGTGAATGAGGTTGTAGAAGGCCCTCTCCTTCTCCGATTTCTCGAAGAACCTGAACTTTTTTTTCGGTAACCGCATGCATTCAAGATAGAACTCCTGGATTTTCAGCATGTGGTAGACGAAGAAATTGGGAAGTCCACTATCTTTAATCAACTTCTCGCAAGTCACTGGTTCGACTTCGCTCGTTCCCCTCATGTCCACGGTTTGAACTAGGATTTCCTTGCCTTTCATTTCTTCGAGGTCCAGTTCGTCATCAAAAGTCTCCGGGTCCATGAATATCTGCAGTTCGGCCTGTATGAGCTCCCTCATCCTGTAGACGCCTTGCCTGGGAGCGATTTCGTTACGATAGGCTTTCCCGATGATGGCCAGACCCATTGGTAATTTCCTTCTCAGTATCTCGAAATGCCTCTTGAAATTTAGGTATGCGCCCTGGGCGGTCTCCGGCCGTAGGTAAGCCACATCGCCTCCCGTTGTCCCGACACCCACTGGAAACATCATGTTGAAGGTCTTGACATTGTCGAGAGGTCCCTTGCATCTCAGGCATTCGAGCCCCAGCTCGGTAAGCTTCGCGTCCAACTCTTCCAGGGTTAATTCTTCAGCGGTTTCCCCAGTCTTTTCTTCAATTAGACTGTCGGCCTTGAAGGCGTGCCCGCATTTGGTGCATTCAACGAGCGGGTCTGTGAAGCTGTCCAGATGTCCCGAGGCCTTGAGCGAGGCTTCGGGGAGTATAGTCGTGGAATCGATGAGATGATAATTGTCATTCAGTCCGAGGAAGAAGTTGAGCCAGACGTCCTCCCATCTGCGCTTAAGCGAGGCTCCCATGGCCCCGTAATCATAGAATCCCGCCAGGCTGCCGTATATCTCGGCGGATTGCCAGATAAAACCCCTTCGTTTGGCAAGGGATTGTACGTCTACCGGCATGCTCATCACCGGAGGAGCGCACTCAAAAGGTCCAGTTCATAGATCATTGTAAAGAGTCTGTCCTTGGAGTCTCTGATTGGCAACTGGCCGAAATCGTTCCTCTTCATAATTTTTGCAGCCTCGCTCACGTTTGTCTTTCTGAAAATCGTTATTGGGTCTTCGACCATCACTTCGCTGACTGGGATGCTTGGCAGCTTGATGTGCTTCACCTCATAATATAATTTCATGATATTCCGAAGGCCCTCCCAGGTCCAGGAATCCTCGTCCTCGCCTATCCCGAGGTCGGACACTGCCGTATGACCATCGATGTTCGAGAGGTTGAAGATGTCCCTGTCTGTCACAATGCCGACCAATATTCCCTCATCGTTCAGTACGGGTGAAGCTACCACGTTTCCCACCCTGAACAATGTGTCTACTACTGGCAGTGGCGAGCCCATATAAACGGGCACGCAAGGCGTCCTGACAAAATCTTCGATGGGTGTTTCCAGTTCCATCCCTTCGATGACACCTAGGAAATCCGCCGGGGTGATTATTCCGACCAGTTTATTCCTGTGCACGATGGGGAGATGATGGATGTTTCTTTCCAACAGGAGACCCGCGGCTTTCTCTAAAGAGTCCTTTGGTGCAAGTGTGGGATAGTCGGTTCTCATCACAATTGCAAGTTGCTCCTCATCCGGTTTGGCGTTGATGTCCTGCCTGGTAACGAGTCCGGCAAGCGTTTTGTCTTCCTTGATCACTGGCACGCCTGTCTTGTTCTCGGTCACCAGGAGTTTAAGTAGATCCGTGCGGTTGCCTGGCAGTTTTGCGCACACAACGTCCTTGCTCATGATGTCCTTTACTTCCATAGAGTATCACCACACTCTTCCTTTCCGAGGTAACTTATGGGGTGTATGTTTTCCGCACTGGCTTGCAGAACCTGTTTGTATGGGTTTTCGAGTGGTCTGTCAAGCACGAGGAATTCTGGGTACCCACTGACCTCGCCCCCTAAACCCAGGATTGAATTTAAAGCTTTTCTGCCGTTGTCGAAGACCATGTCAAAAAGTCCTGCATCGGACACGGCTTCTTCCGAAAGGAGTGACCTCAATGCCCTCATCTCCGAGAACATGTCCGGTGGGGCGAGCATTGCATTGTCGGTTCCCAGGCAAATCCGAACGCCAGCCCTAATCATCCTTTCCAGAGGGGGCCGTATGCCGAAGAAGGAGTTGACCGTCGGGCAAATGACAATTGGAACATTACCGGCAGTACAAGCTTCCAGGTCGGAGTCCGTGGCCTCAATCATGTGCACCAGGAAAGCGGGTTTGAGCCCCAGTATGACCTCAAGGTCCTCTCTGACGAGTTCGCTGCAATGAAGCGCAAAGGTCTTGCCAGCCTTTCTTGTATGCTCAGATGTCAATCTGAGCCCTTCGTAGTCCCAGTCGACCAAGGCACTGACGCCTATTCCGTCCACTATCGGTAGCAAAGATGCCATTTCGGTTTTGTCGTATTTCTCCCCAACTGGCCTGCCGAAGACCGTGGGTTTAATATCTATTCCCATCGCGGCCTTCAACAATCGCTTGGCCCCCTCAAGCCCCCCCTCACGAAAATCAATGAAATGCGAGATGCCAGACCTTGCCATTCCCATGATTGCTTGGCGCATGGCCGTGACCTGTTCCTCTTCTGAGACCTGTCTTAACATCCTGTGCTTCAGGCTGTTTGGAGGTGCGACAAGTTCCTCGATGCTGCCACCTTCCGGTTTTTGAATGAACACATCTCCGAGATGCGTGTGGCAGTTGACGAACTTCGGGATTATGATGCCCTTTGCAATTGAATCTTTCCTAATCCCGTCTCCGAAAACGGTCTTTTCGTTATCGAACTCCACATATCCTTCAATGAATTCCCCCTCTCTGTACACTAGGCCAGTAACGCAAGCCATGCCTTGACATATGGCAGAGAAGAATATATAGAATTTGGTCGGTCGATTCACTCCAAAACAACCACAGAAAAGTATTTATATATGCACATACATACATACGTTGATGATGAAAGACAAGGCGAAGTTTTTCAGAGCGTTAGGCGACGAAACGAGGCTCAAAATCATAGCCTGCCTTTTGAACCACGAACATTGTGCCTGTGAGTTTACCGTAATCACAAATAAGGACCAGACGACCAATTCACGACATCTTAGAGTTTTGGTCGAGGCGGGTATTTTAAAGTACAGGAAAGAAGGTAGGAACGTAATCTATAGCGTCAAGGATGATGAGATAAAAGAAGTGTTATCGAAAATAGGAATAGAGGAGATTGAATCTTGTTGTAAAGGGTGTTAAATATGAAAGAAGAAGAAGTGAAACAGGTTGTACAGAAGCATTATGCAAGGGTGGCAACCGATACCGAAAGTTGTTGTAGCTGCGGTTGTACAGGAATGGATTCTGAAGATATTTCAAAGTCCATTGGTTATTCGGATTCGGAAATACAGGCGGTACCGGATGCCAATCTGGGTCTCGGATGCGGAAATCCGACTGCCCTTGGAGAAATTAAAGAGGGTGAGGTGATTCTAGACCTCGGCTCGGGCGCTGGTATTGACTGTTTTCTGGCTGCCAAGAAGGTGGGAACATCCGGAAAGGTAATAGGCGTGGACATGACTGAGGAGATGATTCAAAAGGCAAGAGAGAACGCTGTGAAATATGGTTATGATAACGTCGAATTCAGATTGGGATACATAGACGAACTGCCTGTAGGCGATAATTCGATAGATGTCATAATTAGCAATTGTGTGATTAATCTGGCTCCGGATAAATTAAGAGTCTTCAAGGATGCGTACAGGGTGTTAAAAAAAGGCGGAAGGATGTTTGTTTCTGATATTGTCTTGTTGAAGGAACTCTCAGAGGAGGACAGGACCAACAAGGAATTGTTGGCTGGATGTGTGGCCGGAGCCTTGTTAAAGGAAACCTATCTTTCCCTGATTAAAGAAGCAGGCTTCAAAGTTGAAATACTGGGAGAGGACAAGGAGATTAGCAAAAGGCAATACCAGGGATTTCCCCTTGAAAGCCTGAACGTGGGCGCGTACAAGGTGTAGGGACTTGGCAGACAGAAGGATATATTTGCTGATAACCGCTATCGTGTTGATAATCCTAATGTTTTCCATCGTAGGATATGTTTTTATTTTCGGCCCCGATGATGAACAGCTCAAAGCGGTCAGCTTTCAGGTTAATGACCAGGAAGTGTTGAACGTCACCTGTGAGATTGCATCCACCAATGAAGAACGGGCTCAAGGCCTGATGAATAGAGATGAACTGGCTGAGGATAGAGGTATGCTTTTCGTTTACGACACACCAACCGAAGTCAGCTTCTGGATGAAGAATACGTTGATTCCACTGGACATGATTTTCATAGACGAGAACGGCATTGTTGTCAATGTGGAGGAGGCCGATGTTCAGACGGGCATACCTGACAGCCAGCTCACTCATTATCACAGCGACGGACCGGTAAAATGGGTCGTGGAAATAAATCAGGGTCTGTCTGCCTCACATGGAATAGACGCCGGTACCCAAGTGTATATTTACGATTCAGACTAAGCCGGTGGCGTTTGCCCTGAAGCAGAGATTATTACTCTTCTGTGAACTTGGCCAGGTTCTTCTCGAAGAGCTCCTTTGATATCTTTCCTTCTTCAAAGGCCTTTCTGAGCTTGAGCACCCGTTCATCCTCTTCAGGTGCTTCAACAAGTTCCACTTCCGGCTCGGTAGTCTCAGGCTCTTCTGGTTCAATTTCGGATGGCTCTTCTTCTACGGGCTCCGGCTCCATTTCGGCCTCTTCGATAGGTTCGGTAATTTCTGCCTCCTCATCGGGTAACTCTTCTACCTCGGGTTCCAATTCGCCCTCTTCCGGCTCCGGTTTGATTTCATCTTCCTCGAAAGGCCCTTCTTCGGGCAGGTCCTCGGGCGCGGATTCTTCATCCGGGATTGGCTCACCTAAGTCCTCGTCGAACTCAGGTTCCTCAAAGTCCTCATCGGGCTCTACAACCGTGTCCACGACGGTTTCCTCAGGCGCCTCCTCCGTATCCTCTTCGACCGTCGGGACCTCTTCCTCCTCTTCTTCTTTCGGAGGTCGCTCTCCGAGAATCATTCTAGCGAAAAATATCCCAATCAGAAGTCCGATAACCAAGAGCAGGATCATTAGGCCGATTGCACCGTAGTTTGGCCCAGTGCTGCTAGTATCATAGGTTACAGCCAGGTAGAGCTCTTCTGCGTTTCCCGCGGTGTCCCTTACTTCAATCATCAGCGTATTCTGCCCCGGGCTTAACCTTACAAGCTTGCTGAAGAAGCCTGTTTGTTGTCTTGTCTCCTCTACAAGGACCGGCTTGCCATTCACTTTGATGTTTGCTCCGACCTCTGTGGTACCGGTAATGTTAATTGAATCGGTGTAGACGGTGGTATCAATTTGGTCTAACATTATGGTTGGTGCCTGAGTGTCCAGAGTGACGTTGAGCCATCTGTATGCAATATTACCCGATAGGTCGGTGAACTCCAGAGCGAATACGTTTTCTCCCTCTGTAAGTTCTACAAACTTGTCGAAAGTTCCATCGCTGTTCATTGAGGTCGGGTCGCCGTTTACGGTCATGGTTCCTTGCTCGCTAATGGACCCAGTGAGGATGGTGTTTGCTTCATTCGTGAGAGTGCCGCCAAGGCATACAACTCTCTCGAATGTTGGAATCTCAGTGTCCAATATGACAGATAATATTTTCTTTTCCTCGTTGCTGGCAATATCGGTCGCGTTCACCATAATCCTGTTTTCACCTTCCTCTAAGTTGACATCTGCTGTGAATCCCCCAACAGTATCTCTCTTCACTTCTACGGACAGAGCACCGACCATAACACCTACTTCCGCATCTATCTCTGACCATCCCTGTAGTTCAATGGTGTTCTGATTGGTGTAGGTGATATCGGAAATAGATGTGAGTGAAAGAACTGGTTTGCTTGTGTCAACGGTGAAACTCCACTTCTTATTCACTTCATTACCTGCCCAATCGGATGCCTTCAGTTCAACGATGTGTCCTCCTTCCGATAGTGGCACATTGGGTGTGTATATGACTTGGCCTTGTGGATAACCGCTTCCAGCCGTCTCCGTCATGAGTGTCACGCTGACCTTAGCTAATGATGTCACATCAGCATCATCCACAAAGAGTTTCACGGTATTGGCATCGATCTCCTCCCTCGCAAGGTCTTCTATACCGGCTGAAATTACTGGACGATTATCATTTATTACAGCTCCGTTTGATGGACGCGTGATATCTTTAATCGTTGGTGCTTCTCTATCGACGATAATCTTCGCCACAATGCTCAGGACTTCTGGAGCGTTTGATGGACCAATGTACAACACACCACCAAATTCGTCATCCAGGGTGTCTCCGGGGAAGTTCCAAGTGAGGTTGAAGGTTTGGAGAGTAAAGGCAGGAATTGTGTTATTTTCTTTGTATACGCCTATCATTGGCTCTACGTCTTCTCCAGCACCCTCAACACCATATCCTTCCACACCGGATAGAATCATGCTAACCTTCATATCAAAGTGACCTGGGCTGGTAGTCAATGTAAAGCCGAATACCCTAATAAGGTAAGTACCATCTTCTGGGTTTACAATGAGAACCTCTTCATCCGCATCCCAATCCGCTCCGTAGTCAACAAATTCCTCTGTTTGAGTTTTTTCATCATCGTTTTCATCAAGAAATACGCCAAGGTCCAAATCAGGGCAGTCGTCATGTCCCCATATGTGAATTTCAAGCGTGGCTGCGTTTTTCACCTCAACGGCCATTGTGTAGAGTGGTTCGTCCTCGAGCTGGCCTGTAGCAAGCTGTTCTTGGAAAGACTTGTAATTTCCCCAGGCAGGGTCATTTTGGTATACTTCTTCATTATAGTACATCTTTCCGACAGCAGGTCCAAGCGCGGATACATTTACGCCAGGCCAATCCAGATTAGATACAACGGATATGGGCGCTTTCCCTGAGAGATTTTGCGTATAGACGGTGATTGTCTCTTCACTCACAAATAATGAGCCAACATCAGCTTCAATTGTTTCATACGGCAGTGTTCCATTGAGCATAACCGCATTAAGCTCAATCACGTTGAGACCGGGTTTTAACGTGGTTATAAGTAATTCATTGCTTTCATTCGTAGCAGTTAAAAACGTAGGTGAAAATGCGCTACTATCTAGTTCTTCAATGGTAATTTCTCCATATCTAGAAGATGGGAAATCTTTTTCAGTACCAGGAATTGTAGGTCGGCGGGTGGCTTCTCCCCATATAGCGACATCAACATCAGATGGTTTGTGGCTCCATTTCACATCGACAGATAACTTGAGAAGCCCGTTAAGGTTCTGATTCAATCCTTGATCTGGAATATAGATATAGTAAAATCGATGGTCGTTTCCTCCTGATATCCCGTTGGGATTGAAAAGGAGGGCTGAGGCGTCTGAATAAGCATAGGTTGCTTTAATTTCGTCTGTTGGGTTAATTGAGTCCTTTAATAGTATGGTTCCATTAATAAGATCCATCTCGTAATCTATACCCTCCCTCAAAAGGTCCCAGGTTGCTCCTTCATTTTTATAAACCTCCTGCGAACCCGATATGATATTGTTATGGGCTAATAAGCCATAGGTGAATCCATAGGGAGAATCCTCAACATTTGCATCGATTAGAGTGTAAAGACTAGTATTATAGTATCTATAAGTAATCGTCAGGTTGTCACCTGGTTGAGGCACCTCAATGAAGGTTATGTTTCCATTTTTACAATCAATGGTATATTTATCTTGATTGAAAGTAAGTGAGTTATTATAAATGGTGTAAGAGCCATTAACTATGGTTTCATAGAATTCATTACCACGGCTGAGGGACCAATTTCGATAAAGGTAATTGTAATTATAGTTCGCAACTACCGTATCACCTTGTTTTAATATGGCCGTTCCTAAGAATTTGAACCTGCCATCTTCTAAAATTTGGTACTCCAAATCCTGGATCATCACATCTCCGTTCTTAATTAATACACAGGAAGCTGGTATATAGGTAGTGTTCTCGTTTAACGCTGTGTCAAATTTCAACCTATAAAATTGGATTCGTTGATAGTATGTGTAGTTCACCGTGATCATCTCACCAGCAGGTATAGGTTGTGTGAATGTAATTGTCACCGTAAACGTACTGCCCATCCAGCTCCATCCAGAGGTGATCTCTGTTCCGTCTTTCCTGAATAATTTAATAGTGCTTCCATTGATATATTCTTCAACATTACCGCGTTCCAAATCGACTTCTTCCCAGTTACATTTATAATACGTATAGTCTGCTATGAATGTGTCTACAGGGTCTATTGGATTAAGGAATTTGACTCTTCCTCCGCCGTTGTTCACATCACCGAGATAGACCTCATAATCTATCAATTCAGTGAGGAGTTCTGTTCCATTGTAAATATTCACTGGATAACTGGGGTGGTCCGCGATTGCGTAATCCAATCCATCTATGGAATGTTCTTCCCAACAATAACTGAAATATGCTATATATGCAGTAAAATCATCATCCCAATACACAGACAGCACATCACCGCTCACGGAAGTATTGGCATTGTTTGCTAGAAGCTCGTTTGTGACGTTATAAGTAGGCACAACTATGGTTTCGTCGATATTATACTCTTTAACCTCAAAGAGCCACTCATCAGTTTCTAAATATGTTACTACATCTGTCACGGTCTCATTGGAAACGTTAATGATTGTAGGGCCACCAAATGTGCATCTCGGGGTTAAGGGCTCAATGGTCGCTAATACGGGGATGATAATTGATGAGGCCGAGTAATTGTAGTCTGCGGTTATGTCATCGCCAGAGCTGAGTGGAGTGACAAATATTATCGAGCCAGATTGTGCATCTAAAGTGTAGGTTGATGGAAGCTGAATTATTGAGTTAATCCTTAATTCACTCATCTCGATGATGTCTTGGTGAGCTAATTGGGCTGCAATTGTACCCTCTAAAGCATTAGTCAAGACGGGTTCATTGACAATGTCCACCTCATCATAAGCGAGCCGAATAGCGCCTTCGTAACTCCCTATGTTCACATCGTTAGGTATATTAATTGTGGCACCGATATTTTCAGTGTTTGCGGTTGCCGTGGTTGTGACTGAAATTCCTGGAGAGTCCGTGGAGAGCCAGGTCCAATCTGTTCTGTTATAGAAACTGACCGTCATCCGCCAAGATATGTTCTGGGATCCTTCATAGGGTATTGGATTGTGTTTGAGTTTTACTACTGCTCCATCATGGGTCCGTCTCGCAGGATCGTATACCCTTGCTTCCATGACATTCGAACTCTGCCCTCCTCCACATATGGAACAGCTCATTTGGTTTAGGTTTCTAGAATCCATAACAGGGTTGGACTCGTTGTTTGTCCAGTCAAAGATGCCAGCCAGATATTTATGGAGTATTTCCCCATTGACCTCGTTATAAACCAAATCCCAATCGGCATAGGCATTCACTTTCATCAACTGGGCGGTTTGCCAAACAACCGGATCGATGGCCATCACTTTATGAAGTTCAGCACTCGCGCCAGACCCCACAACTTCGTATATTCCAGTGCTGTTAATGACCGTGTACTCTTCATCATTTTGGCATCTCGTGAATTCTGAGTAGGTGTACTCACCAATCTTTTTGAAATGGCTATCTGTGACTCTTGCAGCAATTGTCCCCGAACCAGGGTTTTCTACTGTAAACTCAACGGTATCTGTTTCTCCAGGGCGCATCAAGTTTACAAAACTTTCATAAGTTGTCTCTTCGAAATCTCCTGGGGTCCATGTAGAAGGAGAAACGACCAAACCCGTGGTTCCATTGGCTATGCCGACAGACCTTGTAATATTTACAATGCCTGCACCCTGCGTGAGGACGTTATTGTATATGTCATCCGTCGCGGACATCAACAGAGAACGGGCAGTGGACACATCCGGGTAATCATTGGTAAAACTGTAGGAGGCATTGACCCAATCACCCGCGGTTAGATTTTCATCAAATTTTATTGTTCCCTTTATCAGGTCAATGGTGTAGGCGCCGGTCGCAACATCATTCTTTCTGATTGTGCAACTTACTACTGGATAGTGGCGTAAAGAGACCTCTGTCATGTTCATTGTCGCCTGAATTATTACTTCGTTCTCGATAAAGTGCGTCTCATCAAAGTATGCCTCATATATCAATGCAAGGTCCCCTGCGGTTAGGGCGGCAGCAGCGTCACTCCCTGTCCAGACAGAATAATTGTTTGCTCCCTCAGGATGGATTAAGGGTAGAGAGACATTAGCCCTACCGTAATTGATTACATCTGGCTTAGGTAAACCCAAAACCGAGGGTCCTCTTGCGGATGCAATGTCAATATCGCCTCGATGGAAGTTTGGCCCATTGTTCTCGACAGTTTCAGAGAATTTATAATCAGAGGCTGTCCCCACACCAATGGCACTCGCTCCCGAGGCGGGGGATAGTACGGTTCCATAGCCATATCCTTCATTACCTACACCTGCTACGCAAACCAAATCGTTAGAGGTATAGACGGTAGAAATCCAGTCTGTAAATTTTGAGTAAATGTCCATTTCGTTATCTTGATCAGGATAGTTTATTCCAATGCTCAGCAGATGTGCGTCATCATCGGTTCCAATCACGCCGTCATACCCTTCTGCAGCGAAGTACAGTGAGTCAAAGTAATTCCCATCGGTGACGTCTCCAATGGCCATTATTGTAGAATCCTCGGCCCTTGTTGTTATAGCGGATGCAGTTTTTGTCCCATGCACAGTGCCCAGGCTGAACTCACCCATCAAACAGACGAGTTCACCGTTCTTTGGGGTGTAGTCTCTAGTGAAATTTTGCCTTAACACCCCATATCTCTCCGCATAAACATCAGAATATGGAATCGGATTTCTGCCATCGGCTATAAAGTAGAGGAGACCGGTGGAGTAATTGAAGTGAAATGTTTCATCGCCGATGTGATGGATGTAATGGAATGGTCTGGCTGGTGTTGTTATGTTGATGAACGGGTCATCGTCTTCATATAATTTGTTGTGGTTCCCGTCAATGTATAATCTATCATATTTACCGGGCACTTGAGTGTCCACCAGAAGCATCCCCACGCTTCCAAGCTTTGATATGAAATTCTCGTCCGGATGATTTCCAGTGTAATATTTTTCTGGTGCACTCTTGCTGCGGTTTGCCGGGTCAAGTTGCACATATAATATGTCGGGCGTATATTGTACAAAAGCCGCCAGAGACGTATTTGTCGGGCTGAAATCCGGATTCGTGAACTCGATGTTTGGATCGGATGGCACAATGTCTTGAGCGTGTGATTTATCGTCGTTCGTGGTGAAGAATGTGAAGTTCATTGTCCAAGGGTTATCTATCAGGTCTCTATCGAAACCAATCTCTAAAAAGCCGGATGATGCATAATCTAAGAAACCACTATAGCTGAGTCTTCCCGTTGTGTTACTTAATGTCACAAGGTTTCCCCCATAGGAAATTGTGTTATTAAGGGGTATTTCATAATATTTACCGTCTTTATAAAGAGTATTATTTGTTAATAACCAGGCATTGGGATCCGTTCTGGTATCTATGCCAAATGTTAAATTGTAAACGCCGAACACTTCATTCCATTCAGAGTCGGTTTCGTTCCAATTATAGAGCATCCAATAATTAAATGTGTCGTTATTATTCCAGACGTCTCCCTCTGAGTCTACGCCCCATTCCACACCTATGTGGTCCATGTAAATGGCATAATCAGGCAAGTAACCTCTGAATATGGTGTCCAACCCCCATCCTGCGGCGACCCCAGATACATCCCATGTCCTTACTCTGGTGTCCTCAGAACCGGAAACGATCACGTCCCCAAACCAATCTACAGAGTTTACTTTTTCGGGGATATTAAATTGTCTAAGAGGAGTAATGTTATTCGAAACATCCCATATTTCGACATTGTTGAACTCCTTCAAGGTGAAAGAAGTGGCTGCCACCAACTTAGTATCATCCGGGGACCAGGCAAGTGAATTAGTGTAATTACTAGTAAATGACTTCGTGGCAGCGGGAACTCCCAAATCCCAAGTATTAATAGTCTTGTCACGAGAGCCTGTGGCAAATTTAGTGCCGTCTGAGTTCCAGCTAATAGAGTACACTCGATCGATATGTCCATTGTAATATTGGCTCGTTCCCGTAATCACGTCGAATATTTCTACTGTCCCATTGGATAAAGCTGCGGCAAGAAGAGACCCATCCGGGCTGAACGCTACCGAGTGAGCCTCCACACCACCTGAAATTGAGAAGCTCTTTATGTATGCCCTGGTTGAGAGATTATAGAGTCCTATTCCCTCGGTGGCAGAACCCTGACCGCCAATGGCAATTATCGTACCGTTGCTATTTATCGACATAATCGAATGAAGTTCTGCCCCACCTATGGGGTGCCCTTGTGCGGAGTAGTCTATACTGTTACCGATCTGTTGGCCTGTGTTAACATCCCATAGATAAACATAGCTGTTGTCCGCAGATGCTAGCGTGTTTCCGTTTGGAGCCCAGGCAAGAGACATCGGAGCTTTGTCTGCCGTGTGACCCTTCAAGGTCTTGAGCAACATACCAGTACTGGCATCCCAGATTTTTATACTTGTGTCCTTGTAGAATGTACCCACATTTCTTCCTCCGGACGCCGAAGCAATCTTGCTTCCATCTGGGCTATAGGCTACTGCATTTATGTGGTTGGCGTGGGAAGCTTTCGTATCAATATAATGCCCTCTCGGGTCGTAATCTCCCCCGCTACCGGGACCATCAACGTCGATATATAATCCATAACTCATATTGGCCAAAGCTAGTATATCACTGACGTTACTCGTCGGAACACCAGTGAAGGTGGTGAATCCAAAGTATAGGTTTTCAAGGTCCCGGGTTACAAAAAGGTCATCTACATTGTAATATGGAGGGTTTGTGCCCATGTCCAAATAATCTGCTGTGTAATCATCGGCAATCAATTCCACATCACCGAAATCCTTTTCTCCATCCACAGTTAGGATGTGCACGTCCTCGAACGGGCCTGTGCCATTGTATGAAGTGTTAACGTACCAGCCCCCAGGTTTTGCCTCGGAATCCAAGAATTTTTTCATCGAGGCCGAGTCGAAAGCCATGGGCCATCCGTCATATGGGGAATGATAGGAATAACTTGCCGTGACTGTTGAGTCAATTGGAGCAACATTAGTACTTGTAAAAGTGATTAGACCTGTGGTAAGATCTAACGTATAATCCGTGGTTTCTGTCAATGCAGTATCGTTCACCATAATCACATAAGAAGACGGAGTTATGTCCGCATAAACAAGCATCGCCTGAATAACATTCCCGTCAGAATTTTCTATAACGATTTCATCGGTAATCGTAAGGTCAACGTCAGGCGCCACAGCGTATTTGTCAGAAAGTGCCGGATGCCCGAAATCAACACCAGTATCTACTACAGCTACCCTGATACCTTGCCCCGAGTATGCACCTATGCCTAATGGCTGAACCGCTCCAGTTCCTGAAGATAGACCAGATGAATAATCATTAGTACTTGATGTACCAACGACCGGGTTTTGGTAAGGATATACACCTACTACGTGGTCTAGCTGTTCAATTTTTGAAATGAAGGGAGGGGGAATCTCAATTATTGGAAATGCCATTCCTCTCGAGGTTTCTCGGCCTATCATACTTTCACGATAATTGTGCTTCTCTAAAAATTTTCCAAGTTCTCCTATGTCTGTTGTGGCTACAATCACCTTTACGTTCCCTTCACTGCCAATCTGCTTTTGAGAATCAGGGAGCTGGTCAACGACATCATTCTCCTCATAATCTGTTTCTGGGTTTTCATCGGTCAATGGTTGAGATAGCCCATTGTCACCATCAATAGTAATCAAAGTAGTGTGGGTGTTCCCATCAATATTCATAATGAATGGTTGTACAGGGGCAATTAGCATGAATGCCACCACGGCCATTATCCACAAGCGCTTTCCTTTCAACCTCTGCATATTTTCATCCTCCGCCATATAGTAAAATTGGAAGTAGAAACTTGATTAGAGTATTTAACGGTTACTCTTATATCAATTATCATAGAAAATATTTTCTAACAAATAGGTTATAAATACAGAGAAACTATAAATACTCTTTTTGATATATAAGGAAGTAACATGTGGTGGGTGGGCAACACCACAACACATGTTTCTGAAATGACGAAAATATAAATGGAATGGAGGAAATGGAGGAGGAAATTCCTATGATAATAAAAGATAAAAAAAGATTTGTGAGCAAGATTTTAGCGACTGTGATAATGATATCAATGGTGCTACCAGTAGCCTTTTTTTCTGCAGCTCCTTTAGTCACCGGAACAACTCAAAATGCGATGCCGACAGACTATTACGTTGTTAAGGCGTTCGATGATTCTCTGATTCAAAATCTACGGGAATCCACACTGGACATCTCGTTTGTCCATGGATCCCAAGCGTTGGGCAGATTGACGGAAAATCAGGCCAACATGTTGACTGAAGCGGGTTACGAGATTGAGAAGGTAGAAACGACAGTACTCTTCCCGACCGTGGAATTTGATACGAAAAACGGTGAGCCGGCGCTCTCCGAAGAACTAACGGCTACGAGTGATTATTACGTAGTACAGTTCATCGGACCGATAATTCAGGAGTGGAAGGCTCAGCTCGAAGATCTCGGTGCAATAAACACGGACCATTACTGGAGTAACCATGCCTACATTATTAAAATGGACGAAACCACGAAGAATAACGTGGAAGATTTACCATTCATAAACTGGGTTGGACAATATCAACCGGCATACAAATTCCTACATGATTTATCTGAGTTCGAGGCAGTCGACACAGTTAACGTGGACGTGTTCAAGAACGAGGATTTCTACAACGTTGTGGCAAAAATCAAATCTTTGGGTGCAACTATCGATCATGAATTAAATCCCAAGGAGAATTATGACAGCCAAGGACGTTTTATAATTGATACTTCTCTTCTTCCGGAACTTGCCCGCATTGATGAAGTCAGCATGATTGCGAAGTACGTTCAGCCTCGTGTAATGAACGATCAGGCAGCGACGGAGTACTGCACGGCAGCAAATCTGGCCTGGTACAAAGAGACTTCAGGTTACGATGTTCCTTCTAACACTTGGGGCGGCCTGACAGGATATGGACAGATCGTCGGAATCACCGATACAGGTTTTGACATAGGTGATCCCAATAGTGGTCACTATGACTTTTTCCTAGGCCCGCTTGGTGATAGGATCGTGGATCTTAGCAGAAACGGCGCCGCCTGCTCCGCGAACCTGCAGGAGGTGACCTGCGATCCCTTTGACATCGGCTTTGGCGACGGGCCTGTGGTCATCACCGTCGTCGTTGACGTCGCGTCCTCGGTC
>DAOVAY010000066.1 GCA_030670795.1 Methanobacteriota archaeon | reverse complement strand
CTCGGTCGCCCGGAATATAATGGGCGTATCGCATCTCCAACAATGGCCGTAACGGTGGGGCTCCCTACTCTCTTGAAGTATGAATCTCATTGATTTTAGGTCTTCCAGCACGATGTCGTCAGCTTCCCTAACGTCTTTGCCTTCATATTTTGCTCCGGCTTCTGCGGTCAAAAAACCTCTCTCGTCCACCGGGCTGAACAGGGGCAGATTGAACTTATCCCCTATGTTGAAGTCCTCGGTGCCATGGCCCGGAGCGATGTGCACACATCCGGTATGCTCAGGTCTTACGGAATCAACGGCTATTATTTTATGCACCCACTCTCCTTCCGCCTCTTTCTGGAAATGAACATCCGCCATCATCGGATGGAAGTAATGCAGGCCTTCCAACTCCCTGCCCTTGACCGTCTCCAGTATCTCATACGCATCGATCTTGGCAATCTTGGCCAGGTCTTCCACTTTGTCCTCCAGGATAACCAGGGTCTCTTTTCTCCCATGAACCCTGACCTTAACCCTTGCATAATTGAGATTGGGATGTACCGCGATGGCCATGTTCGCGATTATTGTCCATGGAAGAGTCGTCCAGACAACCATGTACTCGTCTCTCTTACCCCTTATCGGCACCTTGATGAACACAGATGGCCCAGTGATTTCCTTGTAGTCTATTTCAGAATCAGCCAGTGCCGTCTCGCAACGCGGACACCAGGCAAGAACGTTATTGGCCTTTGTCAGCAATTCCTTGCTGTGTATCTTCTTAAGAGACCACCAGGCACTCTCAATATACTTGCGGTCGATGGTCAAATAGGGATTCTCCCAATCCATCCAGATTCCAAGCTTCTGAGACTCCTCTGCCATCTTCTGCTGAAATTCCATGGAAAAGTCTTTGCAAGTTGAGACGAACGTCTCTACCCCAAGCTCCTCGATCTCCTTCTTATTTCCTATACCGAGGGACTGCTCCACCTTTACCTCGATGGGGAGGCCGTGCATGTCAAAGCCGGTTTGGTCCCTGACATCGAATCCCTGCAATCGCTTGTATCTTATAAGGGAGTCTTTTAAAATCTTGTTCCACGCAATGCCGAGGTTTATAGAGCCAGTAGTGAAAGGCGGCCCGTCCACGAAATAAAACTTATCACCTTCTTTTCTGGCTGCTTTTACTTGTTTATAGGCTTGTGTCTTCGACCAGAAGGTGTTTAACTTCTCCTCAATCGCTGCAAAGTCGTATTCTTTCCATGGCTGCCTTATTTTCAACCTCATCCCTCTATGGATTTTACAAAGTTTATTACCTATCGGTATACGTTATGGCATACAGGGTTAAAAAGGTAATGGCTTTAACTCAGTATTCAGTAGTTCGTTACCGTCCAGACAGTGTCGGCCGTGACCTGCACCCAGAAACCTTCCTCATTGTTGGAGATGGTCTCGCCAGCTGGCGTTTTTATCCCGTAATCTTCGTTGTAATCGAATATCCGTAGCGAGCCCGGTACGTAGTTCGGACAGTTGGTGATGAGGTCGGTATCTATCTCACCCGTGGTCTTCAACCGTTGAGCATATGGATAGGGCACTAGGTTCCAGCCTGCATAGCAGTTGATGCTCATATCTTCGATGTATCCAGCTGTGCAAAGTCTAGTGTTCGCGTGTATTTCTAGCCAGAAGCCCATCTCGTTGGTAATGTCTGTGAGGCCGTTCAAACTATCTGGTCTGGCTGGCATATCTGATATCCACTTTTGATTTACCGCATCCCAGGCCATCACATAATTACTTGGGAGGCCTGTACCCTGGATAACATGGTCTATTGAGGTGGAACTCTGCACCAAAGCGGAACCCATTAACCACCAGTGACTCGGGTTAGCACCCAATGCTAGAGCTCTGCCGTACTTGGCTGCCTGGACTAACGTGATCGCCTCACGGTCCACAATGTCAAACGTTCTTATTTGATAGCAATACGAATTTTGGTTATCCGCGCCTCGGAAGAGGTGCACGTAATTATTCGTACCCGCCGGAATAGTTGCCAAGTACCCATAAGTAGACCCGGCTGGGTCCCAACCGTTCTGGACATACCATAACTCATAGCGAACCACATCGTTTAAGCCGCCGCCGTCATCCACGCTAAGGTCCCAATATATTGTAACGTCATTCGTGCCTGTTAATTCAGCATGCAGGTTGGTTGCCGGCTGCGGGGCAGTGGAATCGATGGTGAAAGTAAGTGCGCTCTCGTCAGTATCGGTCAGAAAGTCTGTATCAATGACGTCGACCTTTACCTTCATAGAACTCGAATCTATCAACGGTATCGGATTCCAATCATATTGACAGGGATTACCAGCAAAGCCAGTGAGTCCCGTTGCTATCGGATTGGGATAACTTCCCCCACCGTCGGTAGAATAATACAGGTCCACTGTTAGTTCAGTTATGTCGTCATGTTCATCTCCCATGTCCCATAATATCGTTTGCGGTGAACCACCAGGCCATATTTCACCGCCGTCCGGAGCTGTCAAATTGACCCATGGTGGAGTCGGGATGATCACATCTATCACGTCGATGGTCCCACGGTAAGGTCTGTAGTTGTGTTTGGTTACCGTGACATTGATAGTTCCCAGAGGTACTGGATTGACATCAATTAAGGCAGAGCCTGCTGCGGAATAACCTGTTCCGATGATCTCGCCTCCCTGTACAAGACAGACCAAGGCACCGTTCTGAACTACATCAACCTGCACTTGCGTAGAATTGACCTGAATTGTATTTGGATGAGACACATTCAGGTCTATGGGTTCTGACGTCCATATCTCCATTGTCGGGTCACCAAAGACATGGAATAATTCGAACGTCAGCTCTTCGTATCCCCAGGGGTCTCCCCAAGCACTATGTGTGGCCATGTACACTTTTCCAGAGTTGAGGACTTGACCCATGCGATACATGGGAAACGCTCCTCCCTCAGCCATATCGAAGTCTGGCCACATTGCGTCATAGTAACCTCTGCACATGAAATCGTTGTAGCCGCTGTAGCTGACTCTCGTTGCTCCGAATATGCAGACCGTACCTCCGTCGACCTTGCGTACGAATTCTTCGCAGAAACTCTCGGTATTGGTACTGCCATCTCCGTCCGTTTCATGGTCGAACCAGCCGGTCTCACAGTTGATGCTGAAAACCACCGGCAAGAGTTCACCGTTATCGAGTAATGCGAGTTCTGGTATCTGATAATGAGGGTCTCCCCAGCCATTTCTCAAACCGTGGTCGCGGTGGTTCAATATGAGCGTGCCGCTGTCCACTCTATTTTTGATATCGTCAGCATCCCCGTCCCATGGATATCCGTTTGCTCTCAATAATTCCGCCGGAATCGGTGCGCCAGGGGCAGGCCAACCATAACTACCGTCATTATACCATCTTGGGTCTCTGGATGAAGGGGTGACGTAAATCCGCGTTACATTGTAGATGCTTCCAGCAAAAGGATTGAAATGAAGGAAATCCCTCACTTCCTCCGAGGTTCTGACAAAGCGCCGGGTTTCGTATCCGTTATTTTCGTCATCCTGGAAGTACGCGGCAACCGTCATATTCATGTAATAACCGCTGTGATATGGCGGGTCTATTTCATAGTCTATAATCTTCTGGATGTAATTGTTTGCGTCAAATACTGTGTCCACGGGAATCCTCCCATAGAAATAATCCGGGTAATGGTCCGACCCGCTCACTGTCATATACCACAGGTCAGTTCCGGTCAAGGTGCCGTGGTACGGATGGATGTTATAATAGGTGGTCGGGATGAATTCCGCATCACCGACGAAAAGTATGAACGATGGTGCGGGAATCCAATTATCATATACGTTTTGTAAGTATAGCTCGAGTTCAGCGCTTGTCGAACCGACCACGGATGTGTTAAACAACCAAGTGTCAATACCTCTCTCGTTCTTCCAGTCCCTCAGAGCGGATGCGGCGTTGTAGAAAGCGGCGTCCGTAATGATAAGATACTCACAACCAAGCGACGCCCTTATGTTATTCTGGTCGGTGTTTAGTACGGAAGGGTAGATGTCCTTAAACTGCTCCCAGTTGACAAAACTGCTCTCGTAAAACTCGTCAAAATACTTGGATTTATGTCTATCTTGAACTTGAAATTCTTCACTGTTGTCCCAGGATAATTTTACCTGAACCACGGTGTACACCCGCGCACTTCCGGACGAAGGACTATATTGCACGGGATAGAACCGGATTTTGGCAAAAGGGACTATCCGTATCATCCCCGTTTCCTCAACACTCACCACTTCACCCGGGTAAATTCCGTCAGCAGAATATGTTTCATAATCCATCACGAATTCGGTATCAATGCTGTAACTGTCAGGTTCGGGTGCTTGTGCAGGGTATATCGGACCAACGTTAATATCGTAATACTCCTGATGTAAAATTTCGGAACTGACCTGGGTGTTTGGAACAGCTACTAAACGGGATGTGCAGGGAAGCTGGGGTTGACCCACTTCCATGATGTACCCCATGTCTGGAATGGTTAAAAGGGTGAAAGTTCCCTCCTCGGTGACCACTGTGGTATCAATTAAATCGTCGGTCGTGAACGTAAGGATGGCGTATTCCTCATTGAAGTCGGTAACAGAGAAAGTCGTACCATTTTGTTCAATTGAATCAGGTGCAACCGGCGGTTGCCCGGCAAGACCCTGTAAAGTGCTTATGCCCATTACTAAAAATATCACAATCGTAAGCAGTTTCCTCGAAATCATCCTTTTCTCAAAGAACATATTAACCCACCTTCCTTAGTTAATAGATATAATGTATTTCATTATTAAAGCTTACTAATAATAGCATCACTATTCGGGATAACTAATTTCCAGCGGTATTCCAGCGAATTATTTCTAGTAGTTAATCACCATCCAAACAGTATCGGATGTAACCTGTATCCAGAAGCCCTCCTCGTTGTTGGATATGGTGTCGCCTGCGGGTGCCCTTATTCCGTATTGCTCGTCGTAATCGAATATGGTCAATGAGCCCGGCACATAGTTCGGGCAATTGGCAATGAGGTCTGCCTCAATGTCATTTGTGTTCTTCGACCTCTCTGCATACGGATAGGGTAGAAGGTTCCAGCCAGCATAGCAGTTGACGTTCATATCCTCGATGTAACCGGCCGTACAAAATCGGGAATTCGCAACTATACGCAGCCAGAAACCCATCTCATTGGTTATGTCGGTCAGGTCGTTCAGTGTATCCGGTCTGCCTGGCATGTCCGAAATCCACTCTTGGTTGACTGCATCCCATGCCATGACATAATCGCCGGGGAGACCCAGACCTTGGATGACATGGTCTATTGAAGTGGAACTCTGCACTAAAGCGGAACCCACCAGCCACCAGTGGCTTGGATTTGCCGCGTAACCTAAAGTCCTGCTGAACTTGGCTGCCTGGGTTGTGGTTTTCGTTTCGTGACCTGCTACGTCATATGTCCTGACTTGGTATGAGTAAGAACCCGAGTTATTTACACCCCTGCCTACATGTACGTAGTCAGTTGTGCCTGCCGGTATAACAGCGCTATCCAACCATGAGTACAAAGTGTCCCCGGCGGGATCCCAACCATTCGTTCTGAACCAGATCTCATAGTGGTCCACGTCCGGAGAGGGAGATGCCGTCCAGTATATTGTAACGTCATTCGAGCCAGTGAGTTCTGCATATGGATTGGATGCCGGCAAAGGCGCCGTAGAGTCGATCGCGAAGCTGGAATTGCTGATGTCCTGGCCGAAGAAACCGAGCATATCTTCTGCTATTATCAGGATATAACAATTGTTTTCGTCAAGTAAGGGAACTGGATTCCAGGTATAAGTACCGTCGTTTGCTTCGCTGCTAGCCAATGGATTCCACGGTCCACCCGGACCGCTAATTGAATACGATATGGTTATCGGATTCGCTTTTAGGTTTCCAGTCGCCGTCCACGTAATCGCCCAGCTTCCTCCGCCCATCAGGGTTTCTCCGCCGTTCGGTGAACTTACCCAGACCTCCGGTGGGTCAACCTGAATACCGAAGGCCATGTCGCTGATGTCGGAGCCCACGAAACCCTGGTTGTCCTCCGCTTCTATCAACACCCAGCAGTCGTTCGACTGTGTGTTGGGAATGGGATTCCAAGTATATGTTCCGTCATTGGGCTCGTTGTCCGCAATCAGCGAATACGGTCCACCGGAGCCATTGACAGAATAATATATAGAAATCGGATTTGCCGCGAATGGGTAAGAACCGGCAAACGCGTTCCACGTTACCTCCTCGGACGAGCCTGCCAGCCACACCTCGCCGGAGTTCGGCTGGATGACGACGACGCCGGGCAGGGTCGCCGGTGTTATTTCGAAGACTACGTCCATCATGTCGTTGTCCGGGCGCTCGTCCGTGGCCAGCGTTGTCTCGTAAGTGGCCTTGTATTGGCCCGGGACAAACGTATACTGCCAGCTGCATTCCAGGGTGTCGTTCTGATATAGAATGCCCGGCGTCGGTTCCGGAGTCGGACCCCAGATAATTGTTTCGCTCCTATAATCCGCATTAACGCTGACATCGTCGATGTACCAGCCAGTGTCCTGTGTATTACCGTCGGAGCTGAAGAAGTATCTGATCACAACATCCTGGCTGCCTGCGAGGGCTCCGATGTCGATCGTTTCCTGGTGCCAGGTATCATCAATGCCATGATATCTTCCGTAGTGTGTCCAGGTCGCACCGCCGTCCCCGCTGACTTCCAAAGTGCCAAAGTCCCACTCAAACTCGGTCCTATACCTATGCCAGAACGTGAGGTTTGCCCCCGAGGCTCCTCGAAGGCTTATCGGTACTGCCGTTTCAAGGGACTGCATCGTGGTTGCCTGATAACCGCCGCCGCTACCGCACCAGACACTGGAAGTCGGTGAGTGAGATGTTGTGCTCACGATATGCCAGTATGACGGAGAATGGCTGCCGTCATGGTCAATGACTGTCCAGTCACCCAGACCGCTCTCGAAATTCTCCCAGAATATCGTGGAGGTGATTGGACCGCCCAGCTGGCTTATCGTGCAATTTAAATCGAAGGGGTCTAACGGCAACTGGCCGTAATTCATCACCACAGCTCTCATGTTGATATTACCCTGGGGGTACTGCCCATTCTCCACGAACGGCGAGTGAGAGATAATTGCAGTGTCGTTCATGAAAGGTACGGTGACAATTACCGATGTCCCGTATTCGCAGGTCGTATTGGTCTGGGATGTGGCGTTGACCCAAATTGTATAATCGCCGCCCAGACTAAATGCGGGGACCGTAACATCAAGGGTGAAGTTCTGGTCCTCGTTCCTGAGTAGGCTGATGCTTGCCGGGTGATTGATTGTCCAGCCAGGTGGACCGTTTGAGGATATATCGAAGACATCGTCCCTGAGACCGTCGTTGAGCGCGTTTATCGTAAAGTAGCCGGTCGTGTCCTGATTTATCAACTGGCTCTCCGGGTCCGGTGTCAGGGTGATGTGGTCCATGACCTGATATGGATTGCCGGCGGCCATTGAAAGGCATATCATGCCGGGGAGGTTATCCACGCAAACGGGTATCACTGTACTTGCGGGTGGGTGGAATTTATCACCTATAGGATCACTAGCAGCGGGATACAATTCTATCACATAGGCAAAAATTCCCTGCTCCCCATACAACCAGTCAATATCACCGCCGGAAATAGGTTGACCATAGATTAAAAACGCTTGCTCAGCAACGTATGGTTGAGAATTTGAACCCACCGTGTTCGTGATGTTGTCACGCATCGCATATCCGAGAGCTCTCATTAGTACATCATCTGGAGCTGGTTCAGAAAAAATTCCCCAGGGCCATAAAATGAGCTGGCTATAAGAATGATAAGATATCGAGGTCACGAAGCTATGATTTCTCACGAAATCCCTCGTCGCCTGCGATTCCGGTTCGGAGAAAGGTCCAGGACCAGCATATATTTCACTTCCTGTATCTCCGGCCGCACCTGCGCCTCCCCACATGAATCCGTAGTTACGGTTGAGGTCCACGCCCCAGGTTCCGTCGCCGTTGTCCCTCCTGTTCTTTCGCCACATCATGTTGGTGTTCGGGTCGTCTCCGGGCCCGGCCCCGTCATACACCCTGCCGTCCGGGTTGACCATAGGAATGACCCATATCTCCCGGTTGTTAACCAAGTACTGGGCTGTCGTGTTAGTACTGTAATTGCCTACCAGCCAATTGATGAAATACAATGTCACCTCAACAGTCATCCACTCCCTTGCATGATGACATCCGTTGATGAACACCTCTGGTTCGTCTTCGTCTATATCGACATTGTCGGATATCTTCATGGCCCAAATCTCGCGACCCTCCCAGGTCTGGCCGATGCTTATGAGTTTGGCTATAGAGCCATAGAATAAATCTATACCCTGCAATTCCGTTGTCAATTCATCATAGGTGTGATAAATCGAGTTCCCGTCATTTACCATCGGGGGGGGCGTTGGTGACAATGGTTCAATACCAGTATCGGCGGAACCAGCACCAACGTTAGCCATCGGAAAACCGACAGAAGATACAATCATTAACACAGCCACAGAGAGGGCAAGTGCCCACCTTCGCGAGACCGTCATGTATACACCTTGTGATGTATAGGCCTAACAAGTAGATAAGTGTTCTGGTTTATTTCGGATGCTGGATACGCATCAAACTTGCTTTGAATCAGTAGTTGGCCACTGTCCATATCGTGTCGGCCGTCACCTGAATCCAGAACCCTTCCTCGTTGTTGGAAATGGTGTCGCCGGCCGCCGGCCTAATCATATAATCGGCACCGGCATCGAATATCTGTATCGAACCTGGCACGTAATTCGGACAGTTGGCAATGAGGTCGGCTTCTATTTGGTCCGTGGTCCTCGCCCTCTCGGCGTACGGATACGGCACGATGTTCCATCCGGCATAGAGGTCTATGCTCATGTCG
>DAOVAY010000047.1 GCA_030670795.1 Methanobacteriota archaeon | reverse complement strand
TACATGAACACGGGAATCCAGCGCAGCTCTTCGACGCCCGTGGGTGCATGGACGACCACTACACCAGTTGGCACAACCCAGGACTGGAAGAAGATGCCGAAGAAGAACATGGTGGAAATCATGGTGGCGCACCAGATACCGTACACGGCAACGGTCAGCGTCGGCTATCCAGAGGACCTAATTAAAAAACTCCGAAAGGCCCAGGAAATCCGGGGACCAAAATTCATTCAAATTTACGCACCGTGCCCGACCGGCTGGAGAATGCAGCCAGACTTGACAATAGAAGTTTGCAGAGAGGCGGTGGCCTGCGGAATATATCCACTTTACGAGGTGGAGAACGGCGTTTACAACGTCAGCAAGAAACCGAAGGAGCTGAAGCCGGTGAAAGATTATCTGGCCATGCAGGGCAGGTTCAGGCATCTTCCCCAGGAGGAACTCGATTCCATACAAGAGAGCGTGACCAAGGAGTGGAACACCTTGCTGAAAAAGGAAGAGTTCACGAAGAGCTTGGCGGAGGAATAAGCACTACCTCAAATCAGAAAGATATATAGTTCAGATATCCGATACCTTAAGCATGAAACGTGTGGGTTTTTTGATAAATCCTATATCTGGCATGGGCGGGAGCGTTGGCTTAAAGGGTACGGACGGGGAAGAGATATTGAGAAAGGCTATTGAGTTGGGGGCGAGGCCAGTTGCCGAGGAACGCGCATTGAAGGCTTTAACAATATTAAAAAGAAGCGCGGCAAAGTACGAGTTCGTCACCTGCTCAGGCTCTATGGGAGAAGCAGCTCTCAAAAAAACTGGCTTTGATGATAAAAAATATAGTATCGTATACGAACCAAAGGCGAAGACCACGTCCGAGGACACAAAGAATGCCTGCGCCGAATTTTCGAAAGAGGATGTTGATATATTCATGTTCTGCGGCGGCGACGGAACAGCCAAGGACATATACGCGGTTATCGGTCAGAAGATACCCATCATCGGTGTCCCGACAGGCGTTAAGATGCATTCGGCGGTATTTGGCATGAATCCAAGAAGTGCGGCAGAAGCGGTAACAGAATACGTTGCTGGAAATCTTGAGCTCAAAGAGTCCGAAATCTTGGACATAGATGAAGAAAAGTATAGAATGGGGGAACTCGAGGTTCAGCTGATGGGTTATGCACTCACGCCTTATAGAAAGGCACTGGTACAGGCTGGCAAAGGCATTTATGAGGGCGTCAGCGAGGAAAATTCCAAGACGGCCATTGCAGAGTACGTCGTCGAATTGATGAAGGATGGTGACAAACTCTATATTTTGGGCGCAGGAACCACCACCAAAGCCATTGCTGACAAACTGGGGCTAGAAAAGACCCTTCTCGGCGTGGACATAGTTCAGAAAGGCAACCTCCTGGCAAAGGACGTGAACGAGAGGACATTGCTTGAGCTTCTAGAAAAGACAAGAGATTCGATGATCATAGTCAGCCCCATCGGAGCCCAGGGTTTCATTTTCGGGAGAGGAAACCAACAAATTAGCGTGCGCGTAATTAGGAAAGTGGGGATTGGCAATCTCATACTCGTAGCCACGCCTCACAAACTCAGCCAAACCGAAGTGCTGAGGGTCGATACTGGTGACGAAGAGCTCGACAAAGCCTTTGCCGGCTACAGAAGAATAATATCCGGCTATCATGACTTACACGTTAAGATGGTCGAAGTCAACGGCGATTAGTGAGTGAATATTGAGAGTCGGTGCATATTTATAACATATTCTAGTTGGCTCGATCTAGGTAGTGGATTGGTGACGAAAGACTTTTAAGGGTTTTTTCCCTATTAGTCATTATCAGGAGGAAGAGATGAAACGAATCTCTGTAGTCTGGCTTTCCATCATGCTGACGTTCGGTTCAACTATCTTGTTTATTGATGTCAGCGAGGATACCGAAGGGAAGGTTATTGTGAATAAGGGGGCAGATTATGTGACACATGCCCCCATCAGAATCGATTCCAACGCAGAATTTGATGCCTCAAACGGTGTTGTCAACTGGGCTACTGGAGATGGGAGTCCAGGGAATCCTTGGATAATCGAGAACTGGGACATCAATGGGACAGGCTATGGATACTGCTTTTATATTGGGAATACTACAGACCATTTTGAAGTGAAAAATTGCTATTTCCATAATATTGATGGTGAAACTGGACCTTATAATTATCCATTTATTGACAAATCTGGTTTTACCCTGTATTATGTGACCAATGGAACAATAAGTAATAATAAATTTGAGTCGTGTTATATGAAAGGCTTATTTGTTTTATATTCTAAAGAAATTGATGTACATAACAATACTGCAAACTATAATGGCTGGGGCGGTATATATTTCAATCATTGTCCAAATTCTACGATTATCAATAACACTGTTTCTAACAGTTGGCGTGGAATTTATACACTCTATTGTGATAGTATCAACATTTCTTACAATTTTGTTTTCTCACACATTTATTGTGGCATTCTGGCTTATTATTCAAATTGCAGCACCATTGTAGGAAATGAGATGTTGGGGGATACTATTTCTATTGGAGGAGACTTATTAAGTCATTGGAATACTCACTATATTGATACATCAAACACCGTAAATGGAAAACCAGTAAGGTACTTGTGTAACCAGACTGGGGGAATTGTGCCACCAGGAGCTGGGCAGGTAATACTGGCAAATTGCTCGAATGTATTAATTGGCAATCAAAATGTTAGCGGAGGAGATGTTGGGATTGCGTTAGGATTTTCTTCAAATAATATTATTACAAACAATAACGTAGATTTTAACAATGCTCTTGGAATAATACTCTCTTATTCAAATAACAATAATATCACAAATAATAGTGCAAATGGTGCGAATTATTTTGAAATTGGTATTCACTTTGAATATTCTAATAATAATACTATTTCGAATAATTCGATTTTTAATGTTGAACGTGCAATTGAAGTTCTATATTCTAATGATAATATTATACAACATAATCTTATCGTCAATAACAGTCATGGTATTAGTTTAACTTCAAATGAGAGAACTCAAATAATTAACAACACTTTAGTAAAGAATTTAAGACACATTAATTCTCATGTTTCTACTGGGACTATCGTTTCCAACAATAGTATAACTTCTGGGAATGAAAGGTTTACAGTTACTTTACCATGTGGAATACATATTTCCAAATCTGACCTTTGTGAAGTAAATAATAACAAATTGGTCAATTCCAGTATAGACATATGGGGAACTGTATTAAGCCAATGGAATACTCATAATATTGATTCATCAAATAAGGTAAATGGAAAGCCGATAATCTATTGGTGTAATCAAACTGGAGGAACGATTCCCCCCGGCGCGGGGGGAGTCATTTTAGCTAATTGTACAAATGTAGTGATCAAGGACCAAAACTTAAGTAATGGGCATGTTGGAGTTGTAATGGGCTTTTCAGACAACAATATTGTGTCTGATAACAAACTTGATTTTAATGGTTTTGCTGGTATATTCTTGGAATCATCAGATCTAAATACAATTTATAACAATTCCATATCATACAATAATTGGCCAGTTTTTATTGACTCACCAGGGTCTGACAGCGCGTTTAATCTTTTTTATCACAATGACTTTGTAAAGAATTTGAGACTACCAATAGAATGGTATATTATGCCTCAATATTGGGACAACGGCTATCCTTCTGGGGGCAATTATTGGTCAGATTATACAGGAATCGATGGAAATGGTGATGGTATTGGGGATACGCCATATTGGCGGGACAACTACCCTCTAATGATGCCAATTACATTGAATTTTGAAATTTATAATATCACTCTTACTGAGGGTTGGAACCTCATTTCTTTACCCTTGGAACACCCAGAAGATTCGATTGATGTGATCCTTTGTTCAATTGATGGTAAGTGGAATATGATTCAGACATATAATCCTTTGAGCCCTAATCCCTGGCAGACCAATTGCACTTTCAAGCCCGACCAACTAAATGATTTGAAAACACTTAATCATAAAATTGGTTTCTGGATTAACATCACAGAGCCGAATGTGAACCTGACCGTAAGAGGCTACATACCGAGTTCTACGAGCATTCCTCTCTACGCAGGCTGGAACCTCGTCGGCTATCCTTCTCTGACCAACGAAACGGTTGCTAACGCCCTCTGGGGCACGGGAGTGGATAACGTCCTGGTCTGTGTTCCTGCCGAACCCTATCGTATTAGAGAAGTGGGACCGAGTTACCTGATGAAGCCCGGCGAAGGCTACTGGGTGCACGTCCCGGCAGATACCATTTGGGTTGTTGATTGGTAATATATTTTAGGTGATGACAACCCAAATATACCGAAGTTAATCGCTCAACTTGAGTACCTCGTCATAGCCGTGCATGTCCATGAACCCGTGACCAGAAACGTTAAAGAGTATGCATTTCTCCTCGCCAGTTTCCTTGCATTTCAAAGCCTCATCCATTGCACAGGCCACGCCGTATGCGGATTCCGGGGCAGGTAGGAAACCTTCTGTCCGTGCGAACAAACTGGCTTGCTCGAACACATGCTTCTCGTCCTTCGGGTATGCGACAGTGTCAATGTAACCTTTGTGCCTGAGAAGGCTGAGAATGGGTGCGGTGCCGTGATACCTCAATCCATCGCCCTTTATCGGCTCCATTTCAATTTTATGACCCAGCGTGGTCATCTTCAACATGGGCGTGAGTTCTGCATGGTCTGCAAAATCATATTTATACTCGCCGGTGAGATTGGGCGCAACCTCGCTCTGGGCGGCAATAAACTTGATTTCTTTACCTTTTTTGAGTCGGTCACCCATGAACGGTAGTGCAATGCCGCCAAAGTTACTCCCGCCACCAAGACATGAGATTACCACGTCCGGGTAGTCTTCGGCAATTTCGAATTGCTTTTGCGTTTCCAGACCGATGATCGTCTGGTGCATGAGGACGTGGTTTAACACCGAGCCCAAAGTATATATTGTTTTCTCGTCCGAAAGTGCGTGTTCAATGCCTTCCGATATAGCGATGCCTAGGGAGCCAACGTGTTCCGGATCTTTCCTAAAGAGTTCTCTACCCGCCTCTGTCTGATTGCTGGGGGATGCGTGGACTTTCGCCCCGTATAGTTTCATGAAGTTCAGTCTTTCCTTTTTCCAGTTATATACCGAACGTACCCAGTACACTGTTAACGGTAAATCAACAAGGCTTGCGGCATATGACAAAGCAGTGCCCCACTGTCCCGCGCCCGTCTCCGTGGTCAATCTCTCGAACCCTTCTTTTTTGGCATAGAACACCTGAGCCAGGGCCGTGTTTACCTTGTGACTTCCCGTGGGGCTGTAGAATTCGGATTTGTAGTACATTCGGCATGGCGTCTTCAACTTCTCCTCTAACCGTTTGGCCCGGAAAAGGGGCCTTGGTCGGCCGGCTTGTTCGTAGAGGTCTTGAACGCCTGCCGGAATGTCAATCCAAGACTGGTCTGAAAACTCCTGCTTCAGGCACTCGCCTATGAGGATTTGAGGTAGACGTTCGATACGCGATACACCGTCATCCGGGTCCTTGGGCGGAGGCAATGGCTCTGGCAGGTCTGGTAGTATGTTATACCATTGCTTAGGCCTCTCGTCTATTGGAAGAAATATTACAGTATGTTTTAAGCTCATATATATTCACCCTCCCGTGAATTTCACAGAATTACATCAACCCTGATGAAGTCTATACTTAAAAACTTACTTCGATATGCATGCAACCTCAGTGAAAAGCAAGAGGCCATCACTAGAAAACACACGTTCGAGGAGAGCTAAATTGGTCATCTAGCCAGCGTGATAAATCTCTTTTGCAAACAACGCGGCCCCGAAAGCGCCGGTCAACTGCGGATTAGGCGGAGTCAAGATTTCATTTCCAGTATACTTTTCCAGAATTTTTAGTATAGTGTCGTTGTAGGCGACGACGCCTCCAGTCATTACGACAGCGCCTTCTAACGAATCCATCTCGATGACTCTCTTTACCACGGATTCGTACGCACTCTTGACCATGTTCTCTACCTTTTCCCCCTCCTTTATGCGAGTGAGAATCTCGGTGGATGCAAACACGGTGCAGAAACTCCCCAGAGCCACATCCTTAGTGGCTTTGGTCGCAAGCGAATTCATTTCATCCATCGGGACATTGAGCTTATGCGCAATTTCCTCTAAGAAAGTTCCCGTTCCGGCAGCGCACTTTCTATTCATCTTGAAACCTATTCTTTTTCCCTCTTCATCCATTTTGATAATCTTAGTGTCCTGGCCGCCTATATCGATGATGGTGATTTTTCTGGGGTAATGGTGGAAAGCGCCTTTGGCATGGCAGCTTATTTCGGTCTTTGTAGTGTCGGCAAAGGACACGTTTCGCCTTCCAAATCCCGTTGCCGTGATGTGCCCGACATCATCGCGAGCAACATTCGCAGCCGCCATTGCACCGTCAAAAGCGGAAGTGATGGACATCTGAAGGTCTGCGCCAGACCTTTCGGTGCGCGAGCCAACGATTTCATTCTTCCCATCGATAATCACGACTTTTATGTACGATGTGCCAACATCGACTCCAGCAAAATATATTTCCTTTGACATCACATCTCCTGCCTCATAGGCGAATGACACTTAGAGATGGAAAACCAAAATCAATACACATATATGATTGTTAGCATTTGTTAGCTTTTATGAGGAAGACGCAAATAATTAATAAGTTCCATTTATTTCAGGTTGCCATCCATTTGTATAATTTGAAATAGGGGGGATATGGATGTCTGAAGTGAAAAAGCCGATTCGTAAAAAGATAATGGCGACGAAAGAGATGAGACAAATTATGGCAGATTATTTTTACGAGCTGGACTCAGCTGCAAAGAGCAATGACAAGAAGGTCGCTTGGTGTTCGAGTGTGGGCCCTGCAGAGATATTGAGGAGCATGGGTTTTTATGTTTACTTTCCGGAAAATCACTCTGCCATGCTGGGTGCTACCAGGATGGCCACGGACCTCATCCCATACGCCAATGCAATCGGCTATTCACCCGAGATTTGTTCATATCTTACCGCAGACATTGGCGCTTATCTGAAGAAAATCACACCCCTGTCCAAAGCCTATGAAGGTATAGAAGGTCTTCCAAAACCAGACGTGCTGGTATTTAACACAAACCAATGTAGGGACGTTCAAGACTGGTTTGGCTGGTTTGCCAACGAATTCGATGTCCCGGTGATGGGCGTTCAAACACATAGAGGTGTAGGTGACGTTACAGGGGCACATGTAAAATCAATAGCAGGGCAGATGGAAGCACTGATTGAGCCTTTGGAAAAGGTTTCGGGAGCCAAGTTTGACATGAACGAACTCAAAAGAGTGTTATCTCTCTCACGCGAGTGCTCGGACCTGTGGAAAAGAGTGTTGGACACGGCCGCCGCCACACCTTCTCCCCTGACCTTCTTTGATGGGACCATCCATATGGGTCCCGCAGTGGTTTTGAGAGGAACACAACAGGCGGTCGATTATTATAAGGTGTTACTGGCAGAGTTAAAGGATAGAGTGAAGAACAATGAAGGAGCGGTAGAGGACGAGCGCTTTAGGTTGTATTGGGAAGGCATGCCCATTTGGGGCAGATTAAGGGACCATTCCGAACTTTTCACAAATTTGAAGACATGTGTACTCGCATCCACTTACTGCAACAGCTGGATATTCTCCGCTTTTGATGCCTCGGATCCATTCAACAGCATGGCCAGAGCGTACACCGAATTGTTTATAGTACGCTCGGACAAGGCCAAGGAGCGGTACATAAAAGAAATGATGAAATTCTTCAAGATAGACGGCATTGTTTATCACGATGCCAAGACCTGCCCCAACAATTCCAACAATCGTTATGGCATGCCACAGCGCCTCGAAGAGGAGACGGGGATACCCGCACTCGTCATAGACGGAGATCTGAACGACCTGAGATGCCTCTCCGACGAGCAGACAAAAACCAACATCGAAGCCTTTATTGAACAGCTGGAGGAGACAAAATAACATGTTAGACGCACTCTTCAATCCCAAATCGGTAGCAATAATCGGCGCATCCACAAAGGAGTTGTCCATCGGGAACAGGATAATAAAGAATCTTGTTGATTTCGGGTATAAGGGGCCAATCTACCCAATAAACCCAAAGGCGGATGAGGTTCGGGGCATTAAGGCCTACAATTCGATTTTGGATGTTACGGATGAAATTGACCTCGTGCACATAGTCATCCCAAACAAATTTGTGCCCATGGTCGTTGAGGATTGCGGGAAGAAGCAGGCAAAGACCATCATCATTAATTCCGCCGGTTTCAAAGAGACTGGTGATGAAGGCGCTCAGCTGGAGAAGGAAGTGGTGGAGAAGGCCAAAGAGTACGGAATACGGGTCTTTGGGCCCAACTGTCAGGGAATTATTAATACGGACTCAGAAGTAAGAGCATATGCCAATTTTACATTCACAAAACCGGAAACAGGAGGCATATCCATTATCGCCCAGAGCGGTGGTGTGGGTGAAGTGATCAACCAGCGTTTTTCCGAGTTGGGCGTCGGCATTCGGATGTATGCCTCCAACGGAAACGCATGTGACATTTCGATTCCCGAAATAATCGGATATTGGGGCGACGACGACCAGACAAAGGTAATAGTCGTCCATATAGAGAATCTGCCAGACCCGAAGGAGTTCATGGAAGTGGCAAAAGAGATCGCGGCCAAGAAGCCGATACTTGCCATGAAAACCGGTCGTACGAAAGAAGGAGCAAAAGCCGTGTCCTCTCACACGGGCGGTCTATCAAAGGTGGACGTCGCCACCGAACTCATTTTCAAGAAATGTGGAATTGTCACTTTCAGAGACGAAGAGGAGTTATGTCAGGCCGCCGTGGCCTTTGCAACCCAACCCATTCCCAAGGGCAAGAAAGTGGGCCTTATTACGAATACCGGAGGACCGGCAATCATAGCCACCGACGAGTTCGTGGAGGCGGGATTGGAAATACCCCCGCTATCCGATAAGGCCAAAGGAATCCTGAAGGAGCACTTACATGCGGCCGCCTCGATTAACAATCCGATAGACGTGCTTGCCACCGGTGGCGCTGAACATTTCAGGACCGCGGTGGACGTGCTCATGAACGAGCCGCAAATCGACAGTATTTTTATCAACTTTGTAACGCCGTTCTTCGTAGACACAGATTCCATAGCCGGGGAGATTGCCGAGGTGAACAAATCTCAAAAGAAACCGATAATTTGCAACCTTATGACTGATAAAGGCCAGTGGACCGAGACCATAAACATATTGAAAAACGCCGGTGTACCATATTATAGCTTTCCGGAAACCGCAGCGCGCGCACTCGTTGCTATGACACGATACAACGATTTGAAAGTGCGTGAAATCGGCGATATAACCGCATTCGATGATGTGGACAAAGAGAAGGCGACGGGCATACTTCAAAATGCGAAGAATGCCGGTCGTGAATTCCTTTCCGCCGAGGATGTTAATAACCTTCTCGCCTCATACAATATCCCTGTGGCCAAATGGCGAATAGCGGAAAATTGCGGGGAAGCGGTAAAAGCAGCACGAGAAATCGGTTTCCCAGCAGTAGTAAAACTCGATGCCGAGAGTGTTGTGCACAAGAGCGATGTAGGAGGCATCGCATTGAATCTTACGGAAGATGATTTCCAATCAGCTGTCGAAGATATGGAGAAGAAATTCGCAACCGAGAATCCGCGCTTTTTTGTTCAGGAGTTCTTGTCCGGCGGAAAGGAGACGATAATAGGTGCAAAGGCCGAACCCGGTCTCGGACATCTGATATTGTTCGGCATCGGCGGCATCTTTGTGGAAATATTGGAGGACGTTGCCTTCGGGGTCACGCCCATCACGCAATTCGAAGCGAAAGAAATGCTTTCCTCAATCAAGTCTCACCAGCTTCTGACGGGCTTTCGAGGCGAGAAAGGCGTGAATCAAGAGAAGCTTGTGGAGATTCTTCAACGTGTTTCTCAGTTAGTCACCGATTTGCCAATCATTCAGGAGATGGACTTGAATCCGGTTATTGCGTATGAGGACAAGGCATCGGTCGTGGATGCTCGTATAAAGATATAGAGGGAGTAAATGGCTCATTGGTTGAACCTAGGTCAAATCCTTAAGGTAAACGCAAAGAAATTCCCCAACACCATAGCTCTGAAGGATTCTAAGAGGGCACTCACTTATCCCGAGTTAAACAAGAGAGTTAATAAGTTATCTCACAGCCTTCTATCTCTAGGTTTGGAAAAAGGGGATAAGGTTGCGGTGCTACTGGAGAACAGCGTTGAAATCGTAGAGGTTTACCTGGCCACGGCCAAAACCGGCCTCATCATCGTGCCAATTAACTTCCGTTTGGTTGGTAAAGATATAGAATACATAGCAAATCATTCGGACGCCCAGGCCTTCATAGTACACGAAGAGTTTACTACAACGGTGGATTCGATAAAGCCAACCCTCAAGAATATTCACGCAAACCGATACGTTGTTGTTGGCGGGAAGACAAACGGATACCGAGAATATGAGGAATTCATTGAGGAATCGTCGAACACCGAGGTGGAAACTTCCGTCAATCCCGAAGATACTTGGGCCTTGCTCTACACATCCGGTACGACGGGGACGCCCAAAGGGGCTGTGCGTTCCCACGAATCGTATATTGCCTTCTACCTCATCAATGCCGTGGACTTCGGATTCAACGAACACGACATCTGCCTCAACATAATGCCGCTGTTTCACGTCAACTCCACATTCTTCACATTCATCTTTTTATATGTTGGGGGGTCGGTCTATGTACACCCGGCCCGTTCATTCAAGGCCGAAGAAATCCTGAAAATCATCGAAGGGGAGAAGATCACGTTCATATCGCTTATTCCGACCCATTATCACCTGATATTGACGGCTGAAGAAGCAAAAAAGTGCGACATTGGCTCTATAAAGAAATTACTATGCTCCTCTGCTCCGGTGACAGAAAAGATGAAAAAGGACATCATCGAGTTCTTTCCGGGAGTAGAATTATACGAGGGTTATGGCTCCACGGAAGCTGGCATAGTCACCGTACTCAAGCCGGAGGATCAGATGCGGAAGCTCGGTTCCATAGGATTTGAGTCGCTGGGCACCGATTACGTCAAGATTTTGGACGAAGAGGGAAAAGAGGTTGGTGTGGGTGACGTGGGCGAGCTCTTCTCCCGGGGACCAATGTTGTTTGACGAGTACTATAAAATGCCAGACAAGACAAAGGCCTCGTTCAGAGGAGAATGGTTCAGCGCCGGCGACTTGGCCAAGGTCGACGAAGAGGGATTCTATTATCTCGTGGACAGAAAGGATAACATGATAATCACCGGTGGTGAACACGTCTACCCCAGCGAGGTGGAGAAGGTCATTTGTAACCATCCGGGGGTCTTTGACGTTGCCTGCATCGGCCTGCCTGACGAGAAGTGGGGCGAGTGCGTCACTGCCGTGGTAATACCAGACGGCGATATCGATGAGAAGACAATTAAAGACTGCTGCCGAGGCGTTATGGCCGGATACAAGTGCCCGAAACAGGTAATATTTATCAAGGCAGAAGATATGCCTCGCACGGCCTCTGGCAAGATATTACACCGTGTGCTCAGGGACAGGTACAAGTCAAGAATGGAGGGGTGAAAGTATGGGTGAGAAATCAAATTATGCAATCATCGGAGCGGGTCCGATAGGCGGAATTATGGGCGGGTATCTTGCACAAGCCGGTCACAATGTCGTCTTGGTTGATGTGTTAAAGGACCATCTGGACGAGATAAAGAAAAACGGACTTTCTATCATGGGCCTAAAGGAGATGAATGTGCCTTTCTCCGAGGAGAACCTCTGCTATTCGATTGATGAGATGGCGGGAAAGGAAATAGACGTCGTTTTTATCTCAGTCAAGGCGTCCATTCTCCCCAAAATCTTGCCCCTGGTGGAGAAGATTTCAAAGCCAGGTATGACGTTCATCAGTTTACAGAATGGCATGGATACGGAAGAGGTCATTGCCGCGTCCCTCGGAAAAGAAAATGCTTTGCGCATCGTTGTAAACTATGCTGGAAACTTCATAGACAACGGAAAGATAAGGATGTCCTTCTTCAATGCCCCAAATTACATAGGAATGATTGACCCATCGGCAGAGGACAAGGCCAGGAGAATGGCAGAAATAATTACCGCCGCAGACTTGGAAACCGCTTTCACTCACGAGATTAAGAAATATGAATGGGAAAAGGTCATACTCAACGCAGCCCTGAGCCCGGTCTGCGCTCTCACGCGAAGAACCATGAAACAGATGATGGAATACGGGGAATCCAGAGAG
>DAOVAY010000084.1 GCA_030670795.1 Methanobacteriota archaeon | reverse complement strand
TGTGGTGTCGTAAAACCAGTAGTAGTCAAAAATTGATAGTAGAGATACGCATTATAAACATCAATGTTATCCGATATATCGGCAGTGATTTGGAAATTGTCGCCAGTGGTCGGGGTTCCTGAGGTGGTGTCTATAACATCTGGTGCTTCAAGGTCTGTTACTCCATCCCACGTCCAGTTCACCCACCATTCATGCAACGTCGGCGTCGCGCTGCCGTTTCCCGATAAGTTGGCCAACAATTTTATTGAGGGATACGTCGCTGGATTTATTCCGGATATATCAATGTTAGTGCCGGTCATATCTGTGTAGCCCGTGATTGGAGTTCCGGTCGAGCCATTGAGGATAGAGACATTGATGAAATTATCAGTGCCCGGCTCGGTCTTGCTGAGGTTCAGACTTTCCCAGAGGTATCCGTTTGGTAGTGAAATTACGGTAGATGTAAGGTTTCCAGTGGTTGCGTTGTTGAATGGTGTTCTTGCCCAAAGGATTCTGTATTGGGCTCCGGTTTTACCTGCATACCACATTTTGGCATAGCCATCATTATCTATTATAACTGTCGGATAGCCAGCTACAGTATCATCCAAATCCCCCGGGCTACCCTTTGGAAGTGCCAAGCCATGCTTTGTCCAATTTTCACCGTCCAAAGATGTTGCATAGAGAATGGCTTCAGAGGGAGATCCATGATACCACATTGAATATGTATCATTTAACAGTATAACCATCGGAAGGGCGAGTCTATTTTCATCAGGATCACCAAGATTGCCCAGGTCTAGTGCAACTCCTTTTTTATTCCAATTAAGACCATCAGTGGAATTCGCAAGAAATATTCTAAAATTTCCAGGCCCATCACCCCCACTATACCACATCTTGTAAGTGCCATCACTCTCTTTGAAAACAGATTGCCCCGCCACATGTGTATCGTCTAATTCCCCAGGTAAACCAAGATCCACTACCACACCGTTACGGGCCCATGAAATACCGTCTGGGGATGTAGCATAATGAATACGCCAGCTACTGCCATCATGGCCAGCATACCACATTTTGTATGTGACGCCGTCCTTGAACACGTGGGGATAGGAGACATGTAAATCCTCTGTTCCACCACCCGGGCCCAAGTTTAGAACTGGTGGTCCATTTTTAATCCAAGAAACCCCATCATTGGAGGTTGCATAAAAAATTCTGTAGTTAGTTGTATCTTGGCCACCATACCACATCTTGTATGTTCCACCATCTTTGATAACTGTAGGCCCACTATTAAGCCAGTAATCTTGAGCTGGAGAACTGCTCAGGTCAAAGGCTAGCCCTTGCTTTTCCCAGGATAACGAATCAAATACTTCTGCCAACGACACATTGCCGTCTGCCACCGTGACATTGTACGATCCAGATACCTTTGTCAAATTGTCGAAACTATCGAACCAATTAGACTCCTGTGCAAGTGTATTCTGAGGAACTAATCGGGCCATGCTCGAAAATGAAGGAATGAGGATGCCAGAAAGAAACACAGATATTATTATCCAAATAAACAGAACCTTTTTTTGCATTACTATAGCAGTTTCTTTGTACTGTCGGTGCATCTGATTATCTCCACAGGTAAATTATAAGATATGACTCAATCACTATTTAGAGTTTTAGGAAACTCACATTAATTATTGAACTTCGTTATCTCGTTGAGATAAGTTTCCTCTGAAATCTCTCCTTTGAGCAGTTTTATGTCCAGCTCCTCTATTTTTTTCTTTTTCTCATGGTTATATCTCTTATTATTTCTTGCTTCGATAGCAGCACCTATTGTTATAATGGCGGACATTAGTAATATCAAAATGTAAGTTTTAGACCAGTTAGTTTGGTTATGTGCCTTTTTCATCATGTTATCTAATGCACTGGTTTCAGATTCAATTGGACCGTTCGGAGTGTTTTCTGTCTCCAAAATCAAAACCTCATTGATCTCTTCATTGAGGTCAAACTGGTCCCCCTCTTTATCATAAGTCTCTATTTCTGTACTCTCGACTTCCTCTCCACCTTCCGGGTCCACAGCCACAACTTTTATAGGTGGCGTGGGACCAGCGGCCAACTCATCCCCAGTCAATGAATCAATACCTACTACCCACGCCCCATCATTCAGAGAGTAATTTCCAGGAGATGTGAACTCCTGTTTTCCTGCAGGGTTTGTGGTAGTTGAGATTACCAGCGTGAGAGTTGCGCACCCATCTGGACTCATCGTGCCAATATTCCAAGTTAGTGAGGTCGAACACATCTGGTCGTTGCCGTTCTGTACATAGCTCAGCGTGCCCTGGGTGAGTGTATAATCAATCAAATCCAGTTCCGCTGGCAATACATCATGTACAATCACATCTGTGGCATCCGAGCCGCCAAGGTTGGTCACAGTGATATCCAATGTCCAGCCGTAGCGGGTATGGGTCTCCACCACGTCCGGGCCGTTGGTTTTGACCTTCTCTATTTCGAGTATTGCCGGTGTGGGTATCGGTTCCAGTACTGGAACGATGCACGTATCCATGCCAATTGCACCATCGTCATCCGTCACTGTTAACAAAACTGTGTATACTCCATCATCAATATATGAATGAACAGGGTAAATGCCAGTGCCAAAGGTGCCATCGTCGAAGTTCCACGCATAAGACACAATGTAACCGTCATGGTCGTAACTGCCTGAGGCGTCAAATTGTACTTCAACATTCGTCTCCATTGTTTGATTTAATCCTGCATCTGCAATTGGTGGTTGGTTTGGAGGCAATACAGTTATGACACAAGTGTCTGTATCTGTTGCTCCCCTATCATCGGTAACAGTTAGCGTAACTGTGTAGGTGCCTGGGTTTGTGTACGTGTGAAATGCTGTTGGGTCCACAGCGGTACCCTGCAGAGTTAATATGTTAATATTGAGAATTCCAGCATCCATTTGTCTGTAGGCGATCTGGGTTCCGTCCGGGCTCCAATCCCCGCCACCCTTAACATTACCATCGAAAGTTAGCTGGGTCAGGTCAGAGCCGTCTGAGTTCATTATCCACTGCTCAGCCGGTGAAGAGCCCGTACCGCCTGATATGTAAAGTAGAATTCGATTTCCATCAGGACTCCAACTGGAAAAGAATACGTTCAGGCTTAGATCAGATGCTAATATATCTATCTTATTGGTTTGCAGGTCGAGGACAGCAGCTTCATAATGACCACTTTGTGCCGTGCTAAATCCTATTTTTTTTCCATCTGGACTGACCAGCGGATAATTGGCAATGCTCATTCCAGAGGTGAGTTGTACAACATTTGAACCATCGCTGTTCATCATCCATAGCTCATAATACCCGGTCCTATCGGAAGCAAAGTATATCATGGAACAGTCCGGGGACCAATCGGGATATCTATCATCGTAAGCGGGATTCGAAGTAAGCGCCACTTTGCCACTTCCGTCAACATTCATAACATAAATATTGTAATTGCCAGGGGTTGTATACACACTGCCCCTCATATACACTATTTTTGTACTGTCTGGACTATATGCAGGGCATCGCTCGTGTAAGGTAGTTGTCGAGGTCAATTGTTGTTGTCCCGTTCCGTCAGAATTCATGACAATGATGTCGTTATACCATTGGGATGTCCAGGCAGAGATAGCTAGCTTTTGACCATCCGGACTCCATTTCGGATCGCACTCGTGATATGGGGCATTGGTGATTTGTTGCACATCAGTCACATTTAACGATGACGATTTTGATATGTGAGATGTTCCATCTCCAAAGTCCCAGTCATAACTCACGATGCCCCCATCTGGGTCATAACTTCCCGACCCGTCAAATGAAACTGTTTCTCCAACGTTCACTGTCTGGTCTGACCCCGCATCTGCGACAGGTTGTTGATTCAGGATTTCTGGTTGTACAAGATCACCGGAACTAACTGGGATGTTAAAAATTCCCACTAATAAAACGCCAACCAATGTCCAACCAATTATACTTGTACCTAACTTCATTGAACCACTTACCTTCTAAACCTATATTGTTTTTGGAATATTTATATTTTCTTTAAAAAATAAAATTAAAAAATACAACAAGAGGATTAAGAACATCAACAAAAAAGTTGAAATAATATGTTTTCATACGTAATCACATGAATTCTCGTCAAATTGAAATCCTAAAAGGTATCAGTTCCCCCAAACGGTGTGCAATCATAAAATTAATATCTGAAGGCGTATCCCACCCTGATGACATTGCTAGGAAGATAAACGATACGAGACAAGCCATTGATAAGCAACTTGAAGTATTGTATGAGATTGGCCTGATAGAGAAGAAGGCCATTACTCCGCCAAGTGGAAGGCCAAAGGTCGTTTTTAACATTTCAAGTTCAGGAAGGGCGGTAGTTCAAGACCTTGAAAAATGTCTCGACAAATATGCCGCGGCCCTTGAAAAGGAATTCAAACATGAAACCGAGGAACTGGACACCCTTTTGTTAAAGGGCGAGATAAACGAGGAAGTTTATCATAAGAGGAGCATAGAACTCAGCAAAAGATATAAAATTGTAAAGTAGAGTCATTCCGAGGGCTTATGAATTATAAAAAATCAGTAAATGCTTTTATATTCCTCAAATCATTTCTACGCTCAATGGAAGTCCATTTCATATCTGGCATAGGCTTCAGCGGCAACGTTTTTCTCATAGATGCCGACAAGCCAACACTCATAGACACAGGCTGGGATTCGGACATCTCGTACATGGCCCAGAAAATCGACGAAATACTTCGCGGCCGCAAGCTGGCTTACATCATTCTGACACATCGGCACATCGACCATGTCGGCGGTGCCAACGCCTTCAAGGAGAAGTACGGGGCCCCTGTTCTGGCCCACGAGGAGGCCGCTCAATCGCTCAGAGACGGGGACGTGATTTCGACCGGAGCCAGAATGTTCGGCGGGAACCTTTCGCCGATTGAGTTGGAGACAGTTAAAGATGGTGATGAAATAGACCTCGGGAGCGACAAGCTAAAGGTGCTTCACACACCCGGCCATTCCATCTGCAGCATGTGCCTCATGGCAAACGATGGCCAGTTATTTTCCGGAGACACGGTCTTCGCGGACGGGGGCGTCGGCAGATGGGACCTACCCACAGGCGACCTCAAACAGCTCAAGGAATCGCTTCATAGACTACTGGCCCTGCCGGTAACTGACTTTTATCCGGGTCATGGGCCGTTCGTCGAAAAGCACGGCCTCCAGCACATCAAGATGGGACTGGATTACCTGATGGAGTTCGCGATATATGGTTGAAATTGTGAAGTGCAGTTTGGATGAGCCAGCATCTCCCGGGCTGCTGGGAAAAATCGCTGGAATCAAGAGAAGCGGAGGCACCTTCGTTTACCCCACTAAGACCCTGTACGGAATCGGGGCCAGCATATTCTCGGACGAGGGCATCACCGCGGTTTTTCAAGCGAAGGACCGCCCGGAAGGCATGCCGCTCTCCGTCTTCGCGGAGCGGAAAAAGGTCACCGAAATATGTGACATCCCTGTACTGGCACGCCCGTTTCTGGATTCGGGCCTGCCCATCACGATTATTCTCCCGGCGAAGTGGAACGTGCCCGCAAACATCACGCAGGACGGCAATCTGGCTGTCCGGATTCCCGACAACCCGCTCCTCGAATCCATAGTCGAAAAAGTTGGGCCGATAACTGGCACCAGCGCCAACAAGCACCTCGGCGAAGACCCTACAAACGTCCGAATAGCTATGGAGGAACTCGGTAATGCCCCATCTTTGTACATAGATGCTGGCCCTTGCGAGATAGGCCTCCAGACCACCATCGTCGAAGTCACCGATTCAGAGACGAAAATCTTAAGAGAAGGCGCGGTATCGCTGGAAGAGTTGTTGGATTTATACGGAATGTAGTGAGGGTATTAAAGATGGAAGATGAAGTTCTTGGAAAGTACAAGAAAGCAGGCAAAATCGCAGCCCAGGCCAGGGAGCTGGCCAGGGAACTTGTCGACGAGCGGTACCTTCTGCTCGACCTCGCCGATAATGTCGAGCGCGAGATCGAGCGCCTCGGCGGCGGGATCGCATTTCCGGTGAATATCGCCATCGACAATATCGCGGCGCATTTTACACCGGCCAGCATGGAGAGATTGATTTTTCACAAGGGCCAGCTTGTCAAGATAGACATCGGCGCCCACGTCGACGGCTACATCGCGGACACCACCTTCACGAAGGAAGTCGAGACAAACCGCTGGGACAAGCTCATCAAGGCCTCCGATGAAGCGTTGGAGGCGGCAATCGACGTCATAAAGCCTGGCATCCAGGTAAAACAGGTCGGGGCCGCTATCGAGCGCACTATCAAATCTTACGGTTACGAGCCGATAACCAACCTTACCGGTCACAGCTTGGAGAAGTACAACCTTCACGCCGGCGTCAGCGTCCCCAACATCATGGACGACAGCGCCGACATCCTCAA
>DAOVAY010000068.1 GCA_030670795.1 Methanobacteriota archaeon | reverse complement strand
TGACTAAACCTACATGTCCTCTTATTATCGAGGGGATTAAAATGGTCCTGAGGAGAAAGCTATTTACTTTAGTCATGGTCACGTCGATGATCTCGGCGGGTTTCTTGATTGTGTTACCTTTTGGAATGCCCGGTATCGTGGCATATGAGACACCCGATACGGGAGTCGTATGGACTTTTGATGACCTTGTGGCGAACTCAAGCGGCTCGGTGATAGGCGGAGGAGGAATTTATCAGGTAAACGAGACGTTGACGATAATGCAAAACGATACCCTGGTTCTCATGGGCGGGGAAGATGTCACGATCTTTTCCGGTGCCATCGAGGTGAACGGCACTTTCGACGGCAGCGCCGGCGGTTATTTCCACGGGTTCGGCCTACCTGGTGAGTGGCCAGGCTTCGTCATCAACAACGGGAGCTTCACCGCGAGCGGACTGACAATACAGGATGCCGCAGAAGGCATCTACGCCGAGACCAACATCGTGAATATCGGCGGATGCAACTTCACCAACTGCTCCACGGCGATTACCTTAGTGAACGTGACCGACGCGACTGTCGGGAGCATGGTGATTGCCGATTGCGTGACCGGTGTCTCGCTTTCGAATTGCACCGGCACGGTTTCCGGTCTGAGCATAACAAGGGTGACCGACGGTGTCATTGCCACCGATGGCGACGTCCAGGTGAGTGGCGACAGGATAGACAATTGTACAGGCACTGCGGTCACCTTTACCAACCTCACTGCTGGCGGTATCGAAGGATTGGACATCACGGACTGCAACCTTGCCGTATCCGTTACCGGCTCGCCTGTCACTGTCGGAGGTAACACGATATGGGACAATCAGGGAGCCATTGTCGCCACAGATACGGTCGGTGTAAAGAAGGACAAGCTGAAGATACAAGGTAACGAGATTTACAACAATGCCGGTCCTGGTGTCGAGGTGACCAACTGTATAGGTGTGGACGTCAGCGGAAACGACATATACGGAAACGGCGGCGCAGGGGTTGACGTGTCAAACTCTGAGGGTGCCAGCGTCAACGGCAATACAGTGTACGGGAACGGCGGTGGTATTCAGGTTTCGAACGTGGACGGCGTAAACGTTGACGGTAACAACGTGTACGACAACGGTGGTACAGCAGTTCAAATCGACAACTCTCACGGTGACATTGTCAACAATCAGATTTACGGGCGCAGCGCCGTCGGAGATGAAAAGAATCCCGGCGGCCATGCATTGGTTTTGAGCGGCACGGCCTTGGGTACGACCACTGTATCCGGCAATACCATTGTCGGAGGCAACGGGGGCAGAACCTGGGCGAATAAGGTCGCTTACGGTGGTCACGGTATATGGGTTGACGATTACGTCGCCAACAATACGCTTATTCCTCTCGTGATCATCGATGCCAATCCATTGATAACCGGCGGGAACGGCGGATACAGCGATACGGCCAACAAGAATGCCGGTCCAGGTGGGGCAGGCATTTATGTGGACCCGTTACCGGACGCCGGTACTCCATCCACCGACCAGCACGGAATCCAGATTATTAACAATAATCAGATACTCGCGGGCAACGGCGGTGCTGCACTCGTGGACGATATAGAGAGCGGACACGGCGGCGATGGCATCCACGTCATCGACGACAACTCGGTCGGCAGCCTAAAGATCTCCAATAACACCGACATCCTCGCGGGGAACGGAGGAGGTAACGAAGGCGCAGACTCCGGCGGAGGTGGATGGCTGACAGGCGACGGCGGCGACGGAATTTGTATCATCGACTGCAATACTGGTACGACCACCCTAATCCAGTCCAATCCAAACGTGACCGGCGGTATTGGGGGTAATTCCACTGCCGTAGGAGCCGGCATCGCAGGGTTCGGTGGCCACGGCCTCGGTCTTTATGGGACCTCTGACATCACCATTACCCTGTCCGTCTTCCGGGGAGGCGACGGCGGCAATGTCTCGGTCGACGCGGTAATGCCGGGCGAGGGAGGCGACGGCATCCATCTGGAACCCTCCGGAGGTCTTCTCCCGTCTGCCCAGATACAGAGTTGTATTGGATATGGTGGGGATGGTGGCATCCTGTTCCTGGGTGCGTTACAGCCGACTGCCGGGAACGGTGGCTGTGGGATCAAAGGCAACACCGCAAGCATTGACAGCCTTTCCTCGAGTTATTCCGGCGGGAAGGGCGGTGCAACGACCGGTACAGCTGCCGGGTATGGAGGTGTCGGAGTACACGTATTCGGCGGGACCTCCGGCCTCTTCTTCGGCGTCGGAACCATTACCGGTGGACAGGGCGGCGACTGCCTGGGAGTTAACAGCTTGGCGGGTGACGGAGCGCCCGCGATACTCGCAGAAAATCCAGCAACCACGCTCACTGTTATCGCCGTCAGCACCATCACCGGAGGAAACGGCGGGGACAACAGTGTTCCGCTCGGTAACGCCGGCAACGGGGTGCTTGCTCTCAGATGCATCAATGCTGAAACCGTCACGGTGGTGAATTGCCTCGACATCTCATCCGGAACAGGAGGATATGACTCCCAGACGAGCACTTACGGAAGCCAAGGAGATTACGTTGTCATGATGGATTCGATCGCATCCGGTGCGTCAATCAGCGGAAGCACAATATATGGCTGTGATTTCTACGGCGTCTATTATGACAACTGCGGCGGGACCATAGTGAACAATAACATCTATGATTGCTGGTTTGACGACCCGGTGCCGCAGAACAGCGGGTCCGGTGTATACTGCTTTGCGTCCGACCCACTCATCGAGCTGAACAGCATCCATACCAACAACCTCAGCGGCATAATGTGCTCGAACAGCAATCCTCCGATCAAGCGTAACCTCATACTCAACAACGACCATTACGGTGTGTATCTTTCCCAAGGCAGCAGCCCCGTCATCGAGAACTGCACCATTTTGAACAGTGGAGATGCTGATTTTTACGCGACCGGCAACTCGCATCCGGTGAGCCTGAACACCACGAGCAGCAAGACGGCAATTTACGGCGACGCGCTTTCCACTCTCACGATGCAGTGGTTCATGCACGTCCTGGTTGTGTACCCTTCATACCTTCCGGTTGACAATGCCGAGCTCTGGATCAACGACACGTACGGAACCAACCTAATGCACGGTTTCACGCCCGCCAACGGTCAGCTCTACTGGAACATCGTGACAGAATATATAGAGGACCTGTCCGGACGGGTGTATTACACGAGGCATGAAGCCACCGCGATAAAGAGCCCGGATATGGGCTTCGCCATGCCGATTATGGAAGAGAGCAGGCTCATCATCATCGTCCTGGGCGAGGGCTGGATAGAATCCCGGTTAGTCCAGGGCTGGCAGCTGCTTTCGGTACCCTTGATGCAGAGCGACGAGTCAATTAACGCGGTCCTGCAAAGCATAGACGGCAAGTGGGACTATATCATGGCCTATGACCCCATGGACCCCGAGCCCTGGAAGTCGAACTATACTTACCGACCCGACCAGCTGAACAACCTCGATTCGCTAAACCATTCGATAGGTTTCTGGATAAACATCACCGAGGCATCGGTGATATCCACGGTCCGCGGACCCACTCAAACCTCCACGGCGATACAGTTGCACGCGGGTTGGAACCTGGTCGGTTATCCGACATTAAGACCGCAGAGCATTTCCGATGCTTTGATAGGCACTGGTTATGACATGCCTGCAGAGGGTTTCAGCCCGGGTGCACCGTATCGCCTCGGCCAACTCGCGGATACCTACATTATGCAACCCGGAGAAGGCTACTGGGTTCACGTCCCGGCAGATACCGTCTGGGTTGTGGACTGGTGAGAAAACTTACTACATATTAAGAACTTTTGTGAAAGGATACAATTGACAAAGATAACAAAACTGTTGTCCCCTATGAACATTATATAGAAACATTTATGTTCAATGAAAATAATGTATATTATTCAAAGGAGAGGAAATAATGAGAATTTATTCTCAATTAACGGGAAAGGTGCTAACTATAATCCTAGCCCTAACAATGATGACACCACTCGGTCTGACCAAGAGTGATTATGAGGTTATATTCATTGATTATCCTCCTTCTGTGACAGTGAACACGCCAGCCTCGGAGGAGCAAATCTTCAATGGCACTATTGTGATCGACTGGCATGCAACAGACATTGAAGATGATGACGCTTCACTTGACATCGGGATTGAATACAGTCCGAACGGAGGCACAAACTGGTTCCAGATAATGGCCGGGACGAATAATAACTATCCCCCGTATTCATGGGATACTATTGCTGCCGGGGTCTCTGACGGTGTAAACTACCATTTTAAGATCGTTGTCTCCGACAATAAACCAAATACGGTTTTCGACCAGTCCTGTGTCTTCTCGATTGACAACGTTGCCGATGACCGTTGGTATCTTCAGGTTGAATCCATGAACCTAGGAACTCATCTCGATCTTGACATGAAACCCTCTGAGCCAATTTCTCAAGGGGTATCGGCGTATGTTCCCGCTCCTGGGGAGTTCCCGGTCCAATCTTTCGCCAGCGAGTACGTGGCACATTGTGAGGTGGACCTCGCCGGAGATTGGAACTTTTCAATTTACGCCAAGGTGAGTTCTCTTTATGTAAACGGCAGTCTGTATGCAAGTGTCTATGCCGACGACGGCATCACTTTAAGATTATTATTTAGTACAGACTACGATGATGAGACAGTCGATTCATATCTCACATACCATGAGTTCTCCTGGGTGTATTCAGTACCCTCAAATACAATGATACATGCAGGAGAGCATGTGATCGTAGAAATCATGTTGCATGCGACTGCGGGTTCGGGCCCATTTACTCACTATCATTATGCTAATGCCGATATCCCAGTGAACGGTACTGTGAGGGGCGATTATACCAGAACCCGTATCAGCGACTACCGGTTTGAAACAATAGAAGAGATTCATCGGGAAAGTGGTGATAATGCAACATTTGTAATGCTGGATGAGGACTTCTCCGGAGGGATACCTAGTAATTGGACGGTTATTGACGGAGGTATTCCAAACCCTGACAGACCGAATTCAACTTGGACCACAGACAATCCCAGTCATTGGCCGGACCCGCCCCCAATTGCTGTTCCGTTCGCAATCGTGGACGCAAGTTATAATGGTCCCTGTGTTATGAATGAAGAGCTGATTACTCCGATTATGAACGTCTCCTTTGCCGCCTTTGTCACACTCGAATTTGACCAGTTTTTCATTGTCAATGGAACTGATAAAGGCATTGCCATCGGAGACGTGGACGTAAACTCAAGTTTGACAGGTGGCACATGGCAGAATGTGTTTCGTAACAGGCATCAGCCTGATTTAGGCCACATTAATATCAACATTACTGCTGTGGCTGCTGGTGCATCGGATGTCCAGATACGGTACCACTACTATTATTATGAAAACCGTACTCTTCATGGTGTGATCTGGGAGGTGGACAACATCCGGGTGCAAGCATATAGCACCATAACACTACTGGAGCACAAATGGACCATCAATGTGCCGTCTGGTGAGGACCCGTACGAATTCTCTCTCGAAGCCAGAAGACCGGACAATCCCGATTTCAACAACTTTACTTTCGCATATTCCACAGATGACGTCAATTACACGGATATGATCCTTGTAGATTATAAAACGAAGAAGACCCTGTCTTATAATCTCCCTCCGGGGCTGTCGGGAACCGTGTGGATCCGTGTCACAGATACTGACCGTGCCCCTGGCAAAATACACCACTCGAAGATAGAAATCGACGAGATGTACATAAGCTCATTTTCGGCAAGTGCAAATCCCATTACTGATTATGTCTACGCCAATGCTGACATTCCCGTGCTGGGTAATGTGACTGGTAATTACACCAGAACATTTGTCAGTGACAATTCATATGAGGTAATAAATGAGGTCCTCGGATCTGAGAACGTGCTGGTGACCATTATGGAAGAGGACTTCTCTCTCGGGATTCCGTTCAGTGATGGTTGGCAAGTTGAAGATCGAGGCAATGGGGGAGGTCCATCGAGAACATGGAACACTCATAATCCTGGTCATCGAAACGCGACATCTCCACCACCTTACCCAACATATATAAGGGAACCTTTTGCTATCGCGGACGCTGAGGACCATGGAAAGGACATGGATGAACAACTCATCACCCCTGTTTTGGACCTCTCCACGGCCACAGCTGTAAGATTAAGGTTTGATGACTGGTTCATCGGGGAGCCTTCCCCCACGGGAGGTTGGGGTCAAACCATAGGAAAAGTGCAGGTGCGGTCAAGCTTGACAGGTGGTATATGGCATACTCTGGTATTTCATAATAAAACATCGATACCTAATCTTCCACACCGTTGGAATGTCCACATTTCAGCTTGGGCCGCAGGAGCATCCGACGTTGAGATACGGTTTCACTATATTACTAAAGAACCTATTGGTTGGTGGATGGTGGACAATGTCAAAATAGAAGGATTCCTAAATTTTGATATCTCACTTTTGGAACACAAATGGACCATCGATGTGCCTGATGGTTCGGCCCCGTACATATTCTCTGTTAAGGCTAGAAGAAACGAAAGTTTTGACCATGATGAATTCATATTTTCTTATTCAACGAATAATGTCAGTTTCAAAGATATGATCACGATTATACTGCCGGATGTCGTTAGAACCTATACATACTCACTCCCTCCAGGGCTATCGGGAACCGTGTATATACGTGTGAGGGACTCCGACCGCACTCTTGGGAACGGCGACATTTCGAGTATAGAGGTCGACGAGATGTTTATTAGTTCGGTTCATGCATCACAGCTTACCTTGGGTCTCGACTATCTCACCACTCCCTCGTATGTTGAACCCGTGCTCTCCCTTGGTCCAATTGCACACATTTGCATTCAGGATGCTCCCGGAGGAACAGGTGCTAATGTAACGACACATAACATGACTACGGATGATACATTCACGGTCTGGTCGGTCGGATACGATGTGGATTGGAATTATATGGCCGAGATACCTACAAACTGGACAAACACGTTGAATGCACAAAACGCAACCTCATCGACCGTTTTCACGCTCGACCCGACAGCACCGGGGAGTGGCACGATAACGGCAGTGTACAACACCACTCTCAGCGACACCACCGGTCTGATCACTGTAACTCTTGGTTCCCTTGACAATATTATTATTCGGGATTCTCCAGGGGGGCTGGGTGCTGTAATAGGCGATTATTCGATGACAACCGATGACACACTCACAGCCTGGGCGGCTGGCTATGATACAGATGGAAACTATATCTGTGATGTGGCATGTAACTGGTCAACGAACGGTACACTAGATGCACAGAGCGCTGATAATGTCAATAACTTCACGTTCGACCCATCGACCGCCGGCACATCCGGTTACATCCATGCCTTTACTGGTGCACTCTTGGGCTCGACAGGCCTAATTACCGTGGGTGCCGGAGCACTTGACTATATCATCATAAGATACAATCCAGGGGGTTTAGGACCTGAAGTGGGTGATGTTTTGATTGTTCTGGGCCAGACTCTTACCGTATACTCTGCCGGTTATGATGCTGAAAATAATTATATCGGAGACATCCCCTGCAACTGGACAACAACCGGAACTCTTAACCTTACAACGGCCACATCCTCCCCATCATTCTCATTTAAGCCTGCTATAACAGGTGAAACCGGAACGATTAATGCGACATTTAACAGTACAATATCAGATGAAACTGGCACGATTACCGTAACAGAGTTTGAGATTGATTATATTGTGATTGAAGATGGTTTGGGCAATGAGGTCTTAACACACAATATGACTACAGATGAATTTTTCACTGTCTGGGCAATCGGATACAACCTTACGGGCGGAGCAATAGGTCCTGTTAACGCCAATTGGACTACCACAGGTTCTCTTGACCTGCAAACCGCAACATTATCTCAACCGTTCACATTCGACCCGATTCATGCGCCTACAAGTGGTACCATAGAAGCGACATATGAAATCCTCTGGGACACAACAGGAACGATTACCGTCAACCCTGGCGTTCTTACATACTTGTGTATTCAGGACATCCCCGGAGGCACTGGGACAAACGTGACCACTCATTCAATGACCACAGACGAGACATATACTGTATGGTCGATCGGATATGATGCCGAGTGGAATTACATCGGAGAAATAAACTGTGACTGGACGACAACGGGAACCCTGGACCTTCAAACAGCCACTGGCGTCAATACATTCGCGTTCTCACCCACCTCTACAGGCATCGGAACCTTCACGGCGGATGACCTTGCAGGTCACATAGACTCGACAGGTTTGATAACCGTCTATACTGGGACTGTTTCATATATCTTAATTAAAGATAGCCCGGGAGGTTTTGGTAACATAGTTGGCGCATATTCGATGACCACCGATGACATACTCACAGTTTGGGCAGCAGGTTATGATGCCGATGATAACTATATCTGTGATTTGGAAATGAACTGGTCAACTACCGGAACATTGGATTCCCAGAGTGCAATCGAGGTAAATAATTTTACATTCGACCCTTCGACCGCAGGCACTTCCGGTTACATCACAGCCGTCAATGGCACGTTCTTTGATTCTGCAGGTCTGATTACAGTGGGAGTAGGCGTCCTCGACCATATTATAATAAGGAATGCC
>DAOVAY010000045.1 GCA_030670795.1 Methanobacteriota archaeon | reverse complement strand
TGCGACCGGTTAGTCGTTTTAACCTCGGAGTTTCCTCCGCCTGTGGAACTCATGAAGCCTCTTGTGGACAAAATCCTCAACTGGAGCAATGAGAAGGGAATTAAGACGGTAGTGTCTGTTGAGGGCATAATCAATGACAGCGCGAAGACGGAGTCGGCGAACACTTATGCCATAGCCAGTACCGAGAATGCAAGAAAATTGCTGGGAAAGAAAAAGATCACACCGTTGGAGAACGGCATAATCACGGGCATATCCGGGGTGCTACTGCACGAGGCAGAACGCTTGAACAGAGATGTGATTTGCCTCCTCTCGGATGCGAATCCGCAGATACCGGACGCCCGCTCTGCCGCCAGATTAATCGAGGTTCTGGACCAATTCCTTCCGAAACTCAAGCTGGACCCGCAACCATTAATCAAAGAGGCAGAGAGACTCGAGAGCCAGCTGAAACAGGCCATAATGCAGGCTAAGGGGCTGAACGTGAGCCCGCAGGGACAGGACCCAGCGTCTGTGATGTATCGATGAAAAAATATAAGCGGACCCGTCGGGAGGAGCAAACAAAGAACCCAACAGCTTCACTACATTGTTTGCGACTAAGACGGGACTGCTGACTGTTATTAAAATGAAGTAAAAGCGGACCCGTCGGGAGGAGCAAAATAAGCCAATAGCAATCTATCACATATTTTGCGACTAAGACGAGGCCGTTGTATACCAATATGAAAAAATTTAAACGGACCCGTCGGGATTTTCGACATCCAATGCCAAGATTCTGAAAAATTGCAAAGCAATTTTCCACACGCTGGACTTGAGCAAGTCAAGTCCGCGCCGAACCTTGGTGCTTTACTTGGAGATTGTGATATTCGCTCCAAGGGATGGTTCGAACCCGAGATATCTAGCTTAGAAGGCTAGTGCCATGTCCTGGCTAGGCTACGGGTCCTTAAATTCTGGAAGACAAGCATCATAATAAAGGTTAGGTATATTTTGCCAAAAACCTTTTACTGACCTCACTATTCTCACCGAGCATAATGGGCCGGTAGATCAGCTCGGATCATTGGATTTGATAATCCATTGAGAGGGCGGAGATACAGGTTCATACCAACCGCCTAGTGGGCCGGTAGATCAGCCCGGAAGATCGCCTCCTTGGCATCCGCAGGTTTAGCACAAACCGAGGAATCAGGCCAAACTTGTTGGCCAGAGTGGAGGAGGTCGCGAGTTCAAACCGAAGACGAGCGAAACGTAGTGAAGCTCGTCAAGGCCGTGCCGAATGGCTTGCCATTCGAGCCGGTCCGGAACGACATGTCGTTTCGGATTCCTTAACTTCGTTGAAAATCTCGTCCGGTCCACTATTACTTTTTCCAAGGGAAAGTATAAAAGTGTGCGCTCATATACTAGACTGGTAAATGAATTAAAGGGGCGGTAAGGTGATTGATAAAGGTTTCAATTATCTGATATACGAAGAAAAATCAGACCAGATATTCAAGATATTCAACGAGCTTATTACTTCTGGCTCTCCCGGTCTGTGCATCACGACCATGTATCCGCAGAAGTTGAAGAAAATGTACAATATGGGCGGAGTGGAGGTTCGCTGGCTCTCTGATTCTACCGGAGATAAGGATACGCTCAGCCCCACGCGACTGGACTTCGAAATCACCAGAATCATCAGCAAATTCATCAAAGAAAGCGAGGAGCCGGTATTCTTACTCGATGGCATAGCCTATCTCACTCTCGAGAACGAATACGAAAAAGTAAGGAAGTTCATCAAGAGAATCAACGATATGGCCTCCATGAACGATGCAACGATACTAATCGTCGTGAACCCGAACGCGTTCAATAAAGAGACAATCAACATGTTGGCCAGAGACTTCGACAAGGTCGGCGGTGCCGAGGATTTCTTCGGCGGTGCACCTCCCACAGACCAGCCGTCAGCACCTGCCCCTGCGCCGGAGGTTCAAGTACCCTCTCCCTCGACTCCATCGGCCGGCGACCTCAGAATCGGTGCCCCTCCGGTGATTGACGCGGACGTGGTTCCGATCGTCCAAGAGGAAGAACTTGAATTGGAAATAGAAGACATATACCTCATCCACCGAGGCACTGGCACCTTAATCCAACGGAGAACCTGGCGAGACCAGGATTTGATAGACCCCGATCTCATCGGCGGCATGTTCCAGGCCATACTCGATTTCATCAACACCTCATTTGCCAGCGGGGAGTCTTCCGACTTCAGCAGGATGGATGTTAAAGGTTACATCATCCTAATCGCTGACGGCGAACACATCTCCGTCGCTATGGTGTTCTCGGGCAAAGCGGAGGAATACATTCACAACGTCATGGGTGAGTTCAAAGACATCATGAAAGACACGATATCCGATGTAGAAAAACAGTATACAAAGGTGCTGGAAACCTACGATGGCGACGTCGGAAAACTCAGAGGTACCAGGAAACACCTGGATACTTTCGCCATGAACATCAACAAAGCACTAGAGCCCCATACCGGAAAGGTTAAAAAACGAAGACTGAGCGATGCGGAGAAACGCAGGGTGAGCGAAAAGTTCAACAGCGCCGTGGGTGCCGGTCGCCAAAAGAAATACGACGATGCCCTCAAGTACTACAATGAGGCTCTGGAGATCGATTCACATCACTTGCAATCTTTGTTCAACAAGGCCGTGGTTCTTCAGTTGATGGGCCATGTGGGAGATGCCCTGAAGTGCTACGACAGCGCACTGGAGGTAAATCCAAATGATCCGGAAATCTGGGGGAACAGAGGAATCGCCCTTAGAAGCCTGGGTAGGGTGGAGGAGGCGCTGGATTCCTACAACAAAGGGCTGGATTTCGCACCAGGAGACGCCGCGCTCTGGAGCAACAAGGGCATCGCACTTAGAAGCATGGGCCGTGTAAAAGAGGCCATCGAATGTTATGATCGCGCACTGGAAATAAATCCGAAGGATGCGGGAATCTGGAGCAACAAGGGCGTGGTTCTGGGGAGCATGGGTCTCCTTAAGGAGGCCATCGAATGTTACGACAAATCTCTGGCCATTGATCCGGGAAGACGGCTTGCCTTAAAGAATCGGGAGATCGCCCTGAAGGAGTTGGAGAAAAGGCATACGTAGGGAGGAGTACCATGTTGGAGAAAGGTCTGAACCATCTGATTTATGAGGCGAGAACCCATTTCACATATGAACTATTCGCCGAGTTTGTTAAAGCCAAGACGCCGGCTTTGTGTTTGACAACGGCATTGCCCAAGAAACTGCAAAAAGAATATGGCCTGAAAGATGCGGAAATCATCTGGATAGCGGATGAGGACGGTGTGAAAGATGCCCTCAACCCGAAAAAATTGAACAAAGAGATATGGGATTTATTAAAAACGTTCATTAAGATGAATAAAGAATGTGTGGTCCTGATCGATGATGTCAGTTATCTCATCCTTGAGAACGGATACAAAGAAGTTGAAAAATTCTTGATTAACATGAGCAAGTTATCTTCGGAATCCAATTGCACACTGATGGTTCCGTTGAATCCCGACTCGGTAACGCAGGAAATCTCGAGCGCGCTTTCCAAAAAATTCGACCAGGTTAAAGACGTGAGGAACTTCATTCTGACAGGAAACAAGGTTGAGTGCCCGGAGTGTGGGGCCATGTGGCACACCAACATCAAGGCCTGTGACATCTGCGGGTATGAATTTTCCGCGGACAAGGTCAAACCCGCTCTGGTATCAGAAGAAAAGGCCATTCCGAAGAAAGAGGCTACAGTAAGTGGTAAGCTGAGGATGTCACACTCAGACGAGCCGGAGGTTAAACCGGAACCGGTAAAGGCACCCTTGACCTATGACTTCGACAACCGCCCCATTGACGATACCTGGTTCAACCGGGGGGTCGCTCTGGAAAAGATGAGCAGGAGCGAGCAGGCCGTGGAGTGTTTCGACAAGGCCCTTGAGGAGAATCCGAACGATTCCTGGGCGTGGTTCAACAAGGGCGTGTCCTTACATAGGATTGGCAGCCTGGGAGAGGCGCTTTTCTGCTATGACCAGGCATTGGAAATGAGCCCAAACGACCCAGACCTGCTTTCAAACAAGGGAATCGCGCTCAGAACACTCGGGCGTGCGGACGAGGCCATAGAATGCTACAAAAGGGCTCTTGAGATTAACCCGTTGGATTCGGGCATATGGTCCAACCTTGGAGTCACCTACAGGGTGTTGGGTATGACTGATGAAGCGTTGAAAGCTTATGACAAAGCCCTTGAGATTGACGAGTTCGATGTGGGAATCTGGCTCAACAAGGCGGCGGCGCTTCAGTCAGAGGGCAGATTCGACGAGGCCATTCACTGTTACGAAGCCGTTTTAAAGATCAGCCCATATCACCCGGTGGCTCTGAGAAATAAGGAATTCGCAATGTCCAGAAGCCTGAGAAGTTGAGCAAACTACCAGGCCTTAAAAGGCTAGCGTTTGTGATTCGGCCTGTATGTTCACTTCTATAGGCCGCACACTTGATTTATCAGAGCTTCTGGCTCTGATTTACTTCACTCAAATCTGTACAGTGTGCGGCAGATTTCTCATTTATTGTAGTCAAGCCAATTCATCTCAGCCCTAAAGGACTGGGTGTTCTTGGCCTTCTACAATAAACGGCATAACACCTATTCTATTAGTACAAGTTCCGTAGAGCAAGACCTAAAAGTTATATATTTGCCTAACATATATGTAGGTTGTAATAAGTTCTAACTTTGAGGGGTAGGCAGGTAATGGCATTCGGGAAGAAAAAGAAGAAAGATGATAAAGCAGACGCACGTCCTGAGGAGAAGATAGGAGATATGGGCGCCTTTACTGACACAAAGAAAAACTCCCGATTTGGGCGTGGTAAAAAAAAGAAGGAGTTCTCTTTCGAGGAGGGCAAACCAGAAGAGGAAACGATATCTGCAGAAGACAAGGTCGAATGTGAAATTTGCGGAACCATTGCACCTGCCGGCACAACGGAATGTGAAGTGTGCGGCGGTGAGCTGGCCGTTCCAGAGGTTGAAGTAGAGCCCAAAGAAGAAATCCCCCCTGAGACTCCGGAGGTTGTTCCTGAGGAAGAGTTGCCCGAGATGCCACCGCCCGACAAAGAGCCGCCGGTAGAGGTCCCATCTCCAGTCGAAGAAGTAGAGGAAATTATTGAGGAGGAGGTTGCGGAAGAACCGACCGAGGAGATTCCACCACCGCCGGAGGAAGAAGCCGAAGAAGTGCCAGAACCCCCAGAGGAAGTACCTGAGGATATTCCGCTCGAAGAGGAACCGCCAATCGAGGAAATCCCGCTCCCGCCTGAGGATGAGGTTGTGGAAGAAATTCCTGAGCCCCCTGAGGAGGTGGCAGAAGAAATTGAGGAGCCTCCCCCGGAGGAGGAAGAGGCGGTCATTGATGGCGTCATGGACGGCATTCCGATAGCGGATGAAGAAGCGCCCGAGGAGTATTTGGAGACTTTTCCTGAAGAACCAATTAAGGCGGAAGAGCCGGTCGAGGCCTTATCGCCGAAAGAGCAAAAAAAGGCTGAAAAGGCCGTGAAGAAAGATGTCAAAGCCCTGGACAAGGCCCTAAAGAAGGGAAAAATCGACCGGGATGAATATGAAAAACGTGTGGTCGAGATTAACATTTCCCACGGCTTGATTCCACCCGGCGAAGAGACTCCTCCGGAAGAGTTAATTCCCGAGCCACCCCCCGATGAAGTCCCCGAGGAGATTGAAGCCGAAGAGGAGCCAATCGAGGAGGTTCCGCCACCACCGGAGGAGGAAGCGGTGGAAGAACCCGAACCGACGCCAAGAGATGAACTGGCTGAGGAAGAATTGGAGGACCTCAAGACCGACGTTGTTGACATGGAGGAAGAGCCTGACACCGACCTTGACATGGACGACATTCTCCCCCCAGAGCTTCTGGAAATCGAACTATTAGAGGAAGAAGTCATGCCGGAGACCGTCGAAATATCGAAGGTGCCGGAAGAAAAGAAGCTGACGTTCGGTGATAGGAGAAAGTTGTTCGGTGACAAGAAGAAACAACTGGAGGAATGGGAGGACCAGCTGAAAGAAGTGGAAGCCGCCTTGGAACAGCGCAGAGAATCTTACGAGGCCACGGCTCAGAGACTCCAGGAGCAGAACATTGGCATTCAGACGGAGCTGCAGATAGCGAAGACAAAGAAGACCCAACTGGAAGCTAGAGAAGAGAAGTTAATCGAAAGAGAGAAGGAAGCGGGGGTTCAACTCTTAGAATTGAAAGACCGCAAAGAAGAGATAGACACAAGAGAAACCGAACTCTCTGAAAGGGAAGAAGAATTCCGCGAAACAATAGAAAAACTGGATGCGCGTGAGAAACAGCTCAACGAGCGTTCACAGAACCTGAGCCAGAGAGAAGAGGACATGAGGAACAGAGAGGCGGAATACAGGGATAAGTTCAAAGACATGCGGGAAAGAGAAGAGACCATCACCACAAGATCTACTGAACTGGACGAACTGGAGGAGGAACTGGACACGAGACGCATGGACCTGAGAAAGAGGGACAGCGAACTGGACGATAAACGAAGGGAACTGGACGCCATATCTAGGGACCTGGATGGCAGACAGAGAGACATCGATGCCAGGGTCGAGGGCATTCAGGTCAAAGAGAATGAACTCGGCGCCCGGGAGGAGGAGGATGCAAAGCGGAGCGAAGAGTTGGACGCGCGCTCGGAAGAGCTCGGAGTCAAAGGAGAGGAACTGAGCGCCCAGGAAACAGATCTGGTCGAGCGGGAAGAGAGGCTGGATGCCTGGAAGAAGCGTGTGGACAGGAAGGAGAGCGAGCTGGCAGTTAAGAGCAACGAGCTGAGCAGCAAGGAAGGGGCCATCAGAACAGCGGAGAGAGACATGGAAGAGCGCAAGGAAAAGCTTAAGGAAAAGATGCTGGAACTCAAGGGCTTGGAGACGCAGACCCTTAGGAGAAAAAGAGAGGTAGACGAAGTCGAGCTCATGCTCATCCAGAAAGAGACCGAGCTCTTCGATAGAGAGCAGAATTTAGTCCGAAAGGAAGCGGCTAAATAATAACCGTATATGGGGAAGTGCAATGGAAAATGAAGGGAACATAAAAGGAATACACATCATCAACGTCATCGAGTTTGTCAGGAACAAGCGGGGACAAATCGGCCTGGACATGTTATTCGAGAGAATCAATGAAGACAAGATAAAACCGAAGAAACTGAACGAAAAAAGCTTTATCGAGAAGGATTGGTACTCTTATGAGCTTTATCTGGAGTTCCTGGCCACCGCCGACGACGTGACCGGTAACGGCAGTCTTGCCAGGTGCTACGAGATCGGATTTCAGACCATACAACATCTCGGACACCTGAGTTACCTGGCCAGGATACCGGACGTCCATGAATTTTTAAATAAGGCCCAGAATAGTTGGGGCCATGTTTACGACTTCGGTAATGTGGAAGCGGTGGAGGAAAAGGAGAATAAGATCGTGGTCAGGTACCACGGCTTCCCGAAATCCAAGGCCAAGTGCGAATACTTCAAAGGAAGCCTGGCCGGCATGCTGGACCTCTGTAAACTTAAAGGGACGGTCGAGGAAACGGCCTGCAACATGGAGGGCGCGGCCTGGTGTGAGTTCACCCTAACATGGGAATAAACTTTTTCTTTGTGAGCTTAAAATATCTATTAGTTGAGACAGCCTCGTCTGGCACATCACAGATTCTGCAGCAAATCCTTCAGTGCCTCTGGAATACTGGAAACGACATCGGTGGCGGTCATGGAATATCCCAGCCGCCCGAAGGCCATGTCCCCGGCGTGCCCGGATAGGTATGCGCCCATTCTCGCGGCATTGAACGGCTCAACGCCCTTCGACATCAGACCGGCGACCAGACCGGCCAGCACATCACCGGTTCCCCCCACGCTCATTGCCGGATTTCCTGTCCTGTTCTTCTTTACGTGCTCGCCGTCGGATATTATGTCCACCGGTCCTTTGAGTAGAATCGTAGATGCAGTGTTCCTGGCCATCTCGACCACTTCCTTCTCGTCGATGGTTTCCGGTATTACGCCGGCCAGCCCTGCGAATTCTTTCTTGTGCGGCGTGAATACGGCAGGAACTCCGAGGACGGGTGTACCGCCGACCGAGAGCGCATACAAACCGTCCGCATCGACAAGTACCGGCAGCATTATTTCTTCAACTAGCTTGCACACGGCTTTCACCGTATGCTCACCGCGCCCGAGACCGGGACCGACCAGCACGGCATCGACATTTTCCAAGAGCCCGACCATTTCCTCCAGATTGGTCGGGGAAAGCACATCGCCTTTCAGGGGTTTGACTATGAAATTCGGAGTGTAGGATGCAATCACCTGGGCACTGGCCTCCGGGCATGCTATCCATACCAAATCCACCCCGACTTTCAGCGCGGCCATGCCGGATAATGCAGGAGCACCGGTGTACGGACCGCCGCCGAGCACCAATAGACGACCGTTCTGGCCTTTATGTGATGTTTCTGACGGAATCGGATAATAAACAAATTCTCCAGGGCCAACGAATTCTGTTGCCTCCTTCGGTATCCCGATGTCCACGATTACAATCTCTCCCGAGTTCTCTGTGGTCATCCCTTCCTTCAAATCGTGCATTGAAACGGTCATCGAAGGTTTGACCGCAAGCGGTGTTCCCAGACCGCTGGGACCGTCTATGGAAATTATATTGGCTTCGCTTTCATTGATTTTTACAATCCAGCCGGCATATGGCTCCTTCGGCTGGTCCTTCAGACCCGTACCCAGCATTCCGTCGAGGATTATGGGGAAGCCTTTCATGGACTCCGGCTCGGCGTTCTCTGTCAGAAGAACGCCTTCGGGCAGTTTGTCAAGGTTTTGAATTAACAACCGGCTTTTGATGTCTGCCCTTGAACGCACGAGTGCAAGGGTAGGTTTCCAGCCTTTTTCCGAAAGGTAACGGGCAGCCACCGCTCCGTCACCGGCATTGTTACCTGTTCCGCAAACGATAAAGATATCGGACGGCTCAAATTTCTTAATAACGAGCTGGGCAATTCCCCGACCGGCATTCTCCATTAGATCGGAGGCGGATACGCCCGCTGCCTCTGAGTTTATGTCCAACACTCTCGATTCCTGGGGGGCAATCATTCCTTGTCCTCCAAATACATGGCCAGTATTTTTTCATAAAGCTTATATTCATCGCTATTGGCGAATTTCTCAATCATGTCTTCGGGCAGATGTTCCAGCATGTCGTCCATTACGGTAAGTATCCTGGCCAATTCCTTCATGTGCATTTCATCCTCCTCGGTTCTTGCCTCGGACGAAACCACCATCTCCTTCTGCTGCTCGGTAATGCTTTTCTCCAACTCCACCAAGTGAAGGCGAAGCTCGTCGTGCTTCCGCTGCAGCTCGCCCTCCCTTTTCATAAGGTCTTCGGTTCTCTTCTCCAGCTCCGATTTCTCGTCCAGCGCTTCTTTCAATTCACTGTTGAGTCTTTCGATCCTGGTGGTCATTTCATCCGAGACCTCGGGAATTCTCTCGGTTTCCAGTTCCCTCTTGGTTATATCCACGCTGAAGCCGGTCCTCAGGCGACTTAATTTTCTATACTCCGGTTGAAAATGCGAGCCCCTCAGGTTCAGGACCGCCAGCTCTAAGTGGTCGCCCGCATCCATCACGTCCAGCACACCATCATATATCTCTTCTATTCCGGCGTTTATTCTGGAATCGTGTGCATCTCTCTCCATCACAACGAAAGTGGTGAATCCCCTCCTATCCAGTCTTGCATTTATCGCCTGCGCGAAGGGGTATACCGTCCTCGGGTCTAACATCCTGAAGGCGGGTGAAAGAATTTCCAATACCGCTACGGAGGGCATGTCCTCATTGACCTTTCTGAGAGCCATGTCTATCCCCACACCGAGATTGGTGATGTCTTTCGAGGTTTTTATTATGCCTTTATCCTCCTCCACACCGAGAACGCGAGTGTCTTTCTGCGCCTGCCAGTCTACAATCTCCAAACTCCCCTTTTCAATCAGCCTAGAGGCATTATGGCCTATCTCACCCAGCCACCCGGTTATCTCGTCGGGTAGAACCGTAGATAACGCCAGCACCACAGCGTGATTACCGCCAATGGCTTCGGTGATGAGTGGTTTGATCATCTCTCCCGGGGTCATCTTAGAGGATATCCAGATCAGGAACGACCGTCCGATCGGGAGGCCGCCGGCGGTCAAGTTCTCTATTCCCGGAAATCCGAGAGAGAATTTTTCATCACCGTGGTCAAAGGTCAGGCGCTCTTCCTCGTTGAAGGATTTGTCAATATCAGAGAACACTATTCCGTGGTCGTTGATGTCCATCAAAATGTGTGATGAATCAAAAGGTCCCGCGTCAAACGAGGAAAAATGGACTTCACTTCGAATGCGCCCTTCCTTCAGAGAACGGGATATCGATAGGGTTCCGTCAAATTTGTCCTCGATTTTGTTAATCTCCTCACTTACATGTATCAATGGATTTAATGTGATGAGGCCGGTACATCTCAGGTTTCTCAATTTGGCTTTCACCGAATTCAGAAACTCGTTTACCCTGTCAAAGCCCTCCACCATTATGGTGGGGGACACCATGTCGAGAAGGAGACGCCTATTGGGAGAGTTGGCCGCTCTCTTGAGTGCGATGTCTATGCCGACGGCCAGATTGGTCAGGTCGTTGGAGACCTGTATCAAGGAGCCCGATTCCTCGATTCCCGTAATTTGTTTTCTGTGTCGAGTATGCCAGTCCACGATTATGAGGCGCCCCTCAGAGTCTACTGTATCTATGTCCACGCCGACGGTGGCCAGTCCTCTCCTAATCCTATCCGGGGAACGTTGTGTTGATACAAAAATCACGCAACCGTTCTCCTCCAATCCCCTCTTTAGGAATAGATAGGTGAGAATATCCTTTTCGACCACTGCCGGTCCCTCTAATAAGAGTGTGGCATCCCTTCCAAGACCGCTCCTCAACAGGGCGTCGATGGGCCTTAATCCAAAGGTTGTAACATTTGAAAGGGCCCCGTTAAAAACACTTTGAATTATTCCCAGCTCCTCCGGGATTCTCCCGTATTCTTCAATGCTTCTACCCACAGCCTCGAGAGAAATGCCGAGAACGTCTACCACACCGGATAGCTGTTCCACAACTACGGACAGAGAAGCGCCGTCAGCGAACTCGAACCAAGCCGCATCGTCTGCTATCGAGGTAAGACCGGTGCAATCGTTCAGGTTCTTCAGTAAGGTATTTCTCTTCTCCCCGTCTGCATCATCTTCCAGATGTTGGGAAAAGATGTCTAAAAATACTTGTCTTGCTTTTTCCAAATCTGTCGCAGTGTCTAAATCCGGTATGACAGCCACATCTCCTGTGGAAAAAAATTGAGGGCACGCATCGATCAAACCAGAGGTTTGTATCTCGGCTTGATTCTCCTCCTTAAATTTTGTAATGGCGTCGGTTATTCTATTTTCCGCTTCATCGCCTTCGAACAGCTCCATGAAGCCTTGTACCCTATGGATTAGATACGCTATCGCCACAAACGATTCTTCTGTGTCTGGCATTGAAGTGGCATCGACAGAGAGGTCTTGGCCTATTTTTAACTCGCTTAAAACGGCATGTACGGTCTCATATTTTCCCAATGCATCACGCAGTTGAAGTTCTAAGAGTAATTCCTTGTTCTCCTCAAACACTGTCCTTAACAGGTCTGCACAAAGGCTGACCCTCGTATTTTCGGCCATCATTGCCCCCTTCGATGATGGTGTTCTAGAACACCTTGGACTCTGCTGATATGTTGATGCCAGATGAAGTTATCAACATAGGGTGTTTCATCGTGTCGTGCTTGGTGAACCTCATCTTCCTGACCGTTATCGTTCTTCTCAGCTCTCCCTTCACGTCCTCGAGACCCAAGACTATGAATGAGTCTGCAACGAACTGCTCTATCCCGTATCTTGTAAGCTGCCCCCCTTCTATCGACTCGGTTACGAGTAAGGTCGTGACATTGCTTTCCTTCAGGAAACCCGCGAACTTGAACAACTCCCGTCTCAATTTTCCGGGAGAATCCTCATAATACAGGCCGACGGCTGTTAGAGAATCAACGGCCAGCCTCTTTGCTCCGGTGAATTCCAAGAGGTTCTTCAACAATGTGACTATGCCCTCGAAACCTACGATACCTTCCTCTTCCGAACTCTCGAGGCGACGTCTCACTTCGCCAAGGTCGAGAAGTATCAGCTTACCACTTTCCTCGTATTTGGTGATGTCCATGCCATAACCGTCCATGGCACGAAGCACATTCTCCCTAGGCTCCTCCAGTGTCAGATATATGCCTGTTTCATCCTTGTCTTTGACCCCGTTGTAAATGTACTGGATTGCCGTAAGGCTCTTGGCACTCCCTGCGGGTCCACTAACAAGGTTGACGGTATTCTCCGGGAATCCACCGCTTATCAGCTCATCCAAACCAGGTATTCCTGTTGGTATTCTTGCCTTAGTCATCATACCACCGCCATTTCATTATCTGAATATCTTCGAATCTTTGCCAACACGTCCCTTGCCTCATCTCCCAAGAAGAAAGGGAGGATATCGCGCAACTGTTGGATGAGGGTAGAAACGTCTTTCTCGGTCATATTATCGAGGTCTATGCCCATGTCCCTGGTCTGTTTGTTTAGTACATGGACGCTCATCTTTCCGAGGTTGCTGTTTTCCATCACTGCCAGTATATTTGCTCCAAGATCGTTCATCTCAATCTCCCAATATGCCTAATCTGCTGAGTTCACCAAGGACCAATTGAGCACGCTCCCCCTCGAAACAGGACCTCACAGACGTGGAGAGCATGACCTGGGCCGTTGCCTTTCCAAAAGCGGTTATTAAGGAGTCGTTAAGATTTGTGAGCGATTCTACCGGCGCCTCCTTATCGAAGCCGTCCTCACCCATCTTTATTATGTTCCTTGCCATTTGGAATCCTAT
>DAOVAY010000028.1 GCA_030670795.1 Methanobacteriota archaeon | reverse complement strand
TCTTGTATTGTCCTTTCGATGACGCCGATTTCCACTTGTGTTATGGCTGTCGCCCCGGAAAGGCTTTCGACAACATTTTCTGCCCTTTTCGTTTCACTCATTGCAGTAGAAAAATCATTCGTCTCCACAGCTTTTTTGATACTGTCCAGCACACGCTCGATGCCAGTGGTGTCTTTCCCTCCCTTCTTTGCGAGCGACACAGCGCTACTGAATGTCCTTTGTTTGCCCATGATTATGCCTCGAAGATCCTTCTCTAGGGCGGTTTTTCCATCCACCATCAGTTTTATTGCAGTGTTCAGGTCCTTCTTCTTGCTTGCAGAAACGGCCTGGCTGACCAGAGCCTTATGGGCGGTAATATCTATCCCGGAATCCTTAGCTAAAGACAAGAGTTTTTTCACTTCCCCTATCAATTTTGGTAACTCCTTGTATTTCTCTTCTTTCGCAGGTGTCAAAGGCTTTGGTCTTGTCGAGGTTGCTGGTGTGGGTTTTGGAGCCGTCGTTTTCGGTGAAGGCTCAGGGGAAATAATATCTAGTTTGGCTTCCGGCGTTCCTATTTCACCATCTTCCTTTAAGGCCTTCATCCTATCTGCAAAGCTCAGTGGTTTTTCCTGTATTTTTTTATCTGGTGCAATCGTTGGAGATTCCGGTTTTGCAGGAGCCTGATCCTTCATTTGCTTCATGCGCTCTGCAAAACTTAGCGGTTTTGTTTCCTCAGGTTTCTCTTCTACTGGCTCTGGCTTTTCTTCGACAGGAGGTTCGGTTTCTTTTTCTTCCTCGAACTCAACCCCACAGTTGGGGCATTTGTCCATGTTAACATCCACTAATGTTTTGCACATGGGGCACTCAAAAACTTCCTCAATTTCGAATTCGACGCCACACTTTGGGCAAGTTGACGCATCCATTGGAACACTGGCACTACACTCTGGACATTCGAAAGAATCTTCATCGTCAGTCTTCGACGTTACTGATTCTAACACATCCTCATCAGCTACCTTTAGAAGATCGCTGATATGTCCGTCATCTTCAGATATCAGCGTGCTCTTGATTTCTTCAGCATCACTGGGTAGTGTAGAGTCATCGTCAGAAGCGAATAATGTAAGGTCCGTACTGCAAGAGGGACAGACCGCCGCGTCTTGTGGCACCTCTTCATCACAGACTGGACATACTTTTTTCTTTATAGTATCCGACCCTTCGGCCAGAGAATCACCCTGAATCCTTTTCTCGGGAAATGAACGTTTGGGTATTTATGGGTTGTGATAAGATAATAGAGATTGTCAGGTTGATTAAATTTATATGATTTGACAATCTATGCTGGCCCACCCACCCCCACCGTCCACCTTATCTTAACTTGGCATCTTAAAATAATACTTAATAAGCGCCGTCCTTCGATAAGGTTAAATCTTAAAACCTCTTTTCGGCAGAAGGCGAGGTTTCGCTGGGAGCGTAATATGCGTGTTTAAAAATTCGATTCCAGGATTAGAGAAGGTATTCAAAACAGATATAGGCCCACCCTGTGTTGTCCTTGTCACCGGTCCGCCAGGTTCAATGAAAACGAGCTTTTGCTATACCTTAATGTCAAAATACCTAGAACATACAAAGGAGTTCGGACTTTACACGACACTGGAAGAAACATCTCAGAGCCATTTAAAAAATATGAAAAGCCTCGGGATAGCGCTTTCTCCTCACATGCAAATTTCTGATTTCACTGACTTGAGAGAGGTAGACAAGGTCGTGGACGAAGGGGATACGACTGATTACATCCAGTTCATTGAAAAAATGATCAACTATTTCAAGAAGAAGTATGGGGACAGATTCACGATATTTGCTCTAGATTCCCTCGGAGCACTGTATTCTCTGATGGAAGATGTCACCCAGATGCGTAAAAGAATGTTCTATTTCTTCAAAATGGTAAGGGATAACAATCTCACCGCGTTCGTGGTAATGGAGAGGTCGATTGGTGCCGAATCCCAGCTATTGGGGAACGAAGGATTCCTCGTAGACGGGATAATAATGTTAAGCCTTGATAGAAATCGAGGAAAATTAGTAAGATATCTTCAAGTGGAGAAGATGAGGGCGTGTCAACACAGTATGGAAAAACATGCGGTGGAAGTGGGCAAGGACGGCATGGTTGTATTGGGACCAATTTTCGATACAGGAGAAGGTTAAATCTTACCAAAAATACTTAATATATTAATGTATGCACTATCAATATCATTAGATGTTACATGGGAGGAATTCCATTGGGTGACGAACCATCAATTTGGGAAGTAATGCAAAAGCAAGCTGAAGAGTTCAAAGAGAAAGAAGAAAGCTTGAAAAGAAGGACTGAAGAGATTGCTGAGAAGGAAAAAGAATTGGAAAGTAAAATTTCTTCCTTGGAAGGCAAAGAGAGTGAGTTGTCCTCAAAAGAAAGCGAACTTCAGGAAAAAATTTCCAGACTGGAAGAAGATAGAAATTCACTTGACTCCGATAAGAGTACCTTTGATTCCGAGAAGAGCAGAATTATAGAGCTTGAGAGCGGCATTTCCGCCCGCGAGTCCGAACTATCAGAGAGACAGAGAGAGCTTGCGTCACGGGATGAGGAAATACTGGCTAAACAAGAAGAAGTTAAGAAACTTGAGGATGAAATTGCTCAAAAAAGACAGGATATGATTGCCGCCGAAGAGAGTGCCCAAGCTACACTTTCCGAGTTGAAAGAGATTATTGAGAAACTCAATGCGAAAGGTGAAGAAATTCTTAACCGAGAGAGAGCACTGGCCACGGAAGAAGAGAGTTTCAATACTAACAAGGAAAAGCTCATCGAAGATGGAAAGAAATTGATGGAGAAGGAGAAACAACTGCTCGATAAAGAAGAGCAGTTGAGGGGAGCTGTGGCAGCTGCCCCAGCACCCGAGCCTGAAGCTGAAGAGGCCCCGACAGAGGAAGAAGCCGCACCCGAAGAACCTGAAGCTGAAGAAGCGCCTGCAGAGGAGCCTTCCGAGGAAGAACCCCCGGCGGAGGAAGCCGAGCCTGAGCCTGAAGCTGAAGAAGCCCCTGCAGAAGAGCCTTCAGAAGAAGCAGCGCCGGCAGAAGAGGGTGGTGAAGAGGAAACCCCCTGTCCGGAATGTGGCACTATGATCAGCAAGGACGCGGTCATGTGTTACGCCTGTGGCGCTAAGGTTGAGGGCGCGGAAGCTGCTGAAGGAGAGCCCCCGGCCGAGCCTGAAGCGGGGGAAGCGCCGGCAGAAGAGCCTTCAGAAGAAGCAGCGCCGGCAGAAGAGGGCGGTGAAGAGGAAATTCCCTGTCCGGAATGTGGCACTATGATCAGCAAGGACGCGGTCATGTGTTACGCCTGTGGCGCTAAGGTTGAGGGTGCGGAAGAAGCCGATGACATCGCGGTGAAGAAGGTCGCCAAGAAAAGGGTAGTATAAACATTGAACCTTCTTGATAAACCTTTTTTAGACACATCAGTTATTCTATTTCCTGTTCAGAGTTTCGCATAAAAAGTTGCCTCCTATTCTAATACAGAATAATCAAAAAAGTGGTTATTTAGTGGTTATAACCACCTTAGATTTATATATCATTCTTTACATAGTCGAAATTAGAGGTGATTCTATGGAGGATAGGATCAAGAGAAAGTTAGTTTGGGAAAATAAAGGTGTGAGCGAGATTATCGGCACGATATTGATGCTGGCCATTACCGTGGTTCTGTTTTCGAGCATCATTATATGGATTGGCCAGATACCGGCCCCTAGGGAATCATTCCAAGTGGATCTGGAAGCCAGCATTGAGCCTGTGGACCCTAGTGACTGGGGTCTCGGTGTTGATGTCATTGTAAGTCACCAGGGTGGAGTAGTGATGATTGACTGGTTCATCAGCATTGTACTCTCGGTGGACGCCTATACCCTTACCAAAACTATGGCCAATGGTGGTCCCGACATGTCGGATGGCGAATGGTCGGTTGGTGAGGAATGGAGGTACAGAGTCGAAAAGTTAGAAGTTAATTCCTTAACCGGGCCAGTAAATGCTTCGACCTTCAGTATTTTAATCATAAACGTAGATAAGAACAATATCATATTCCAGGAAACCATAGGAGAGGGGGAGTCATACTATCCTCCGATTATTTTGGATGCGTGGATTGACAGCGATCTGGGTAACAACGGCATTGAAAATGTAGTAGACCCAGGTCCCATTACCTATACTGATCCATTCAAGGTTTTCGCCAGAATAATCGACCCAGAGGGTATCAGTGGGGATTATGGCCTTGATGAGAACAATCTCTGGGTTAATCTGACCACGATTTATGGCCCTGATGCCCCGCCCATCCAGTTACTGGACACGGCTGACGATAATGATGCCGTTAACGATGACGTATATGTGGCCATCTGCGATCCTCCAAGACAGGCCGATGTGTCACCAGGTAACTGGTTCTTCATTTTCAATGCGTCGGATGTAACCCAGCCGATTCCCATGTCCACGGAAAGGCACATACTGTTTCCAGTTGGCATGATTGTCGGAGACAATCCGCAAATCATTGTCAGAGAGATCAATTTCAACGATGAAGAGCCTGTGAACGGAGATGAAATTATCATTACTGCTACAATCTGGAACAGAGGCGGCGTAGGTGCTGAGGTGGACGTGTGGTTTTATGACGGTGATAACCAAACCCAATTCCTAATAAACACGGACACCCACGGCCTAAATTTGACCGACCCACCCGACGGCATACCCGATGCCATAAAAGTGCATCCTTCCGCCCAGGGTGAGGTTGAAGCGGACATGGTGTGGGAGGCCACACCGGGGGGGGTGCATATGATTGTTGTTGAAGCAAAGGTGAACGAGACCTATGCAATTAACCATAACAATATTCGTGATCCATATCCGAATGATAACATTGGATTCCAAAATCTTACGGTTATGCCGAAGATTTTATTGGTGGACGATGACAGCCACCTCAACGACAAGAGCGATTATGATACGGTGTCCTTCATGCGAGCATCCCTGGAAGCGGCGGATTTCACATATGATTTCACAATCGTGGGTGCGGGAGACGGCCCCGGGTATGACTATGGCGATTATCCATTACAAGATTTTGATGTCGTGATATGGATGACCGGTTACCGGACCATGAACACTATCACTACCGGTGTTGGAGACACGGACGATGTGACCAATCTTGAGAAATACCTTAGCGTAGAAGGTAATTGGACGGGGAACGGAGGCAGCCTCTGGTTTATCTCCCAGGGTTTCTGGGACGAGGCCGTGGGCAATATCCCGCTAACGAACTTTGCGATTGACTACCTAAATGTGCCATTGATGCCACCATCACCACCATCGCCCACGGCAGGCTTGCCGACTGAACTATATGGCAATGATACACACAACGCGACTGACAGCTTCGCAACCAAACCAATCATAACCGTAGATAGGGTCCCTGGCGGAGAGTGGTCCCATTACTGGAATAATGCTACAGTTCCTCAAGGAAGTAATGCTTTATACTCGGGCATTGAATGTTATGCTGCCACCTATGATTCAGACGATGATAGTTCCAATAACGTTGTGGATTCGAGAATATACACCCAAACATGGGATTTTTCAAGGGTAAGGGATACGGCAACCCAGGCACAGTACACCTACAAAGTGATAATGTGGCTGGGAAACATCACCATGAAATTTACTCGGGACGTGGCCATTTCAGAACAGACGGTGTCGCCAGAAATAGTGTTCTACAAGCAAGAGGTCTCCATTAAATTCGTAATCCGTAACAATGGTTACAATGACACTTATACCACAGCTGATGACCTCTTCTACAGGCTCAGAATCCTAGACGTTCTTGGGAACGAACTTCCGTCACCGGTTCTGGTTTACGAACAGATAGATTATCTCGGCTGGGGTTACAACAACACCCGCACGTATTATTTCAACTGGACCCCGCTGGAGATAGGTTTCCACAGGCTGGAAATCAAGGTGGACCCGGATAACAGAATCACCGAGAGCAACGAGCAGAACAACGAGATATCCAATTACTTGACGTCCGGGGAACTCTTCGTGCAGTACAGAATTTTGGTAGTGGACGACGATGCCAGTCCAAATAACTATGGGGGCGCGAGTCCGAATTACAATGAAACCCTTGAAATTTACACTGCCCTTAATAATACCCTGAACGCCACGGGAAATTACAGATTCGAGCAATTCGTTGTTGATGAGCTTACTGGGGATCATATGGGCCCAACATACGACCAGGGTGATACCAGCCTTAATAAATACAACGCAGTTCTATGGGTTACCGGAGAGGATACCGGTACCCCACTCCAGAGCAATGACACACTGAACATAAGAAAGTATCTGGATATCGGGGGTAACTTCTGGCTGATTGGCAATGGTTTATTTATCTCGGGTAACACGGCTGCTGGTACGCTTGAGCAGGATTATTTACGGATTCAGTCAGTGACCGACTCTGGCACAGCGGCAACGTACCGCGGCGTTAGGGACGATGCTGTTTCTCATGGGATGGCGTTCTCGGGCATTGCGGATGTAGAAGCAGACACGCTGGTTCCTATTCCTGCTTTCAGACCCGGTGTTGGCTTCTTCTATCAGGATGACGCTATGAGTGCTTTTAATTCGGTAAGGTATGAGGGACCGAATCCAAATGCCACGGCCACTTACAGGGCAGCTACGACTGCCTGGCTCTTATCGTCACTGGACAGCAACGAGTCGAAGGCCGAAATAGTCTTCATGATGTTGAGATGGTTTGACAAACCAGAAGAAAGAATCGAGGCAAGGATTACGGACATGGACATCTGGCTATCCAACGAGCACCCGCAACTGGGTAGCGGTTATGTGATACAGGCTACCGTGCACAACACAGGCGGCAGCCTTGCCAACGTGCTGGTGAGATTCGTGGACGGTACCACCCAGATTGGCTCCGATTCCATTTCGGTTTCTCCTGATGAGACAACCACTGCCGAAATCGTCTGGATACCGCTATTCGCAGGTCAAAGAACCTTGAACATCTACGTGGACCCCATAGCGGAAGTGGACGAGATATTCGAATGGTCCAACAATAACGCCACCAAGGACACCTACGTCTACTTCTTCTGGGACGACATGGAGAGCGGGACCAGCAAGTGGGCACACAGCAGCACGATACTCTTAATCAACGGCGAGGAACCGCTGGACTACTTCTACGATACAGACCTGGACACTAACATTCTCACCACCTGGGACCAGAACCTGAGCATTGGCGTCAACAACATAAACGCCCCGACCTTCTACCACACATATGATACCGCGTATTGGCTGCAGGAGCCGGCAGGGGGTGGAGTAGGAGCCCGAAAACCACTCGACGTGGTGTTCGCGCTAGATACCTCGGGTTCAATGAGTGCAGAAATCGCAGACCTGAGAACCGCTACAAAGGATTTCATCGGACAGCTCACTGAAAATGACCGTGCAGCGATATGGACATTTGACGGGCTCGGTGAAGAAATTTGTGGCCCAATAATGCAAGCAGGATATGCATACATGGACCTGATAAATAGGACAATATTCAACGCCACTATCGACACCTTTACCGCTAATGGTTATACTTGTTTTTACGACACTCTGGGTATGGCCATGCAATACTCAGAAAACAACATGTTACCCGAAAGACTCGAGTATGTGATTGGAATGACAGACGGAGTATCAAACAGCGATGATATTTACACACCAAACGCTGACTGGGGACAAACGGTAGCTCCGGACAACAACTATAGTACTGTCGTACCCCACCCCACGGAAGGCCTGCTGTACCCGCCTATGATGGTTTACACCATTGGGCTTGGAATAAGCCATGATCCAGCTTATCCAGAGGCTGGCGTGGATGTTCCTCCATGGTCTCGCACCCCACCAGATGAGCCTTCATACCCTATTGAATACGATGTCTGGCATTGTGCGGATAGCTCTCCAGTCCCACTCCACGACGATGGAGGGAAATACGGCGAGAATGCGACCACGAGCGAAGACAACGTAGGTCACTATTATTATACACAAAATTCTGCCAGTCTACCTGGCATATTCCAGGAGATTTTCTCAACCATTCAGCAGGTCCAACTTGAAGGCGAGAACCAAACTAAGAGCGGCGGACCTGTAGACCCGTTGCAGGTTACATTATTCTCCGAAACGTTCTCTGGAACAACTGATGACAACTGGCTTGGTGATGATGATGGAGAAACAGCACCATCGGACGAGTGGTGGTATGTAGCGCAAACGGTTGACACTAACGACATTCGAGTTGGTGATTTTAATGGAGTTCCGATTCCGAACTGCGTCCAATTCAGGGACTGTGATGCGGGTTGGGGCAGTCAGTACATGGAAGCAACCGTTAACCTTTCTGGATACATGTTGGTCGATATTGATTTCGACAACATTTTCGATCCTCAATGGACGATGGAACCCGGGGAAGGATGGAGGCTCTATCTGGATCCCGAAGGTGATGGCACTTATTATATTGCCATGCAGGAGATTATCGGCTCAGATGCGCGCCATGGATGGGCCGCAAGGCACTATGATGTACCAGATGCAGAAGCACTCGCCACTTTCACGATGAGGTTTGACGTTTCCAGCTCAGCAGCTAATGAAGAGATTTCGTTCGATAACATTATAGTCACAGGAGAACCTGCTGTAGTAGCTCCCTGGGTTGTCAGCACCGTTCCGGCAGACGGAACATGGGACGTGCCAGTCACCGATGATATAGTCGTCACGTTCAGCGAGCAGATAAATCCAATAACATTCGCTTGGAACATCGTGCCAGATCCAGATCCAGGCAATTGGACTGAAGCCTGGAGTGGTGGTGATACCATCGTAACGCTCACTCATCCGAATAACAATTACGCTCAGAGTACAGTTTACACAGTCACTGTGACTGATGCCGATGACATGGACGGAAATTTCCTCGTTCCCGGCCCTGTGCCCAATCCGTGGAGCTTCACATCTTTTGGTCCGCCTATGATAATTGGCACGGACCCGTTTGACGGCGAAACCGGCGTTGCAATCAATCGGGACGTGGTTATAACCTTCAGCGAGCCTATGAACACCGGCAGTGTAAACCTGGTGTGGGCTCCTTCTGATCCAGGGAGAACACCTGTCTGGAGCGGTGGAAATACAATAATGACCTTCCCATCACCGCCCATGCTGGCTTCAGGTACAAACTACACACTCACGGTTAATGCAGGTACTGATACAGGTGGGACGCCTCTCAATAATATTCCATATCAATGGAGTTTCAACGTGGCAGTGGACGATTCTCCACGAATCGATATCACCGCACCGTTTGATGGCGAGATAGGTGTCGCGGTCAACACACCCATTGTAATAACCTTCAGCGAGCCAATGGAAATAAGTACCGTCACTTACATCTGTCTTCCGGACCCTGGAGGATTACCAAATGGTCCGAACGGCCCTGCACCAGCCGCCAATTGGAGCGTCGGCGATACTGTTCTGACCTTGACTCACACCAATTTTGTAGCTTCTACTATCTATGTGGTTCAGATGACCGGCCAGGACACAACTGGAAGCGACCTAATTGCAGGTCCAGCACCCAACCCATGGTCATTCACGACAATAGATGTCACACCACCAAGGATAATATTGGTCACACCTTCCGCCGGTTCTACTGGTGTGGGACTTGGCCAACCCATAATCGTACAATTCAACGAACCCATGTCGCAGGCGATTACAGAAGCCGCCTTAGTTTGCACCCCTGAACCCGGTGCTGGCGGCTGGACTTATCAATGGAATCCGAGCGGTACACAATTGACTGCCTACCACTACGATTTCGCTTTCTCCACTGTATACAAATGCACGGTATACTCCTTCGCCGAGGATATTGCGGGCAACTCTCTTGACGGGGACAGTGATGGAACTGCCGAGGGCTCACCGACCGACGATTATACCTGGTCGTTCACCACAGGAACAGCCGGTGGTGGCGCCGGAGGCGGTGGAATGGCTCCACCAGGCCCCAACTTCAACAAAACTGCCGTAACCGAAACAATGAACCTTGATGACCTAGAGAGTGCCAAGCTCAGCTTCTGGCATAAATATAATATGATATCCGGTGCCAATGGCGGTTTCTTGCAGATAGGTTACAAGGACGGAGTCAACGAGGGTCCTGATGGCTGGGCTTGGAAATATGTGATACCGGCCAACGCTTACACGGGCAACCTGAGGTCGTCGGTGCCGATGAATGACAGCTTTGGTCAGCGCATATACTGGTGCTGGAACGGTGTGAGTACGAGGGGCACCTTCTCGTGGGATTATGTGTCGGTGGACCTACTTAACTTCGTGCCGGACGCATATAGTGACGAGGTAAAAGTCAAGTTCAACTATACACAGTACGGAGGAGGTACTGGCTATGGCTGGTACATTGACGATGTCAGGGTCACGACTACAAGGCCCAATATTGTATGGCCGGGGAACAACACAGCCATTCAGGACATCTGGAACTTGACGAACATGACCAAACTCGGCATGAACGCACACAGCGGTAATCACTCATGGTCCAACGTTGACCCGACAGATCCGGCTAATATGAAACCGGGCATTGACAACTACCTGATAACAACGCCGATAGACCTGACAAGCGCCAAGAACGCCCAACTGAGCGCATACTTCAAATTCAACTTCAACGAGGCCAGCGGTGCTCCGCCTGATGGCTTCAGAGTCGAAGTCAGCAAGGACGGCGGAGTCTCGTGGATAGCGATAAACTTCGGAGTGAGGTCGTCCTGGGGCGTATCCGGTTCCGGAGCGGATATCAACGATGGCGCAATAGATGGACGCGCATACACAGGTATTTGTGACTCCGGAGAAGGGAATGAAGCAGCTGACGATTACTGGGTCAATGCTTCCAGCTTATCGAGAGTGAACGTGGACCTGTCGAGCTTCTCCGGCAATGCCATCCAGCTCAGGTTCAGGGTGGTCACATGCGATAATGCGTTTTATGACAATAACAACAATAATGCACCCTATGGTGACCCCGGCTTCGGCGGATTCTACGTTGACGATGTGATAGTGTACGGTGAGACCATATTGACATGATGGAGGGTGAAAAATGACAACTCGTTTGATCAGAAAAAAGAGATGGGACAAATCCGGCGTCTCCGAGGTAGTTGCCACCATACTCACTCTCACGATTACGGTGGTGCTGTTTTCCACCATCATAGTCATGGTGGACCAATTTCCCCCGCCGGGGGACAAGATCTACAATGAATTCAGCGCTTCGATTGATTGGATAGCCCCTATTGAAGGTGGCGGTGCCTACATCCGCATAACCAACACCGGAGGCCAGGTCATGACGGGCAACTGGACCAAGATAATAATTAGCATAAATTCTACCACTTATACCTTGGACACAAAAGGAACCTTGGGAAATCGTACGTACGGTGTTGGCAGAGCAGCGACCGGGCACATGGGAGTAGATAACGACGATAACGATTGGGACACCGGTGAGATATGGGTTCTAAAGAACGACACCGGGATATACCATAATTCAGATGTGGGCGTCTTGATACTGGATACATTTAAAAATATAGTGGCTTGGACCGCGACAATTCTTGGCAACGAGCCGGAGTTCGGTCCCGTCATTACAGACATTTGGGTGGATTCCAACCTGGGCACTTTAAGAAGGGACCCTGTGGAGTTCGGAATGCCGTTCTACGCCTTTGCCGAGGTCAGTGATTCGGACGGAGACCTTGATGAAACCTCAATCATTGCGGACCTATCCTCCATAGACCCCGCATATGCCGCTGTCCAATTGAACAGTACAGGAGACGGCAAATTCCAGAGTGAGGAAATGGTCGGCCCAAGGCTGGGGGACGTACCCGTTGGTTATCACCTGGCCGTGGTTTACGCGGAGGATACGGCAGGACACCATAGTTCGGCAACAGCCCGAATCCCAGTAGGACAGGATATTGGTGATCAGCCGAACCTGGTCATATACGGAAGGGATATCACACCCAGCTCTAGGAATCCGGTCAATGGTCAGGATATAATGGTAACCGTCACGGTGATGAATTATGGAGGAAGTTGTACAGGGATTCTTAGTTTCTATGATGAGGTAGGCAACATCTCCACGCTAATCAACAATATGAGCTATAATTTCACCATAGCAGAAAGCCCGTCCCAGTACAAGAAAACAATCACGTTTACGGTAAAGGGTGGTGGCCCTCATCGGATTAATGTATCGGCCTATCCAATCGGTGTGAACGATTTCAATACTAGCAACAATTACAATTACACTGACATTAACGTGATACCCACCATTCTTCTGGTTGACGATGACGCGCGGATGGCGGATGGTACACCGTACGATACGGTCAGTTATATGAAGGCGGCACTGGATTCAGGTGATTTTTACTACAAATACTACAACGTTAATCCGGGTAATGACGGTCCACATTATCAATTCGGGGAAATGGCATTGAAGAAATTTGACATTGTGATATGGATGTGCGGTTATGAGAATAGCGGTACTCTGACCCTCACCGACCAGGACAACCTGGAGATGTTCCTCACCGATTATAACGGCAACCAGACAAATGGCGGAAGCCTCTGGTTAATCGGTCAAAACGTATTGGATGACCTGGCTCCTTCTGGAGGGATTGCCCAATCCTTTTTCACGAGCACACTTAAGGTGGATGCTCCTCTCCCAGCCGCACCAACAGACCCGGGACCCACGAATCCATTGAGGGGCGTGGCCGGAAACCCAATCAGCGATGATTGGAACTCTTCGTCTTCCTATATACCCATTGTGGAGCGAATTCCAGGTCAAGGTCACAGTTATGAAATCGAACCGAACGTGACATCAGGAGCGAACACCACATTTATTGCGGCGGACTCCAGCGCGGACGCCATAAACTATGAAGATGTGATTTCCGGAGAGAGACTTGTATTCTTCCCCTGGGAGTTCTCCAGAATAGAGAGAAACTCCGACCAGACTCAGGTCGCCTTCAGGGTAATCATGTGGCTGGGCAATATACAGATGAAGTTCGGACGGGACCTGGCAATTTCGGAACAGACCACCGTACCTACTTATGTATTCTTTAACGATTATGTGAACGTGACAGCAGCCATTAGGAACAATGGCGGGGAGGTAGAGGATGATGTCGAGGCAGTGCTGGTCGTTGACGGTGAACCAATGCTGGACACCCATTTCAAAGATAACATTACCGTGGAAGGAATGGGCGGCACAACAATGATATATACGCTCTGGAAGGCCGAGAGCTTGGGCTTACACGTTCTCAAATGGCTGGTAGACCCGCAAAATCATATCGGTGAAACCAACGAGCATAACAACATGGTTTCATCGTATGTAACCACCGGCGAGGTTTTTGTTAAATTCAGGATACTGGTCGTGGACGATGATGGAAGCGCGAACAACAACAACAACATTAGCACAGGCTTCCATAACGAGACAAAATACCTGACGGATGCCCTTGCCAGATTGGGCTACGAATATGAATCTCCCAATGGTACGAATACAACATACGTGGTCAATTTAGGTCAAAGCGGCCCAACAAGTGACCTGCTACGGGACTATAGTGCTGTGTTCTGGGTGACCGGAAGTGATGTCAACGGAATAATAGGCGGCACTGATAATGAAACATTGAAAGAATACCTATTGAACTACGATGGGCGCCTGTGGCTCATGGGCGAGAACCTTGGAATATCAGGACTGGGGCTTACCTCTGTTTTGGGCATCCAAAGCTTGACTCCCAATGTAGGCCTTTCCGGACGGCTCAGGGGGGTGGACAACTCATCATTGTCACACGGTATGGACATCCCGGTAATCGGTAGCACGGGTGTCGATGTTCTTATGCCTAACATTGGCATTGGCGCTGAGGGCGCGTTTTATCAGGATTACACTACCGGTAGCTACTGTGCCGTTCTCTACGATGAGGGTAACTATCAAAGTCTTGCTTTCGCCCTCAATTTATCCATGCTCTATGGAAGCGAGCCCGGTCTTATCTCTGGAGATAACGCAGTAGACGAAATCACATATCTGGCCCTTCACTGGTTCGGAAAGCCGGAGACAAGAAAGGAAGCGAGAATTACTACGCAAGACTTATTTATATCCGATACCCATCCAATCATAGGCGGGGCCTACATACTCAGGGCCAAGGTGCATAATGTTGGCTCTCAAAGCACGAATCTCCTTGTACGGTTCATGGACGGTAACGTCCAAATCGGCGCGGACTCCATTTCAATAGAGCCGGACCAAAGCACCAGCGCGGAGGTAATCTGGAGGCCCTTGTTCGCCGGTAACAGGACCATCCGCTTCCTCATTGACCCCATCGCCGAGGTACCGGAGATATTCGAATGGTTCAACAACAATGTGTCCTTGAATCTCTACGTCTATTTCTTCTGGGATGACATGGAAAGCGGAACCTCTAAGTGGTCTCACGAATCAACAATCATGAACATCAATGGTGAAGGCCCGTTGGATGGTTACAGTGCTTACAATGTGTCCACTGATGTTATATCTGAATGGGATTGGGGTATGTCGGTAGGCGTGGAGAACTCCACGGTTACGGCCCAGAGTTACCCGAACTCGTTCTATATGGAAGAGCCGAGCGGTCAAATTTTTATGCAGGCCGACGTGTTGATAAGTTTTGTAATTGACACTTCCGCTTCGATGTCCGAAAGAGATTCCGATGATGACCCTAATAAAACTTGGTTAGATGTGGCAAAGGATAGCACTAAAATTCTGTTAGATGAACTTTCCGATGACTCAGTATGTGTCAGTATTTGGGATTTCAGTTCCCAGAAGGCCCGTAGATGGTGGGGACCAGACGATGCACCGCTACCTTATACAAGTGCCAACTATGATACTAATATAGTAGACCCTCCCCTTAGATTAGGCGATACACGCGGAGGTTTACCCGCAAGGGAATATCTAAGGCTACAAATAGATGCCATGGACAGCCCGAACGGCCAAACCATTCTATGGGACGGAATAGGTGGCGCCTATGAGGACATAGATTGGTGGAAACAACTCTATCTGAATTTGACCCCGGCAGTCGTAGTTCTTGGAGATGGGGCAGACAACCAGGCATCAGACCAATCAGGCTTCGCAAATAATGGTGCTGAAGGTGGAAGTGGAATATGGTGTCCCTGGGACGATGTGGCAGATGGAATGCAAACGTATGGCTCATCAACCGGAGCGAACAAACCCTGCCATTACGGCAAGTATTCAGATTGGCTCAATCCGTCACTCTCAGCCCACTGGATAGAGACCGGGGAACAAGGCGGTTCTGTTGACCATGACCGTGTCGGTGTCTTATATTCAGATTTCATGATTTTCACAGTTGGCCTTGGGTTAGAACACCATTCAGAACCATATGACCAACCTTCAACATCAACATATCCTGGGGATTTAGACTATGATTCAGTAAATGTCCTTTACACTGGAACCGACGGACCATTCTACGGAAACTATCCTGAAGTATATTGGGAATCGGGCAATCTTGAGTACAACTTCTGGCGCATCGCCAATACCTCCGGTGCTGAATATTTCTATGCAGAAACCGCCGATGATTTAGCAGGAATACTCAGTCAAATTGGTATACTATTAGCCTCAGGCGGAATCAACCAGACCAGGGCGGGCGGAGTACCAGAACCTTCCCAAACCGCAAATTACGACAAAGCAGCGGTCACGGTTTCTCTCAACCTGACCAATCTTGCATCCGCAAAACTCAGTTTCTGGCAAAAGTACAATATGCTTGCGGGGGGCCATGGTGGTTTCCTGCAGGTTGGCTACAAGGATGGAATTAATGAGGGGCCCGATGGCTGGGCATGGGGTTATGTGATACCCGGTAATGCATACACTGGCAACCTGAAGTACGATGAATATTTATACGATAGCTTTGGCCATCGCGTATTCTGGTGTTGGAACGGTCTCAGTGGAGGTGGTGAGTTCACCTGGGACCATGTGGAAGTCGATTTGCTCAGGTTTGTAGACGTTTCCTATAGGGACGAAGTGAGGGTCAAATTCAACTATACTCAATTCGGCGGTGGTTCAGGTGTCGGTTGGTTCCTAGATGATGTGAAACTCACGGTTTCCAGGCTAGATAGTATTTTGCCGGTGGATACCACCCAGGACATATGGAACCTTACCACCTCCCAGGCACACAGCGGAGCTTACTGCTGGTCCAACGTTGACCCGGTAACAGGGTACATGAAAACGGGCATTGACAATTCCCTCATGACCGCGCCAATAGACCTGACCAACGCCAAAACCGCATACCTGAGTTCATACTTCAAATTCAACATCAACTATGCCGGTGGTTCGCCACCTGACGGATTCAGAGTGGAGGTGACCAAAGACGGTGGCCTCACGTGGACCGCCATTAACCTCGGTGTAAGATCCTCCTGGGGTGTTTCCGGGACCGGCTTCGACAATGGGGACGGCAAGATTGACGGCAAGGCTTACACTGGCTTGCCTGACTCTGGCAATCCCGCTGAAGCTGCAATCTACGGTTACTGGGTGGAAGCCGAAACCTTGTCTAGGCTGAACGTGGACCTCAGTTCGTGGCGCGGCAACCAGATATTCCTCAGGTTCAGGGTGGTCACCAATAACCTGCCTGATGCGGTATATGCCCATTATGAGGACTCTGGCGTCGGTTTCGGTGGGTTTTACGTTGACGATGTGATGGTCACGGGTGAGACCATTTTTGGCTAGTGCTTTGGGTTATGGAGGCCATGAATGTGCATCCGCATTGTCTCAACATTGATGCTCTTCGTGCTAATCTTCAGCGGCTGCTATCAGATTTATGTTGCCAAATCAGGAGCGGATGAGGGAACACGCTCGATGACATTTTACGCGTACCACTCCTATGCCGAGGTCAGGGAGGAGCTTATCCGCATCTCAAACGAGCACGAGGACATAGCGGATTTGCGCATCCTCGGTCAGACATATGAAGGCCGGGACATCTTGGCCCTGAGAGTCACTGATAACCCGCAAATAGAGGAACTGGATGAACCAAGTGTGCTAATCATGGGCGCACACCATGCCAATGAGTTACCCTCTACTGAAGTACCCATGTACATATTGGAGTACCTTATTGGCAATTATTCGTCTAATGGTACCGCGAGGATGCTCGTGGATAACAGGGACATATGGTTCGTACCGCTTCTGAATCCGGACGGCAGAGAGTACGTGCTGAACGGTGCAACCAACTGGAGAAAGAACAGGCAACCCATCGACCTGAACGGTGACGGAACACCCGAGGGATATGGCGTGGACCTGAACAGAAACTATGCTCATCATTGGGGCCAGCTTCCCGGAACGAGTCATGATTTGAACGACAGGGACTATTGCGGTCCTGCCCCTTTCTCTGAAAACGAAACCCGGGCAATCAGGGATTTGGCCTATGGCCAGTTGTTCGAAATATCCCTGTCATATCATACGTATGGTGAGGTAATTTTCTACCCCTGGAACAACAATATTGACACGATATCTCCCCAAGGAACAACTTTGGAAGCCGTTGCTTCCGAAATTGCCGTTCGCACCGGCTACACACCGACACAGGGAGTCACCCCTCCCTTGGGATACCCGACAACGGGAGATTCGGACGACTGGCTTTACGCCAACACGAGCTGTCTTCCGTTCACTATAGAATTGAGTACGACCTTTCAACCCCCCGCATCGGAGATAGAAAACCTGTGCGAAAATAATCTGGATGCCGCATTATATGCAATTGACATCGCGGATGGGCCGGGCCGAGCCCTTCTGCCGGATTGGACGTTCATGGTCTACATGGCCGCGGACAACGACCTTGATGACGACGGCCGGGAAAACATAAACGAGATGGAAGTATCGGGGAGCACGGGCGATGTGAACGTTATCGTCCTTTTCGATGGCCAATTCAACGGCGATTCCAAGCTATACCGTGTCCTGAACGACCCCGGCGGCTTCAACACGACGATAATTTCTGAGGAGCTTGACGACCAAGGAGAAGTGATAAATCCGATTACTAGTGAGGTGGACACGTCCGACCCCTCAACTTTGAGAGCGTTCGTGAATTGGACAATTGAGAACTACCCTGCACAGCATTATCTTCTCGATTTTTGGGGTCATGGGAGAGGCATACTCGGCGGTTGTTGTATTGACGGTATGGTTCCGATGCAAACCAATGAAATCAGACCGGCATTGACCGGCTTCGAGCTGGACATTGTAGGATTCGACGCATGCTCCATGGGTAACTTCGAGACGGCCCACGAATTGATGGGCATTGCCGACTATCTCATCGGCTCCGAGGAAGACGAGCCAGTTGCGGGCTGGGATTACGAGAGCTCCCTTCTCACATTGACAGGGGCGCCAAACATGGCCCCGAGAGAATTGGCTACCATAATTGTCTCTGATTATCTGGACAAGAACACCAACGTGGATTACATCACACAATGCGCCCTGGACATGCATGTTTTCCAGGAGACGTTTCTCCCTCTTCTGAACGATTTTGTCAATGTTTGCCTTGACTTCGTCTACTATGATTTTGATTATATCTGGCAAGTCAGAAATTCCTCTGATACGTTTTCCGTGATGGACCAAAACGAGCCCGTGACCATTGACCTTTATGACTTTTTGACCAACCTCGAAGAAAGCGACATAGCCGAGCCT
>DAOVAY010000058.1 GCA_030670795.1 Methanobacteriota archaeon | reverse complement strand
ATATGACCAAAATACCTTTACCGCCGGTTCACAAACATGGTCACCAGCAGCGTGGCAATACAACGTTGTGTCCGACACCGTTCCCTTAAAGGTAACACTTGTCTGGAAGGACACCAGCGGCTCGTCACTTAACAGGGACCTTGACCTGCATCTGACTGCGCCGGACGGTACCACCCATTTCTATGGAAACGCTTTCAGCACATCAGCTCCGTATTGGTCGGAACCGGACTCACCCGCGAACAGGCCGGACGTGGACCACAGCGGGGTTTATGACGGCGACAACAATGTCGAGCAGGTTTGGATTCCGAACCCGACAGCCTATGGCGGCGCAGGCGTATGGACAGTTGAGGTGCACTCTTGGAGTGTGCCTTCAGACGCACCATGCGCGTTAGTCATGAGCGCTGACCTCGGGCCCCAAACGACCTACGACGTGGTCCTTACGACAGACTATCCGACCACAATGCACTGCGTTGCGAACAGCGAGGTCGACTTTCCCTTCAGAGTATCGAACTATGGAAGTGCTGCAACAGACGACATTCTGATGAGCCACGACGAACCGTTGTTTTCTTTAGCCTACAGCCCACTCAGCCCCTTCTCGATTGCCACTGGTGAATACCAGGACGTCATTGCGACGATTTCCTGCGGTGGCATACCCACGGGTGTATACACCTTCAAGCTGACCGGAACCTCTCAGGGCGACCCGAGTGAATTCGCCAACCTTTTCCTTACAATAGAGGTATTGTCAGAAAGATTGCCTACTTCGGTCCCAATTGCCAAAGATACCGTGGGTGAATTCGACCCGTCGGTGGTAACATTCACAGACAATGGAGGGACCCACCATATCATGGTGGTTTATGTCAAGTCCACACAAGGCGGCAACAGAGTAATGATTACGCGTACGACGCTGGATGATGCCACTGGACAGCCAATCGAACCATGGACAGAATTGGAGATTCCAGCACCGGCACCGAATTACGACGACCCGAACGACCCCAGGATTTATCATATGCCCGGCGGATTATATGAGGATCAGGTGATGATATGCTTTACAGGCGACAAAGTCGGTGCGCCTGAAGGACAAGGTTCAACATCATGGATAGCTTATGCGGACAACGCGGATTACGGTGCGTGGACAACTGTTGAGGTAGACCAGAACGGCGGAACCAGCACTTACAATCAGAAGAGAGTGAACTCGCTCGTACCGTTGGCCAGTGGAAGCCGGTGGCTCTACATATTCGAGCACTTGGACTATGCATCCTTAACAGGTAATCCAGTCGGTGTCGATACGCATGCCTACTACTCCAATAACGGAGGAAATTCCTGGCTTGACGAGGGCGAAATTACGCCCGGAGACGGCAATTACTACTTCTTCCCGAATGCAGGGCACTCTCGGGACATAGCAAACAACAGGGACGTCGCTTGGGTTTGGTTCTACTGGAGGCTACCCGCCGGCGACGACAGAGACCTGAGGGTCAGACTTTATGACCCCATATCTGACTGGCAAACTGGTTCGACCGATGTCTGGAACGATGCTTGGAATATTCAATTCCCAGCACCGGTCCACGTAGACATCGGGGGTGTAATGAGAAACATGGTTACTGTTGCAAGAGACCTGGGTGGCACCACCATGACAGCCTGGACAACGTACACAGACGGAGACTTCAATGCAGGTTCTCCACCGCCTGACAGTGCCACGGGATGGGGCAACATAGAAGGACCGTTCGGCACTGTGTTATCAGACGCGACGTATACCAGACGACCGATAATGTGCATGGCAGGCACGGGAGACGGATATCAATGGACTTCGTACCTCGAGAAATCCAATCCATATGACACCGTCAACATTGACACTGTATGCTCCAACACTGGGTTTGCTACCACTACATCGTATACATTGACAGCGGACGCCTATGCCAAGGGCCACCAGATGATGTCGGCATTGTCCACGACCGGAGGGGACAACATGTATGAGGTATACCACTCCAGCCACGGAACCGTTCTAGACGTGGATTACAACATATACCTGACTGTATTCCACTTCGACTGGCCAAACGACCCGGACAATGACGGACCGTTAACAACCTCCGTCATGACCAACCCGAACCCGGTGGGACTAGGTTACACGTTCGACATCAGCGCGAACATCGACGACATCAGCACCGGTTTCAGCGGAATTCAGGCAGCCCAATACTTCGTCAACCAGACCCTCAACGGTGCATTGGTTGAACCGACTTGGGCCGAACCTGGCGTAGGCGCATTGACACTTTCCGGCAACTCTCAATCAGAGGTCGGCACCGTGACTGGCCGAGACATGCCTTTCGGTGCTTCGCCAGGAGACTACTTCTACGTATGGGCAAGAGGTCAGGACCTTGCCCCGACAAACAACTGGGGCGACGGCAATTACGTCCAGGTGTGGGTTACGACTGGAATGCCACCGCCGGACGTCGCCATAACTACCCCTGACCCGCTTAATGAGGAGTTTATCACGAGCGACACGCTCACCATAGCCTGGGACGCGGACGATGCGAGTGACCCACCGGAGACCCTTTACATCTACCTCGACTACAGCATAGACAACGAGGCCACTTGGGTTCCGATAGACGAAGGTCTGTTCAACACGGTGGCGGGCAGCGGCACATATGACTGGGATACCAACCTCGTTCCTGACGGAGCGTATTACATCATCCGGGTAATCGCTGAGAACTCCTTCAGCCTGGCCGGAGTCAACAAATCCTTGCCGTTTTCGATAGACAACAACGAGGACGACCAGTGGTTCTTCCAGATGGAGGTCACCGTTTCGAACGAGGACCTGGACATGAAGCCGATCGAGGGCAGCCTTTACTCTATACCCTCTCCCGCACTGAACACCGTCGGCCAACACCAAATCGGAAAGTGGGAAACGACCAAGACGTTCACCAGTTCCAGCATAGACGGTCTCTGGGAGTTCGATGTATACGGTTACACGACAGACGTGGGAACGCTTGTGGCGTATCTGTACGCGAATGTTACCGATGGGACAGGAGCCACGATCGATGTCACGGTCAACGACGGTGAGAACGTCGGTGCACACACTGGCAGGAATCTGTTCACCTGGTCAGACACCCTTGCCGGAAACATACCCGACGGACAGAGCGTCATAGTTGAGCTGTGGCTGGATGTACAAACGAGCAGCGGAGGCCCGGACACCTTGGATGTTGTTCCGAACGATGCCGAATTCACCGCTACCTACTGGGACGTGGACGCCACGCCACCGACGGGCGCCAACCTGAACGGTGCTGAGCAGTCGATTACGGAATCCGATGTATCGGTCAGCGAAAACACGAGATTCAGCACGATAAACCCAGGCTTCTTCGACGAGATATTTACCTGGTGTGAGGTCGATTTCAACGTCGTATGGGGTAGCATCACCCAGTTCGTGATGACATTCGAGGGTCAATGTGTTGGTGAGGCATGCAACTTCGACCTATGGGTGCTGAAAAACACCGGCTGGGAAGCAACGGGAGACACGGTAGCCGTCGCTGCAGACACCGACGGCACTCTGACCGGCACGATAAGCGTGGACACCGCTGACTACATTGTGGGCGACATGTTCACGTGGGGCGTATGGATGTCAGCTGACAATAGAGTGTGTGAAATAGACTACCTGCACACGGTAATCGACTACTACATTCCGGACGCCATTTTCACAATGGAGTACGACTATTGGGAGACACAGTCGAACGTATTGCCGACCATTACTGCAGCAGGGGTAAACACATACGACATCCCCATATCCGGTACTGGCTGGAAGTTCGTCTCGTTCCCGATAGATGCGTCATCCGATGTCCTGACGATATTCGACGACGCGGCATGGGGCGCGGATGCACCGGGCAACGATATCAAGTGGGACATAATCTACTGGTACGACCCGACGGACGCATCCGACCCGTGGAAGTCCCACAACAAGAACTGGGGCGGTACCCAGGACATGCCTGGCACCATCACCAACCATATGGGCTTCTGGATACACATCACGGACAATCCACCCCCAGGTGACGAGATACTGACTGCTGGCTCGGGTCCTGACCCCGTAGGCGAAATTGTCTGGCTCGAGGCGGGCTGGAATCTTGTGGGATTCCCGACTACCGCGACTGATGTCCAGGCCCAGAACACGTTGCCCAACTGGGGAGTATCGGTTACGAAGATCGGCTACTACAATGACCCCTCACCGTACGACATCATCGAGACAACCGACGGTACGACACTGATGAATCCGGGAGAAGCGTACTGGGTCTACTCGACAATCCAGCAGCCGTGGAACCTCTGATAGGGAGCCTAGAATCTGAAAAATAAGGGAGCCTCGCGCTCCCTTCCTTTTACTTTTTTATTTCTTTTTAAGATATTTCATGCATTGTGAAATACCTTAAAAAATTTATGACAATAATTATTTATATTACTTTAACCTATGTAGATTATAACTACTTGAAATATGAAAACAGGATAATTCATATAATCATTACTTTAATGATTTTAGGAATTATTGGAGGAAGGAATAGAGGAGGAATGTATTCATGGGCAATGAAACATATAAGAGAATTGGAGCTTGTATTGTGACTTTTGCGATGCTACTGGCATCATTTAGTATCATAGGATCGGGCGCTGTCTCAGATTCTGATGAAACTGTAAATATAGATAAGAGTGGACCTATTAAACTTCAGGCCATGGAAATTCCGCCTGAGATGCGGAAAGCTCTTGAGGAAGCAGCAAACAAAATCCCTAGTTTGTCAGCGATATCAGCAGATGGAGGAGAGGCTGGCATCAATGCGATGCCAATACCAGAAGTCAACGGACTGTTTCCCGTGGTAGACACCGAGAGATGTGTTCTGGCGGAGATGTTTGGCGGGATTGACAACGGTTCTTTCGTGCCTTCGTACACGTACGCGATGGAGCAGACCATGAACACGTATACCACCTCACAGGTTGCCGCGATGTACGGGAACAGCTGGCTGGACGATCTGACGAACCCGGCATACTCCGGTAACCAGGACGTGGAATACAGTCCTGGCCTATATATGTTCACAGGTTGTGACGCGGCTGTAAGGCAGGCAAACCCGTCGCCATACGGTCTGGACATGTTTCCGGTATACCTGTTCCCCGCGGCTCTTGACCCGGAGGGAGACAATGTTTGCAGTGCGGGAAGCTGGTCAGTTGACAGCGGAGGTAATGCGCCAAGTACTGCCAAGTACGGTGGAGAAACAGCCTATTACGTCGAGGTCGATAACACCTGTGACTACCGATGGGACAACGGAGGCTATGAGTGTATCAAACCGGAGATTGACGCGAGACTGCTTGTTCCGAGCGACTACACGATGACTGTGAACGGGACATTCGACGACGCTCTGGACGAGGGCAACATTTCACTGTCGATTTCGGCAATAAACGACGTCGTCACGGACTCGGGGAACTATGTTGTGTGCATCTGGATGGTCGATGACTACAATGTCATCGAGACAAGGAACAACCCCTTTGACAGCGGTGGAGGCGCCGTCTATACGGACAAGGACTACTACATCAGGAACTCGATGCAGAAGTGGATAGGCCTCGACGATGGCTTGGACGGTTTCCTCACCACTCGTGGTGATACCATCTACTACCAAGACATCTTCTTCGACAGGACCGTGGGCTCGCCGCACGGAGGCACAAAGGCGTGGAACGGCAACGAGTGCGGTATCATCGCGACGATTTATGACGAGTCGACAATGTTGTCCCTGCAGACCGTATACTACCCGTTCACAGGCGGGCAGCCTGACCTGACAATCGTACCAACAGATATCGGCACAACCATCAATGTAGTAAACGAAACAGTCCACGGCCCGACTTTCGCCGGAGAAACCGGCCCTATCTGGCTGGCCAACGGCAACGTGATCAACTGTTCGCTGTACGTGGACCTACAGGCCGGTCCAGGCAGCTGGATACCTTTGCAAGAGGGCGCGGATTATACCCTAAACTATGCTACCGGAGAAATAGACACATCACCCATTGAACCATTTGATGCGGGTTGGTTCTTCCACGCATACTACAACTTCACGGCAGCCTTGCCTAACGAAGGCGATAATGTACCACTCGACATCACAATAACCAATGCTGGTATGGGAGGCACCGGTGGTAACGTCGAAGTCGGGATATATATTAATGACCCGACGCAAGGCGGAGTACTGGATGGCACTCACACCATCGTTGGCGGAATGGCCGCTGAATCGACATATAACTTTATCTACAACTGGGACACTACAGGTTATCAAGGATATAACTCGGTATGTATAATCCCGGACCACGGCACACTTATCGCAGAAACCAATGAGAACAACAATATTGCATTTGTGGACGTCTATGTGTCACCCCCCGATGATGTAGGACCAATTTCCATAGATTCGCATACCGATGGCGGCACCTACGAATGGGGCATCCAGGACATCCAGGCGACTGTCGAGAATTTTGGCACAAACCCCCAAGTGCCTTTCAACGTCAGGTGCCAGGTATTCCAGGGCGTAGTTGAAGTTTTCAATCAGATCCAAAGCACGGTTGCCAACCCCATGAACCCGGGTGAGACCGAGCAACTGACCTGGAACTACGACTTCGGTTATATCGACACTTACACGATAACGATAACGACATTGCTTGGCACGGACTCTGTGCCAACCAACGACGTGCTCTCAAGCACGATTACCACACAAAACACATTACCCCCTGGACCGCCGACACATCTTCGCATAGAGCCCCCGGCAGGCGGAGCTCCAACCAATTATACTGTCGAAGCTGATGAGGCAGGAGGCCACGGCGGCGTCGCAGGTGACTGGCAGGATGTGGATGAACTTCCGCCGGCCCCGCCAGATGGCTTTACCGAGGACCTCACAGAGATTTTAATTGGTGGAGACACCTGGGCCAACTACAGCGTTGCCAGCGATATCTTGCCTGTGGTCCAAGGAACGTTAACCAATGATTACACGTTCATTGACGAATGGCCTGCAACAGGCGACACGGAGACAATCACCGAGGCGACGGTCCCTGGCGGACCACTCGTTCTTTACGATGAGACAATCCCGAACCCGGATGCCACTCTTGGCTGGGACGGAGACGGGGACCAACCGCAGGCCGAGCCCGGCTGGGTAACTGCACAAGGCAATGGAGACACAAACGACGTGCGAATCGATAATGGCGCAAATCCACCAAGTGGGGCGACGCCTTCAGGACTACCGTGTCTGGCATTCCATGACTGCGATGAAGGCGGGACGCCACCAAACCTATACGACTGGGCATGGACCGGGAATATAGACCTGAGCGGACAATCTGGCTGCACGCTAGATTACTACTGGCAGAGCGACGACGTGGACGCTGGTGAAGGAGCATGGGTCTATTATTCCACAGATGCAACAAGCGGCAACGATCCAGCAGCTACATACAACCTGATAGCCTCGTACATCAACCCGGCCGATGACGTATGGACCCAAGAAATCTTTGCCATACCAGATGTGGATTGCGTATCAACATTCTCACTGACCTTCGGGTCAGTCTCAAGCCAAGCTACTGAGACCATGTTCTTCGACGATATAACAATAACAACGACCCTACCCGGCTACGAGTCGCTTGAGCACAGATGGACCACAGAGGTCATACCTGCTGGCTATACAAACCTGGACCTCATCGTAAGGGGTTATTCATCAGCCCCGGGAGACGACACGTTCAGCATCGAGTACTCCGATGTTGCTGAGGCCGGACCATATACCCCGACAGGAATAACAATAGACCAGGGCGTGATGACAACCTACGCACCATTCACCATGCCACTAGGTTTGTCCGGCTCGATATGGATTCGGGTCATTGACGACAACTCAGCCGATGTTGCGACGACCGATGTTGTCTTGGATGCGATAGACCTTGAATGGTTGGAGACTGTACCTATACAGGCAAGCCTGGAGCACCGTTGGCGAACTGAAAACATACCCGGAGCAGGGACTCTTGTGCTGGGTGTAATCGCAGATAACCCAAGCATCGACGACACGTTCACATTCGGCTATTCGGCAGCACTCGGCGGACCATACGCTCCTGTCCTGACCATACCACTCGGTGGGTCGGGAGAATACACAGGTGCGATGATACCGCCATTGACCGGAAACTTCTACATTAACGTGATAGACGACAATGCAGGAGATGCGACACTGGACACGCTTTCTGTGGACAGGATACGCATAGAGCACACCCCCGGCGGAGTCTATAGCGCCGACTACATTACAATAGCCGACAATCCGACAGGAGAAGGTTTTGTGACTGGCGCACACGGCTTGACGAATCCGCCAGCGGATAGCAACGCCCAGGAAATCCAAGAGGAGCTCTTTGGCGGAGGCACGCTGTTCAGCGACGACTTCTCCAGTAACGATTTCGTCGCTGGTGGCTGGACCGTAGAGCCGGAGCCAGGCCCAGGTGGAGTATGGAATGCAGCAACTGGTGCAGCAGTATGGAACCTTGTCGAGGCATTCGCCTTCGGCGAGAGGGCCATCACCAAGGGCATTGACACAACAGGCTTTTCAGCTGTCGAGGTGACATATGACTGGGAGACAAGAGACTTTGCCGCTCCGTTCTACGGATTCGCTTATACCCAGTGGTCGGACGACGGTGGTGGTTCCTGGACCGATATCGAGCGTATATCTGTGGTTCAAGGGATGGGCACGAGTGGACCACACATATTACCTGCAGCCTGTGATAACAACCCAAATGTCCAGTTGAAGTTCGCTATGGACATCACCAATGCTCCCCAAAACGGCAATGATGGCGTAACGTACGATAATATTTTAGTAGCCGTCCCTACACCGTACACCCTTGAGCACAGATGGACAATCCAGAACATGCCTGTAGGCTCGCTTAGCCGAACACTGCACGTGAACGCACGCACCAATGGCGGCTCGAACGATGATTTCATATTCGGCTATTCGGACGATGTTAACGGTCCGTACACGCCAGCGCTTACCGTGACGGACACCGGCGGTTATGCAGACTACTACGGCTCGATATCGGCCAGCATCTCTGGTCCTTTGTACATAAACGTGGTTGACAGCGGCGGAGAAGTCGCTGGTCAGGACTCTGTGTTTGTCGATGTGATACGCATTGAGGACTACATTGGTGCAGACCCGGATGATGCGACCATACGTTGGGACCTTTCCTCGGACGATACAACCGAAGAGAATGATGTCACGGCCTACTTAATCGACAAGGCAGACTCTGCTGCAGGAGCCTGGTACGAAGGTCCGTTCACACTTGCAGACACCGTTGCCCCCGGCACACAGGTATGGAGAGATGTGGGTGAAGGTCTTGACATGGTGGACAATATCTGGTACCAAGTGAGTGCGACCGACGGTCCATTTACCAGTACTCCGACAGGCATCATATCTAAGTTCGATGTGTTGCCGGTAACAACCAATGTGGTGGCAGACGACGTAAGTCCGGTGCTAATCATACCGATAGGCACGCTAAGCATAACACTAAACGCATCCATCAGTGACAACACGACGACCGACGAATGGACCGCGCCGTTCATAACAGGCGCTGACTGGTATGACCCGCTATCGACCGATGGCGGTGCTATCGCAGCACCACTAGATGCTGTCTGGGATGGACCCTATGAGGCATTCTCTGAGGTCATTCCCACCGCTGCATGGGGTGCGGGTGACCACGTCGTAGAGGTCAGAGGCAACTCACCATACGGATGGGGCACTGTAGCTACGGTAACAGTAACCGTCACTGCACCGATCTACGACATCAACATCACCGGCCTTGGCTGGCAGTTCGTGTCGTTCCCGATAGATGCGTCAGCGGATGTTCTGACGGTGTTTGACGACGCGGCATGGGGAGACGGCCAAACGACCTGGGACATAATCTACTGGTACGACCCGACCGATGCAGCCGACCCGTGGAAGTCTCACAACAAGAACTGGGGCGGCACCCAGGACATGCC
>DAOVAY010000021.1 GCA_030670795.1 Methanobacteriota archaeon | reverse complement strand
CAGAAACCGGTTCAGGGCGAACGTCTATCCTGGCCAGTGATTCTAGAAAAGGCTTGGTGAAGTGCTCGACAAAGGAATCGCAGCAACCGTCTGGACAGGGTAATTTGTAAGCCGGCTGGCCGAGATATTCCCCGAATTCCTTGGGGAGCTGCTGGGGGACCTTTCTCAGGCCGTCCATGTCGTCCATCGCCCATATGGCCCTGACATCGCCCCCTTGCTCGATTATGGCCTTGCTTATGCCGTCCGCTATTATTAAGTCCCCGGCACTGCCAAGGTGCGGCTGACCTGATATGGATGTCCCGCTCTCCACGACATGTGATTTGCCCTGGCTCAGCAATTTCTCGGCGTAAACGTCAACCCAGTGCATATGATCTTTCCTCTTCCAAAGCCTATGAATGAATTGTCCATGCGCGTATTATGGCTCGAAGCGGTACTCCCTCTATTTCCCTCATCTCCGTCTTGTTGACGATGGTGATTGCCAGTTTTGGACTTGCCCCCATGTTCTGAGTCTGCTTGATGGCGTTGCTCATGGTCTCACCGGAGCCTACCATGTCATCCACCAACACAATGGACTTTCCATCCAGACCTGCAAAGTTGGAGCAGATCGTGCCCTGCCCTTCCTTGCTTAACGGAGGTCTGTACACCGAAAGCTCCAGTCCGAGCTCGTCGGAAATGTGTGTTGCGAGGGGAATCCCGTAAATGGCTACGCCCACCACGGTATCCAGCTCGAAATCGTTGTTCTCCGCCTCCTCCATAATGATATCGGAGAGAATGTTGGAAAGGTAAGAAATTCTATGGCCATACACTCCTGCAGAGGTCCAGCCAATCTTCACGTCCAAGGGCGGTGCCTTTGCTTCCACGCCCCGTGTCAACAGCCATACTATCGTGTTCTCCGACAGATGCAGCTCACGGGCTATCTCCTTGTCGTTCATCCCGCTCTGTCTAAACTCTAGTGCTTTTTGGGTAATCTCTTCTATCCCCTTCATTGTTTCACCGTGGCGTAATGAGGACTTGTATTATTTAAAATTAACATTCTCATTTAATGTTAGATTGCGTAGCAAATTTTATATCGGTTGAATGAAGTATCGGGACTGCAATGGAGGAGGCATCGACATGTATAGAATAAAGTCATACGTCAAAGGTCTGGACAAGGAGATGCAGGGCGGCATCCCTGAAGGTTCTGTGGTTCTGATCGCTGGAAAGCCGGGCACAATGAAATCCTCTTTTGCTTTCAATATTCTATATCACAATGCGAACAAGGATGACAAGAGCGGCGTCTACGTTACACTCGAGCAGGGACGGGACAGCCTGTTATCCAACATGGAAGGACTGGGCATGAAGCTCAGCGGCCTGGAAAAAGAAATCAGCGTTCTCGACCTGGGCATGATAAGAAAGAAGCTCATCCAGCTGACGAATCAGACATGGATGGAAGTCTTCAAGATGTACCTCAAGAATCTGAAAAAGAACATGGACATCAAGCTGGTCGTGATCGATTCCCTGCCCATTTTGGAGGTCATGGCCAAGTTCACCAGCGCACGTGAAGAGCTGTTCCACTTCTTCGAGTGGTTGAGGGACATGGGGGTCACGGCATTCCTCATAACCGAGATGAAACAGGACTCGGACCAGTTCTGCCAGTATGACGAGGACTTCCTTTCGGACGGCATATTCCATTTGGATATGAAGCGTGAGGAGAACGTTGTCAACCTGTTCGTGGGCATAGTCAAGATGAGGCAGACGTCCCATAAGCGCGGTTACTACCCGTTGATCTTTGACAAGGACGGATTCGAGGTCGTCACAGAATAATCCCGTTGGCAATCACAGGATAAAATGCACAGAGTGATTGCTCGGAGTTCTTCTGTTTAGTTATGTTGTAAATCAGGACTCCCTATGCGGTTGGATGTAAACATTTGTGTAGTTACCAAATCGAATAATAATTAAATATACGTATAAGGTTGGGGGGGCGACTATATTCGGGAGGTAATGAAATGGGGGACACACTAACCAAGAAGATTCTGAAAGAGCACTTGGCAGTTGGCGATTACATCCCAGGTAACGAAATCGGGATTAATATTGACCAGACATTGACGCAGGACGCGACCGGAACCATGGCCTACCTGCAATTCGAGGCAATGGGCCTGGATAAGGTTAAGACGGAACTATCGGTAAGCTACGTGGACCACAACACCATTCAGGTAGGATTCGAGAACGCGGACGACCATAAGTATCTGCAGACGGTCGCGGCGAAGTTTGGAATCATTTACTCGAAAGCGGGGAACGGCATTTGCCATCAGGTTCATCTCGAACGGTTCGGCAAGCCGGGCAAGACCCTGGTCGGTTCCGACAGCCACACACCGACCGGCGGCGGCATCGGAATGATCGCCATAGGCGCCGGGGGTCTGGACGTCGCGGTCGCTATGGGCGGCGGACCCTTCTACATCACCTGTCCGAAGGTGTATAAGGTCAACCTCACCGGAGAGTTGAAGCCTTGGGTGAGCGCGAAGGACGTGGTTCTTAAAATGCTTGAGATGTTCACGACGAAAGGCAACGTCGGCGTTGTCATGGAGTACGGCGGACCCGGCGTCAAGACCTTATCTGTTCCGGAAAGGGCCACCATAACCAACATGGGTGCGGAGATGGGCGTGACCACTTCGATTTTTCCGTCGGACGAGGAGACCAGGAAGTTCCTCAGGGCGCAGGGTCGCGAAGACGACTGGATATCCTTGGAGGCAGACACGGATGCGGAATACGATAAGGTAGTCGAGCTGAACCTCGGCGAGGTCGAGCCGTTGGCCTCGGCACCGCATAGCCCGGGCAACATAGTCAAAGTAAGCGATATGGACGGCACTAAAATTGACCAGGTCGAGGTCGGCTCTTGCACCAACTCGTCTTACAAAGACCTCATGACGCTTGCGAAAATTCTGAAAGGGAAGCGTGTGCATCCGGATGTTTCACTCGGTGTCGCACCCGGCTCCAGACAGGTGCTGCAGATGATTACCAAGGAGGGCGCGCTGGGTGACATTATAGATGCCGGCGCGAGGATACTCGAATCCGCATGCGGCTTTTGTATCGGCAACAGCCAGTCGCCGAAGACTGACGCAATCGGTCTGAGGACGAGCAACCGTAACTTCGAGGGCCGAAGCGGGACAAAGAGTGCACAAGTTTATCTCGTAAGCCCCGAGGTCGCGGCCGTATCCGCGGTGACCGGAAAGTTCACTGACCCCCGAAGTTCAGATTTCCAATATCCGAACGTGACCATGCCATCTCAGTTTCTAATTGACGACTCAATGTTCATCTTTCCGCAGGATGCGGACCCGAACGTTGCCATTTACAGGGGACCTAATATAGGGGACCCGCCGAGCAACGAGAAGTTGAGCGACTCCATAGTCGGCGAGGTGATGCTGAAGGTCGGCGATAAAATAACAACGGACCACATCATGCCCGCAGGAGCCAGATTGAAGTACAGGTCCAACGTTCCCAAGTATTCTGAGTTCGTGTTCGAGCCCATTGACACCAGTTTCCCGAAGCGGTCGATGGAGAACAAGGAGAAGGGAAAGCACAACATAATTCTGGCCGGCGAATCCTACGGTCAGGGAAGTTCCAGGGAGCACGCGGCACTGTGCCCGATGTATCTGGGTGTCAAGGCGGTTATTGCCAAATCAGTCGAGAGAATTCACGCCGCGAATCTCGTTAACTTCGGTATCGTGGCACTGGCCTTCAAGGACGAGGCGGATTATGAGAAGGTCGAGGCTGGTGATGAAGTCGAGTTACCCGAAATAAAGCAGAAGCTGATGGACAATCAGCCGGTAACGCTCGTCAACAAGACGAAGAACACGGAGCTCGAACTCACGTATTCCTATTCCCAGCGACAGAAAGAGATACTTTACGAAGGAGGATTATTGGCGTATACAGTAAAATAATTGGAGGATTATTATATAAAGGAGGAAAAGAAATGGCACAAAAACCTATTAGAGAATTTGACGCGAAGAACATGCTGGCCAAGAACTGGCAGGAATTTGTCGGAGACGCGTTCGCATTTGCCGGAAAGCTCGCTCTGGTGGACCCGGACACGAACCTCGACGACCTGCCGAATCAGATTGACTGGCTGAGGACTGATAGACTGGTTGTCAAACCTGACATGTTAATGGGCAAGCGAGGAAAGCACGGTCTCATACTCCTCGACGGAAGCTGGGACGATGCAAAAAAATGGCTCAACGAAAAGCGCGGAAGCGACGTGACAATAGGCGAGGTCACGGGCGAACTAACGCACTTCCTCATCGAGCCCTTCGTCAAGGCGGAGAAGGAATATTACGTCGCAATCTCAAGCAAGAGAGACGGCGATGAGGTCCTTTTCTCGACAGAGGGCGGCGTGGACATAGAGGAAAAGATGAAAGAAGGCAAGGTCGTCGAGATTTTTGTCCCCATCACGGAGGAAATCGACAACATTGACATCGAGAGCAAACTGCCGGCAGACCTGAGCCCGGAATTGAAGCCGAAGTTCGGCGCCTTCATCAAGGGTCTGTTCAAGTATTACCAGGAGCTCGGATATGCGTTTCTTGAAATCAACCCGTTCGTGGTGCATGGGGCGAACTTGATCCCGCTGGACTTGAAGTGCCGTATCGACGACACCGCGGTATTCGAGGCGGCCAAGTACTGGGGCGACATAAGTTTCCCGGCGCCCTTCGGCAGGAAGCTTTCTGACGAGGAAAAGTACATCAAGATGCTGGACGGCAAGTCCGGCGCTTCTTTAAAGTTGACGATATTGAACCCTAAGGGAAAGATATGGACAATGGTCGCGGGCGGCGGTGCGAGCGTCATATACACGGACACCATCGCGGATCTGGGGTACGCGGGCGAGCTGGCCAACTACGGCGAGTACAGCGGAAATCCAAGTACGGATGAAACGTACGAGTACGCCAAGACCATAATCGACATGATGACGCGCGAGAAGAATTCCGACGGAAGTCCGAAGTTCCTCATAATCGGCGGCGGAATAGCAAACTTCACCGATGTGGACAAGACCTTCACCGGCATAAACAAGGCCATGATAGATTACAAGGACAAACTGCTGGAAACGCCGGTCTGGATCTACGTGCGAAGGGGGGGACCAAATTACCAGACGGGATTGAAGAACATTAGGGAAACTGGCGAGTCAATCGGCGTACCGATTAAGGTGTATGGCCCTGAAACCGTTCTGACGAAGATAGTAACCATGGCATTCGAAGACACCACGGGAGGTGCCCCTTCAGACGAAACCAAAGGTACTCCGGAGGAGGTGAGATAAATGGCTGAAAGACCGGAATACGTTTTATTCGACAGGGACACGGAAGCCATAGTCTTCGGCTACCAGCAGAACGCAATCCAGAGAATGCTGGACTTCGATTATGTGTGTCGAAGGGAGAAGGCGAGTGTCGCGGCAATCGTGAACCCGACAAGGGCAGGTTTGCACCAGTGCTTCTGGGGCAATAAACCGATTCTTTTGCCGATGTACCGCACGCTCAAGGAGGCGGTCGAGAAACACCCGCAGACCGATGTTATGGTCAACTTCGCCTCGTTCAGGAGCGCCTATCCGACCACGATGGAGGCGCTGGATTATCCCAACCTCCGAACAATAGCCATAATCGCAGAGGGTGTGCCCGAGAGAAGAAGCAAGGAAATCATCTCCAAGGCAAGCAAGCTGGGCAAGAACATCATCGGTCCCGCCACCGTGGGAGGTCTGAGGGCCGGCGCATTTAAAATAGGTAACACCGCGGGTATGCTGGACAACATTATCGACGCGAAATTGCACAGGCCCGGAAGCGTGGCATACGTGTCAAAATCCGGCGGTCTCTCCAATGAGATGAACATGATGCTTGCTGTGAACACGGACGGCGTCTACGAGGGCGTCGCATTAGGTGGCGACCGCTACCCCGGCAGCCTGTTCATCGACCACATCCTGCGCTATCAGGCAAACCCCGAGATAAAGATGATAGTTCTCCTGGGCGAGATCGGCGGTCGCGACGAATATCCGGTCGTCGAGGCCCTCAAGAGCGGCAAGATAACCAAGCCGCTGGTCGCGTGGTGCATAGGAACGAGCGCGAAGATGTTCGCCAGCGGCGTCCAATTCGGTCACGCAGGAGCACGGGCCGATGCCGAAGAGGAAACCGCGGACGCCAAGAACATCGCACTCAAGGAAGCCGGTGCGATAGTTCCGGACAGTTTCAACGACTTCGACGAGAAGATAAAGACGACCTATGACAAACTGGTCGCCGACGGAACAATCACGCCTGCGGAAGACGTGGACCCGCCGCCAATACCGCAGGATTTCAACAAGGCACTGGCTGCTGGTACAATACGCAGACCGCCGCAGTTCATTTCCACGATTTCTGATGATAGAGGCGAGGAGCTGCGCTATTGCGGCGTTAAAATTAGCAGCATCATCGAGGATGATTACGGTCTCGGAGGCGTCATCGGGCTTCTGTGGTTCAAGAAGAAGCTTCCGCCGTGGGCCAGTAAGTTCATCGAATCCGTGGTCTTGATAACCGCAGACCACGGTCCGGCGGTTTCCGGAGCGCATAACTCGATAGTTGCGGCAAGGGCCGGCAAGGACCTGATTTCATCGCTTGTATCCGGATTGTTAACCATCGGCCCAAGATTCGGCGGCGCTGTCCAGGGCTCCGCGGAGCACTTCACCGAGTATCTTTATCGGGGTGACCAACCAGAATTCATGGTCAAGGAAATGAAGAAAAAGAACGTCAACATCCAGGGAATCGGACACCGTATCAAGTCGGTAACCAATCCGGACGTCCGGGTCGAGATTCTTGTCAAATATGCGAAAGAGAACTTCCCGGTGACAGAGACGCTGGATTACGCTTTATCCGTAGAAGCCATAACCACGACCAAGCGAAACAACCTTATCCTGAACGTGGACGGCTGCATCGGGGTTCTGTCTTGCGACATGCTGAGAGGGCTAGGGTACACGCGTGAGGAAACCCTCGAGTTCGTGAAGCTCGGCGGGTTGAACGCGTTCTTCGTTCTCGGAAGGAGCATCGGATTCATGGGCCACATAATGGATCAAAAGAGGCTGAGTTCGAGATTGTACAGGCATCCGTGGGATGACATCGCCTACATGATGCCTGATGAACCTGAGGAGGTTGAATAGCTGGACTTACCAGGCTCGTTAGCGCCTGCTGAGAATGAGGTGAAATCATGTCGAAAATAATATACACTAAAGTCGATGAAGCGCCATCACTGGCAACCAATTCTTTTCTCCCGGTGGTCAAAGCTTTCACCGAGGCGGCCGGAGTTGAGGTAGATACCGCGGACATCTCGCTAGCGGGAAGGATAATAGCAAGATTTCCCGATTACCTGACCGAAGAGCAGAGAATCCCCGATTATCTGACACAATTGGGCCAGCTGGCTAAGAAGCCTGAAGCGAATATCATCAAACTGCCATGTATCAGCGCCTCGATTCCCCAGCTGACCGCGGCAATCAAGGAATTGCAGGGTAAGAGCTACAATCTGCCGAACTATCCGGAGGAGCCTCAAACCGAAGAAGATAAGGAAATCAGGGCCAGATATGACAAAATCAAGGGAAGCGCCGTGAATCCGGTTTTAAGAGAAGGGAATTCCGACCGAAGAGCCCCAAGTTCAGTGAAAAATTACGCGAAAAAGAACCCGCACCCGATGGGCGAGTGGTCCGCAGACTCGAAATCACACGTCGCAACCATGAGCAGCGGAGACCTATGTTCCAACGAGAAATCCGTTACAATCACAGGGGAAACTGCCGGAGATGCCAGGATCGAGTTTATCGGCCAGGACGGTAATGTCCAAGTTCTGAAAGATGAATTGACACTCCTGGACGGAGAAATCATCGATGCGACCGTCATGAGCCGCCGCGCCTTGCGTGCATTCATCGAGGAGCAGATAGAAGACGCGAAAAATCAAGATATTTTATTCTCCGTGCACCTGAAGGCTACCATGATGAAGGTTTCCGACCCTATCATCTTCGGCCATGTGGTTTCTGTTTTCTTCAAGGACGTTTTCGAGAAGCACGCCGCGGTTTTCGAAGAGCTGGGCATCAGCCCCGATAACGGGCTGGGGGACCTCTACGCAAAGATCAAAAACCTACCAGATGATAAGAGAACGGAAATCGAGGCCGACATACAGGCAACCTACGAAAAGAGACCGAAACTGGCAATGGTGAACTCCGACAAAGGCATCACAAACCTGCACGTGCCCAGCGACATAATCATCGACGCGTCCATGCCGGCAGCGCTGCGTACTTCCGGCCAGATGTGGGACCCTGACGGAAAGCTGAAAGACACGAAATTCACAATACCTGACAGCAGTTATGCCGCAGTATATCAGGCAGTAATCGAGGACTGTAAGGCGAACGGAGCCTATGACCCGACAACAATGGGTACAATCCCTAACGTCGGATTAATGGCACAAAAAGCAGAGGAATACGGCTCTCATGACAAGACATTCCTGTGCCCCGGCGACGGAACGGTCCGTATCGTTGCAGCCTCTGGACAAACACTACTCGAACACACTGTTGAGAAAGGAGATTTCTGGCGCGGATGCCAGGTAAAGGACCTCCCCATTCAGGACTGGGTTAAACTATGTGTTAATCGGGCAAAGGCAACCTCTTGGCCCGCAGTTTTCTGGCTGGACAAGGACAGACCCCACGATTCGGAGCTTATTAAAAAGGTCAACAGCTATTTGCCAAATCATGATACGACCGGTCTGGAAATCCATATCATGAATCCGGAAGAAGCCTGTCGATTTTCGATAGAGAGAATGAGAGCAGGCAAAAACACGATTTCGGTTTCCGGCAACGTGTTAAGAGATTACCTGACAGACCTGTTCCCGATTCTCGAAGTGGGCACCAGCGCGAAAATGCTGTCCATTGTACCTCTCATGAACGGCGGTGGATTGTTCGAAACCGGAGCCGGCGGCTCCGCGCCCAAGCATGTCCAGCAGTTCCAGGCGGAAGGCCATCTGAGATGGGATTCACTCGGTGAATTCATGGCTCTTTCGGCATCACTGGAACATTTGAGCAATACAACCAAAAATGATAAAGCGCAAATCCTGGCAGAAACACTTGACCAGGCAACGGGTAAATTCCTTGAAGAGGCCAAGTCGCCTTCCCGCGTTGTCAATGAGATCGATAACCGAGGCAGTCATTATTACCTGACATTATACTGGGCACAGGCACTAGCCGAGCAAAACAAAGATGTGGAACTTCAAGCCCGCTTCGCCAAACTGGCACAGACTCTTGCCGATAACGAGGTAAAAATTAATGAAGAACTGATGGCTGCACAAGGGCAACCAGTCGATTTGGACGGTTATTACAAAACAAATCCCGAATTGACGACAAAAGCAATGCGCCCGAGCACTGTCTTCAATGAAATCATTGCCTCGATAAATGCCTGATCGTTTCAAGTAAATGGCAGAGTAGTAAACAATTAGCCCATCCGGACTGTATGTTTACTTCTATAAGCCATACACCTATTCTCTCGAAGCCCAACCGACTTCGAGCTTCTGTGTAGACATATGTACGGTGCATGGCGGTCTAATACCCTCCACCTTTTCCCATTTCAAATTTTAAAAATTCGGGGTAAATACTTAATATATTGTACAATTTAAGATGCACATGCCCAGCTCAAATGTTCAAATAAAGGCACAACTGCTTGAAGAGGGCAAGATTTTCATACCGAACGAGATTGTGATGCCGTGCTTTGCGAGCCGTTCCACTGTAGGCCCTGATGCGGGAAGTTCATCCTTCGTTTTCGAGTTCAAAGGTTCACGGGTGAAACTCGAGGTCACCAAAGACCCAGGAGCTAGGTTTCAGCTCTCAACCCATCCGGATGATGTATCTTTTACCATTCTTGAAAGAGAAAAGGAGTTGATCAGGCATGTTAAAGTTCTGCCCACTCTGGCACACGCCCCCAATCAAGCCTTCGTTAACCTGAGCAGCCGGTGCATTTTCGGTTGCAGGTTCTGCTCCACATCGGTCAAGGAAATGGAGCTTGGGGGAGAAATGAACCCGGAAAGGGTATTGCGTATCGTGAATATTGCCTCTGGACATCCCGGTTTCGAAGCCGTGGCTATAACCAGCGGAATACCTGATTCGCCTACAGAGACAAACCATAGGATTGTAGAAGTGATAAAAGCCCTCAGGGAGCATTACCCGGATGTGCCAATTGGAGTGGAAACCATTTTTGAAGATATGGAAGAAATCCAGGCTATTAAGAATGCGGGTGCGGACGAAATCAAAATCAACATGGAGATCTGGCCGGAAAAGCTATTTAAACAAATGTGTCCGCTCAGAAATCGGAAAAACATATTCAATGCGCTTGAAAAGGCAGTCGATGTTTTCGGCAGAGGCAAAGTAACCTCTAACATTATCATTGGGTTTGGAGAGGGTGATGCTGAAGTTGAAGAGGGTGTCAGGGCTCTGGCCGAAAGAGACGTAGTGGTAAATCTCAGAAGGCTCATAATTAATAAATTCAATGAAGAGATGGCGAGGGAAACCTTGGGGAAAATCCCTGAAAAAGTAAAAGCGGATAGACTTATAGATCTGGCAACCATGCAAAAGAATGTTTTGGAGGAGCACGACCTGTCGACACTTTCCTTCAAAACAATGTGTTTATCATGCGAGTGCTGTGATATAGTGCCCATGCGGGATTTGTAGAAATGAATGTTGGGCACGACACATCAAAATTATAACAGAAATTCAAGCTTACTGGCTTGAATAATAATCGTGTACGACCAAGGAATTGAAACATTCAGGCTCAGCCTGATAGTTTCAATATTCCCGCCAGGAGTGGATCTCTTAGGGTTAGTATTCTCTCCAAGAGTTGGTCTCTTGGCGTTAATACTCGCGCCAAGAGTGATTGCATTTTACACAGCGATAAATTCTCGTTTCGGGTTCGTCCGCTGCCCTTGTCTGCCTGAGAACCCAGTATGCCTCGTTGTGACCGCATTTTTCACATTTGGTCTTTGTCTTGGGTAAGGTGTCGGTTTTCCCCTCGATGACCAGCATCCCCTGGTTCTTCTTTATTTCTGTCACTATCTTTACCTCTTTCCCATCGGAGGAACACAAGTGGCCACACCTTTTGCACAGCCATTTGCCTTCCGAGGGTGCCATCATGGATTTGCATTTCGGACAAAACATCAACCGAACCTCATATCCAAAAAGGTATCATGGATAAAAAGGTAACTGGTTTAAAATTTCAAATGTTCCCCAAATCCCATGAAAAAACCTAACCTTGCTGATAAGCATCATTGTAATACTCAATATCTAAAAAACACTTCGTCAACTCTCAACCCTATAAAAAAATGATACTAAAATTTATATATATAAGTCGATTTTCATCAGCTTGAGTAAATATGAAAATTTGTTTTGTTGGTGATGCAACATCGATTCATATGCAGAGATGGGTCCGGTGGTTTTCGAATAGAGGACATGAGGTACACCTTATCAGCGACAAACCAAAGGAGATAAAAGGAATTCGCATTCATCTGCTTACCACAAAGTCGGGACGGTTGGCTTTTTTCTTAAAATCTTTCCAAACGCGGAAAATAATTAAAAAAATTAAGCCTGAAATTCTCCACGCTCACTATGTTTTCGGCTATGGGACATTTGGTTCATTTGCAAATTATCATCCGTTTATTGTAAGTGCTTGGGGTTCTGATATTCTAATTGAAATTAAAGAATCTTATTTTAAAAAAAAAGCAATCAAATACGCAATTAAGAGAGCGGATAAAGTGCATATTGAAACAAATATGGTAAAGGACATTATTATTGATTTGGGAGGTCATGAAGCAAAACACGTTATCTCTCCATTCGGTGTTGATATAAACAAATTTTCACCAGATAATTTAGACGGTGGTATACGAGAAAAATTAGGATTAGAGGATTATCACGTAGTAGTAAGCACACGGAATTTACAACAAATTTACGATATCCAAACCCTCATTAAGGCTATACCAATTGTTTTGAGAGAAATATCTAATATAAAATTCCTTATTGTTGGATCTGGCGAACAAGAAAACTATCTTAAAGAATTGGCAAAAAATTTAAAGGTTGCGGATGCCGTAAGATTTGTAGGTAGAATATCACCAGATGATTTGCCAAAATATCTGGCGATTTCCGACATCTACGTATCTACGTCTCTCTCGGATACGATTTCTGTAAGTCTTTTGGAAGCCATGTCTTGCGGATTACCCCCTATTGTGTCAGATATAGATGGAAACAGAGATGTTATCAAAGACGGGGAAAATGGTTTCTTCTTTCCAGCTAACAATCCAGAAAAACTGGCTGAAAAGGTTGTTTATCTTATGAAAAGTGACGTTATTCGGAAAAATTTTGGAGAAAAAAACAGAAAGATTATTATAGAAAATTATGATTGGGATAAATGCATGGAAACAATTGAAACAGAGTATAAAAGATTAGTGGAGGAAAGTTAATGAAAATCTTAATAACCGGTGGAGCAGGATTCATAGGAAGTCATCTATGCGAAAAATACACGAAAGAAGGGCACACTGTCCTATGCTTAGATAATTACATGAACGGTAATCTGATGAATATCAGACATCTACTAATTTATCGGAATTTCAAGTTGATTAACGGAGACATCAGGGATTTTGATCTATTAGAAAAGATTACGAGAGATATTGACGCTGTGTTTCACCTCGCAGCACAGATTCATGTTGATAGGTCCATAATAGAATCCAAAATGACCTACGATATAAACGTATTAGGAACACAGAATGTTCTGGAAGTGGCAAGGACTTATGACGTTGAGAAGGTTATTCATGCCTCCACAAGCGAAGTATATGGCTCTGCACAATATGCTCCGATAGACGAAAAACATCCCCTGGATGCGCCACATCCTTATGGTGCATCAAAGATAGCGGCAGATAGGATGTGTTTTGCATATTCTGAAACCTACGGAATGAATATCTGCATAATGAGATCTTTCAACTTATTTGGACCCAGACAGAAGGATTCCGGATATGGAGGTGCAATATCCTTATTTACAAAAAGGGTTTTAAGTAATATGCCGCCGATTATTTACGGAGATGGGGAGCAGACCAGAGACTACACCTACGTTGAAGATATTGTTGATGCTTATGACCTCATATTAAATAACAAGCCACAAAAAGAGCCCATAAACTTTGGAACAGGAAAAGAAATTAAGATTATAGATTTGGCAAATGAGATTATTAAGTTATGTGGTAAAAAGGGAAATATTGAACCTGTTCATGTTGAACAAAGACCAGGGGAAGTCAAAAGGCTGGTTGCTGACATTTCAAAGGCTAAAGAATTCTTGGGTTGGGAACCAAAACACACAATTGAGGAAGGCTTAACAAAGTTTATTGATTGGTACAAGAACTATAAGTTTGAGGAATGGGCTAAGCCAAGGTGAGTTATGGAGAAAGAACATTTGCCATATAACCGACCGTTAATTGAAGAAGAAGAGATAAAAGCGGTTGTGAACACCCTAAATTCAGGGTGGCTTACAATGGGCCCAAAGACGGTAGAATTTGAGAAATCGATAGCCGAATATACTGGCGCAAAAAATGCAATTGCCGTAAACTCATGCACTGCCGCAATGCACCTTTCCTTGATTGCTTTAAATATCGGAAAAGGTGATGAGGTTATAACAACGCCCTATACTTTTGCGTCTACTGGGAATGTTATCGTCCACGTAGGGGCAAAGCCCGTGTTTGTTGATATTGAAAGAGAGACTTATAACATTGATCCAGAAAAAATCAAAGAAGCAATAACGCCGAAGACGAAAGCAATAATTCCGGTTCATTATGCCGGTCAGCCTTGTGAAATGAAGTCGATTATGAAGACGGCAGAAGACAATGATTTATCTGTAATAGAAGATGCAGCACATGCGATCGGCGCCGAATATGAAAGCAAGAAAATCGGAACTTTTGGAACCACTACCTGTTTCAGTTTTTACGCTACTAAAAATATCACTACTGGAGAAGGTGGAGCGATAACAACTGACGATGATAAATTAGCGGGTAAGCTCAGAATATTAAGATTGCATGGTATAAGCAAAGATGCCTGGAAGAGGTATTCTGAAAAAGGCAGTTGGTATTATGAGATTGAGGATTGCGGTTGGAAATATAATATGACGGATGTGCAGGCAGCATTGGGCATTCATCAATTAAAGAAATTGGATAGGTTTACAGAAATGAGAAGAAAACTTGCTGAAATTTATGATGAGGAACTTAAGAAAGTTGAAGAGGTTATTACACCTTCTGAAAATCCAAATGCCAAGCATGTTTATCACCTTTACCCCATATTGTTAAAGCGCTTTAATAGAAACAGATTCATAGAAAAAATGTCTGAACGAGGAATAGGTTGCAGTGTCCATTTTATTCCGTTACATTTACATCCATTTTACAAAAATATGTTTGGATTCAAAAAAGGAGATTATCCATCCGCAGAATGGGTTTTTGAGAGAGAAGTTTCTCTGCCGTTATATCCTAAGATGAGGTCGGAAGATGTAGTTTCTGTTGCCAATCACATCACGGAAGTTTTAAGATGAACACTAGAAAATACTGGGAAAAAGAGGCAAAAAAAAGGGTGTTGGTTCCAGCAGGGGAAGACTTATTTAAAGATTACCCAATAAGACGATATTTAGATAATTTAAAATTTCTGAACAATGGTCGAAGGATCTTAGATATCGGGTGCGGTGATGCAAAATATTTTATTAAACTGACTGGAAGATTTGATGAATTTTACGGTGTAGAGTTAAGTAGCGCTCATTTTGAATCAGCGAAGAATGTATTTCCCACAGCCGATTACATAGTTGCGGATGGAAATGAACTTCCGTTTCAAGACTCTACTTTTGATGCCATCATCTCTTTTGGTGCTTTCGAGCATAATGAAGACATTGGTTCTATTTTTAAAGAGTGCAACAGAGTTTTAGATAAAAACGGCGTATTGTTGTTTTCGGTTCCGAACTACCGTTCACCACATTATCCGTACGTATATATACGGCATTGTGTCATTAATAAACACGACAAAATAGCTGCGGTTGGACATTTCTTTCCAAAGAAGCAACTGGTACACAAACTTCGGGAACAGGGATTTCGAAATGTAAATATTGTCGATTCGATATACGCGGCACCCATCCCCATTGTAGGATTGGGGATTGATTTCACGAAAAAGGCAGGCATGAAGTTCTATGGCAAAACCCGTGTTGAGCAAAAGGTGAATGTCGTGAAAGGGTGGGAAAATGGGAAATTAAAAAAGAGTTTATCTCATTTAAGTTTTTTATTTGACGGACTCTTTTATCCGCTCGAACGCCTTGGATTCGGTTTTATGAGGGTCATTTATTGTGAGAAGGCAGAGGAGAATCAATAATGAACAAAGTTTTGGTAATAGGCCTGGATGGAGCAACATGGGATTTGATTAAACCATGGGTCAATGAGGGAAAACTGCCTACTTTTAAAAAAATAATGAACGAAGGAGTATACGGTGATTTGAAATCAACCATTCCGTGTATCTCGGCACCAGCTTGGACATCTGCTTTCACGGGTGTGAATCCTGGAAAGCATAACCTTTTTGATTTCGTAACAAACGAGGGGTATGAAAAAAAGGTTGTCACAAGTAGGTCAAGAAGAAGAAAAGCAATATGGAACACTCTGAGCATCCAAGACAAAAAAGTTATCGTAATAAATGTACCCTTGACCTATCCACCTGAGAAAGTAAACGGTATTATGATCTCCGGGTGGGGAACACCCGATATAAAAAGTGATTTTACTTATCCTAAAGAATTAAAAGAGGATTTGATAAAAGAGAATTATGCCCCATTTTATGAAGTTAAAGGTGAATTTGCTCAAGATGCGGAGAAAGATTACTATATCAAAAGAGTTATAAAATTAATAGAACAAAGGGAAGATATTAGCCTAAAATTACTCAAAACCCATGATTGGGATCTGTTTATTGTTGTTTTTATTTCCCTCATGAGAATCCAATATTTCTTCTGGAAATATATAAATTCAACGGGTGAAGATGCTGAGAAATATGCGGATACAATTCTTAACATTTATAAAAAAGCGGACAACACCTTGGAGAAATTCCTCAATAATGTTGATAAAAATACTAATATTATCATTTTTTCGGATCATGGATTCGGATCCATTTATAAGGACATATATCTAAATAATGCACTAAGAGATTTGGATTTGATTGAAGTAACTGAAAAAACCAAAAATGAAGTGTTACGAAAGATGGGGCTCACCAGGGAAAATATAGCTAAGAAAATTCCTTCAAGATTGTTAGCAATGATTCCAAAAAAATTGCAACCGTTTGGTGAAGGAATTCCTTCCGAATCGGGCTTAGAAGATATTGAATGGTCAAAAACTAAAGTATGGTTGTTCTCCTATAGTGGACGAAGTTTGATAATCAATCTTAAAAACAGAGAATTAAACGGAATTATTGACGAAAATAATTATGATGAGTTCAGGGATTTTATTACTAATTATATGTACGAATTAAAAGATCCAGAAACCCGGGAAAAAATTATTGAGAAAGTTTACAGGAGAGAAGAGATATATCAAGGACCTTATGTTGAAAATGCGCCTGACTTGATTATTGAACCAAGCGAGGGGTATTTTCTTAGAGGAGGTTTTGGTGAGAAAATGATAATGCCGTCAAAACAAGCGGCACAGCATAAACAAGATGGAATCTTCCTAGCGTATGGTCCAGATATTGAAAAAGGAAAAGAGATAAAAGGATCAAAAATAATCGACATTACCCCGACGATAATGCAAATATTTAACATACCAATTCCTAAAGATATGGATGGGCGAGTTATGAAAGAGATATTTAAAGAAGATTCAGTATTGACAAAGAGAACAACAATATATCAAGACACTTCAGATAAAGAAATGATCAAAGAGAGTATACAAAAATTAAAAAGAACGGGAAAGTTATGATACAAATCACAAACTCACAATACATGTGTCATCCAATCAGTCAGGCATCTCTACATCTTGGGCAAAATGAAAATCCCAAGCTTTATAATATCGAGTTAGACAGAGGGGGATTAAAATGAATCTAAACAGACGGGAACTTCAACCCTTCGCAAAATTAACTTCAATGATTCGATCCTTAAAACTGAGGATTCAAAAAATAGATTTTTTAGAAGAGGATGGGGTTTACAGAGCCACGATGGGCAAAAATGTGTGGTACGTTCCATCGGATGACAAATTTCAATGCGTTTGGGCTTTAAATTTTATCAACACTCACGAACGGCATTTGGATGTTTTACAAGAAGGAGATGTAATTATAGAGGTTGGTGCAGCAACCGGAGAATACACCATTCCTGCCGCTCAAAAAATAGGTGAGAATGGTCAAATATATGCTTTTGAAGTGGAACCTGCCAGTTACCTCTGCCTTGAAAAAAACTTGGCGTATTACAATATTGTAAACGTCAAGCCAGTAAAAAAGGCAATCTCAGATGAATCAAACAAATCACTTTGGTTATCTTTTGATAAAGGGAGTCTTTCAGGAGGCACATTTCATGATGAACTACCCGAAAAAATTCACGTCAAGACCATAAGTTGCGATGATTACGCTACTTCTATTGGTCTAGAGAAAGTTGATGTGCTTAAAGCCACGGTTAACGGTCATGAGCCGGAAGTCATGGAGGGTGCGAAAAACCTCTTGAGAAGCGTGAGAATCGTAATTTTTCAGTCAGCCAAGCATCGAGAGGTCATATCAATTCTATCAAAAGAAGGATTTTCGATAAAAAAATCTGTTGACACTGCGGTAGAGGAAGTGAAAATAGTTCTTATGGAGAAAGGTTAAGGTAACGATTTCGCAAAGAAAATCTGAAATTTCCATTAAATGAGATGTGTAAAAAAAATGTTATTTATGTTTCTGAAACTAATGTTTGAGCAAAATCAGTAATCTTCGGTGTTCCGAAGTCCCTGAAGTTCGAACTCCAGAACCCGTAATCCGAATGGTCTCCAAAATATCCTATAGCCTTCATTCCGTGGTCGGATAATACGATAACCTTGCCCTTGACATGGGATACGATTTCGTCCAGTTCCTTGTATATCATCTTCATCATGGTCTTGTTTCCGAAGTTGAGGTGTCCGACTACATCGGCCAGACTGAAATATCCTAGTACGAAATCGTGGTCCCCTTCCAGAGCCTTGAGGAATTCGTTTCTAACGATTTTATGATGTTCGAATGCGTCGCTGTTGTATTCGCTTCTTATCCTCGATTTTTCTCCATCATCTTCGGCTTCGAAGTAAGCTTTCAGCAATTCTCTGGACCTGTCGTGGGCATCTTTATCGTAACTGAAGCCTGGTAAATCCAAAACGACCGGGGTTTTGAAATGGGAGAAAACGGTTTCCTCAAGTGGCCATTTCTTGTCCCACATCTCCTTGTCACCGTCGACCAGAACATCCTTTTCCTTGTTCTCGCCGGTCATGAACGAACTCCAGAGCACCATGGTTCTCGGCTGCTCGAATTCTGTTATGTCTGTCTTTCCGTAATATGATTGCTTTAGATTGGGTAAATCGAATTCCTCAACTAAGGTGTATTCCAAGGCATCGATCGCCACAACAGTTATCATTTTCCTTCACCCAGGTCGGTTATTGTCCCGCCGCCTGCCGTGTCAAGTCTTTTTTCTATGATGAATCGCCCCAGGTCCGGTGTATCATTGAAATTATCAACGATTATGGGATTCGTGAAGTTCAATACAACCTCGCCGACCTCCCTGTTTTCCAGGACATCAGCATCGTCCTCTATGATTTCGAGCGTGGAAGAGTCCATCCTTCTTTCTATGGCTTTCACTAAGCACTTGGCTTCCTGTGTACTGCATTTGAAGGATACTGTCTCTCCCTTTCTCAAAGGCTCCTTGTCCATCCAAAAGACATTTCCTTTGATTTCGTTGGTCATGACCGGTTTCGAATCCTTGAATGAAATCACATTTCCTCGGTCCACGAACAACTGGTCTTTAATGGTTATGCCAGTGCTTTCTCCGGCAACCGCCCTTGTCTTTTCCTCGCCTAGGAAATCCTCCACAGAGGCAACAGTGGTGCTCTCACCGCTGGGCAATACAAAGATCTCATCACCCTCGGATATGATGCCTGTTTCAACTCGTCCGGCAATTATTCGTTTGTTGTCTATTTTATAGATGTCCTGGATAGGGAATCTGAGCGGGTTTGATTCCCGGTCGTCCATGCTCTTGAACGAATCTAAGGCGTGGAGTATAATAGGGCCGTCATACCATGGCGTCCTTTCAGAGCGGCTGGCTATGTTATCGCCCTCTTTTGCCGAAATCGGGATTATGTATGTAGGATATGTATCGATTTGGGCCAGGAACTCTTTGATGTCCTCCGATACATTGTTGAATCTTTCTTCTCCGTAATCCACGAGGTCCATCTTGTTCATCACCACTATGACCTGCTCCAGTCCGAGAAGACCAAGGATGTATGCATGCCGTCTTGTCTGTTCCTGAACCCCTTCATCCGCGTCAACAATCAGAATTGCAGCCTCGGCTTGAGATGCCCCCGTTATCATATTCTTTGTGAATTCCCTGTGGCCCGGTGCATCAATTATGACATAATCTCTTTTTTCCGTATGGAAGAACGTCTGGGTCGTGTCTATCGTTATTCCTTGGGTCCGCTCTTCTTCGAGATGGTCCATCACATAAGCGAATTCCATTTCCTTGCCAAGACTTTCGCATATGTCTCTCACCTCCTCGATTTTTTCTTCCGGGAGGCTATCTGTGTCATAGAACAACCTGCCGATAAGCGTCGACTTGCCATGGTCTATGTGACCCACAATCACGAATTTCAGGCTTTCTGTATCCAATTTATCACGCCCGATTTACTACCTTTCCCCAAGATACGCGGTCCCACGCTCTTTCGTGAAGGAAATAAAGTATGAATTTGGCTATGACGTCCCCTATGCCAATGCCTGCTGATAGGGCTAAATGACCCGTGATAACAAATGCCAATATAAATGTCGTAATCGAAGCGATTATTCGCCATGTAATCGCTTTTACTAAACTCCTTGAATTAGTTTCATGTTCATACATACAAATCACCTCTTCTACATATATCCTAATGACCTCAGTTTCTGCATCATGTACGCTTTCTCTTTATCCTGAGCCCTTCCGCTTCGCTCAGTTATCTTAGTAGTCCTCAACTCCTCGACTATCTTGTCAATCGTATCTGCCTCTGATGGGATTGGATTGCAGCAAGGCTCACACCCAATGCTCCTGTATCTCTCGCCATTTCGGGCAAAATATAATTCCACAACAGGGAGATTCTCCCTTAGAACATACCGCCATATATCCAGCTCGGTCCAGTGAAGTATCGGGTGGACACGAATGTGCTGCTCTCCCTCCTGCTTGGATTTGTATTGATCCCAGAGCTCCGGTGGCTGGTCCTTGTAGTTCCACTGGAATTCACGATCCCTAGGTGAGAAAACCCTTTCTTTTGCTCTTATACCGTGCTCGTC
>DAOVAY010000041.1 GCA_030670795.1 Methanobacteriota archaeon | reverse complement strand
CCTTATCCACATCAATGCCGCGCGTCATGTCCGCGGCGTGTGCCGCGATCTTGCTGGCGATCGTGCCGATGCGGATGTCCTCGACCGTGGGAAGGCACAGGTGCTCGGACGGGCTTACATCGCAAAGGAAGTCTGCGCCGTAATAGGCTGCCAACGCCCCGCCGATTGCTCCGGTTATATGGTCGTATCCGGGTGCGATATCTGTCACAAGTGGTCCGAGGACGTAGAACGGCGCTCCGTCGCAGATTGTCTTTTCAATTCTGACGTTGGCCTCTATTTGATGCAGCGGCACGTGCCCCGGCCCCTCGACCATAGATTGTACCCCGGCATCCCTGGCCCTGCGCACGCACTCGCCCAATGTTATGAGTTCCTTTATCTGTGGGGCGTCGGTGGCGTCCGCTGTGCATCCCGGTCTGAGTCCGTCCCCCAGGCTGAGGGCGAATTCGTATTTCTCTGCGAGTTCGAGAAGATAATCATAGTTCGAATACAGCGGGTTTTCCTTTTCATTGTGTACTATCCAGGCTGCGAGGAATGCTCCTCCGCGGCTGACTATGTCTGTGAGTCTTCCCTTCTCCCTGACTAAATCTACTGCCTCTCTGGTCACGCCGCAGTGGACTGTCATGAAATCTATGCCGTCCTTCGCATGCCGCTCTATACCTTCGAAGATGTGGTCCTCTGTCATGTCCACGATTGCCGATTTCTTGGCCATCTCCAGTCCTGCCTGGTATATGGGGACGCTGCCGATGGGCACGTTTACGGCCTCAACGATTTTCTGGCGAATGTGGTTGATGTCCCCGCCCGTGCTGAGGTCCATTATCGTGTCCGCGCCGTAGTTAACCGCTGTCCTGGCCTTCTCCAGTTCCTCATCAAGGTTTGCGCAGTCCATGGACGTGCCTAGATTGACGTTCACTTTGACTCGCAGGCCTTCGCCGACACCCAGGGCCTTGGGGGAATGGACCGGATTGTAGGGAATCACTATTCTGCCGCTGGCCACGCCTCTTGCGACTTTCTCCGGACTGACGGCTTCGTTTTCCGCAACCGTTCTCACCAGGTCGGGAATGCTTGTCTTTGCCTCGAGCATCAAGGTCATTGACAGATACTATCATGAGGCCAGATAAATAACTTACCTATTCCGAAAATATTTAATGTTTGCAAATCCATGTACATGTCATGGCAGAGATGTGGATTCGGGGGAACTTCTTCCAGCAGGCATTGGACCATGTTAATAGGAGGTGGGGACAAGCCGGCCTGGACAAGATAGGCGAATCCCATGATAATTATCTGCCCGAGCAGACCTACCCATTCGAAAATTTCTGCGAGCTTTTGCTGAAAATAAGTAACGTCCTCGGCGAACACTCCATTACGGATTTCTCGAAACTCGGAGGGGACATGGTGAGGGCTGACGAACGCTGGAAACTGATGTTTAAAGGACAGAACCCGAAGGAAGTGTTCTCCACGACCAAGCGGCAGGACGATAGATACCAGGTCGGCAATTTCGAGCTGGAGAGTGCTAAGGACAGCGAGGTGAAACTCACCATGAAACTCAAGGTCGGGAAAAAAGAGCACCGGGGCCTGTGGGTGGAGTTCTACAAGGGCAGGCTGGCGGGCGTTCTGGAGCTGACCGGCCACACGGGCACGGTCAAGGTAAATCCGAAGAAAGCGAAGGGCGCGTATCAGTACACGATTATGTGGGAACTATGAAAATAACGAAAGCCTTATAGCGGGGCTTTCGCAATCACTTGGTAAGGGAAGAAGACGAAATCTTTATATTCTATAGCCGCTATAGTAGTTATAGTGATAAGATGGAAACGACAACTATCCAGGTAGATAAAAATGTTAGAGAGATGTTGAAGTCTTTTGGCAGAAAAGGAGAGACCTACAACGAAATCATATCGAAGCTGATAGAGAGAGCAAGATATGTAGAATTCATGCAAGAAAGCTATCGCATTTTAGGAACAGAAGAGAACTGGGTCAGCTTGGATGAATTGTAATGGCTAAATTAATAGTTCTATCTTCTAGAGCTCAGAACGAATTCAAGAAGTTATCTAAATCTGTTCAAGATAGAATCATTAAATCATTGAAGAATTTAGCATCTGGCTCAGAGCGATTAGATATCAAGAAGTTAAAAGGTGTCGATAAAAGAGAAGACCTGTATCGTTTAAGAATTGGCGATTATAGAATCACTTATTATCCTGAACAAAAAGAAATCAAAATAATTAGAATTGATCATCGCAGAAAAGGTTATAAGTGGCTTGATTAAAGTCTCCTGACTCAGGGCAAGTGGAGATGCCGAGGATCAGTAAGTTCCTTTTTATAGTAGATGACATAACTTCTTGATTGTTTTTGCCGTCCACAAGCAGTTGAAGACGGAAAATATAAGAAAAAATTAAAGTCTTCGACTATAGAACATATCTATAAATATGGCTTCAATGGTCATACATCGCCCACATGGCGAGAGTTTTTCTCTCAGCAGGGGCGAAATAGGAGATAGGAAAAAATGTACGGAGACAGAGAAATGCACAAAGCGACTTGTGCGGATTGTAAAGAAGAATGTGAAGTGCCCTTTAAACCATCTGAAGATAGACCGGTATACTGTAAGGAATGCTATCAGAAACACAGACCACCGCGAAGATTTTAGTTTCTTTGTAATTTAATATTCTGAAAACATTATAGAAATATTCTGAGAGTAGAAAAGGTATCTCCACGCAGCCCCCACGGCAACTTTATTTAATCGACGCATGGGGCAGTAGATGCCTCGCCCAAGAAAATCGTCCTCTCATCGACGTTAGCCAGATTTTCGCAGGGGACCGAGCGACGGATAGCAAGTTCAACGCAGACACGGGGTTCCTAACGAAAGAGATATTAGGGGCTCTTTCGATTCACTTAGCGACGAACGATAGTTTTTTTAAGGTTGTGTGCTCAAATAAAAGATAAGTATTATTTACTATAAATGCATTTATCTTATTACTTACAGAAATGGGGGATATAATATGGCGATAAAAGAACAATATAATTATCGGAATTCTCAGATAGAAATTAACCAAATAGTTTCCAATGTACAACATTGGATATCTCAACAAGGTTTTTCTACTAATTTGAGTCTGGAAGGGGGTTGGACCGTAATGAGAATCACGAAAGGTTCGGCTCTTTGGAAAGGTAAATTGGAATTTTATGTACAAGGAAATAAGGATCAATTCTATGTTCTTGTCGAAAAGGGAAGTTCTGGGATGGCTTTTTTGAAAGGCGGAGTCATTGGTGCTTCCATACAGAAGCAAGTTACTCAGTTAACAGAGGGAGCGTTATATATAATATCTCAAAGTGGGGCCCAAAGATTTTAGTAGAGAAGCGAAAGATAACTTCATTATAAAAGAGGGCACAACCGAATCTGAGCGTAAGCGAGGAGCCTCCACGACAGCATCTTGCTGGAGCCGCCAGCGGCCGTGATGCTCCGCCCAAATGAACCGTCCTCTTTTTGACGTTAGCTAGGTTTTTGAAGGGGACGCACCGGCAGAGGTGCGGATGACAAGTTCAACGCAAGGGCGAGGTCATCTAACGAAACCGATATAAAGACGGTTTCGCATTCACTTAGGCAAGGGGAAATAATGACTACAGAACCAATTTATAACAGCTTTAAAGATAATAGAAAACATCAAAAATTGTTGAAGAGAAGTATTGTTCTTCTTTGTATCGTATTATTTCTCGTATCGTTGATACCACTCACAGCATACTGGCTTAATGTTGAATTTTACTTTCTAATAATCTATTTTGTATTGAGCGTTATTATGATGGGTGGTTTAATTTGGTTATTTAATCTTATCTTTTTAAAATCATATATTCTAATATATCCAGATTGTCTAAAAGTAAATAGATTTATAATAAAATTTGATAATATCAATAAAATTATTATTAAAACCGATGAATTAACTATTTATTACAGAAAAGATGGTTCTATGAAAGAAGATGGAATTCCTATAGAGCTGTTACCTTCTGAAGAAGATTTAATGCGAATATTTGGAGATAAGATTGTTAAAGAAGTCTAATTATTACTCCGCAGACCCCAAAGCAACGATTAGTTGGAGACGCCAGTGGACTGATGCCTGTTCTCTGACTCAGTACAACCCTGTTGAGACATGTACTGGCATGTCGAATAAATTTTATGTAATAGAAAGAGGATTTCGGGTGCAGCTTTCTCTGACGGGGAGCTTAGCCCTCCCCTAAGAATTTTTTTTATTTTTTATTTTGTAACTGAGAGGAAGTATGCGTATCCCTGAAAACATGCGTAAAGTAGTTAAGGTGGTTTGCCATCAATATTTAGTGGTGTGTGTATGGCTGAGGATGACATAACTCTTGATGAAGATGTAAAAAGTAATATCCTTTCGTCGGTTGATCCGCTCAAGGCTGCCGTCCATTATCTGTTTAGCAGTAAAGATTACTATGATTGGGTAGGCATCTACATTCTGTCCGGGGATGAACTGGTTCTCGGTCCGTTTAAGGGACCTCCGACCCAACATGTAAGAATACCCATAGACAAAGGAATCTGCGGGGCAGCGGTCCGGGAGCAAAGGACAATCAACCTTCCGGATGTTTGGAAGGACGACCGTTTTATCGCCTGTAGCACGACGACGCGATCCGAGCTGATTGTTCCCATCTGGCATGAAGAAGATGTAATAGCGGAGATAGACATTGACAGTAACACGCCCTCTGCGTTCTCCAAGTATGATGAGATAACAGTCAAACTGATCGGGGAATTAATATCATCTCATGTTAGTTTATAGATATGACTGTATTTTCAAATAGGAATGCGTCCCCTATTTTTCCATAGGTAAAAGATAAATACATTTTAGCCTCTACATCAGGCAAACATATGGAGTTTCATCATGTTGTCGAGCGATGTGCAATCCAGAATTGATAGCCTTTCCAGTTTGATAGGCAATACGCCCATTTTAGCTATTGAATTTAAGTACAAGGGTGAAAGACGATGCATCTATGCGAAAGCCGAACATATGAACATGACCGGCAGCATCAAGGATAGGATGGCATTTTTTATTCTGAAAAAGGCTTACGAGAGAGGCACTCTTAAACAAGGAGATTGCATCATCGAAACAACGAGCGGTAATACTGGCATTTCATTTGCTGGCGTTGGTCGTGCTTTGGGACATCCTGTGGTCATTTTCATGCCCGATTGGCTGAGCGAAGAGAGGAAGAATATCATTAAGGGCATGGGCGCGGAAATCCGGCTCGTGAGCAGCGAGGAAGGGGGATTTTTAGGCTGCTTGAAACGGGCAGAGGAGTTCGCGGAAAAAACAGAGAATACATTTTTACCTTATCAGTTCTCGAACGAAGACAATGTCGAGGCTCATTATCGGACCACCGGCCCGGAAATTTGGTGGCAGCTTAGGTTCAGAGCCCTGTGCCCGGATGCGTTTATCGCGGGCGTCGGTACCGGCGGGACTATCATGGGTGCAGGTCGGTTCCTCAGGGAGAAACATCCGCCAATCAAATTACATCCCCTGGAGCCCGGCAATTCTCCGATCTTAACCAAAGGCTTCAAAGTCGGTAAACATCGTATCCAGGGCATTTCCGATGAGTTTATTCCGAAAATATTGGATTTGGATGATCTGGATGAGATTATCGGTGTGGATGACGGTGACGCTATTCTTATGGCTCAAAAATTGGCAAGGGAACTGGGCCTCGGTCTCGGCATTTCCTCGGGCGCCAATCTCGTGGGTGCTATTAAGGTTCAAGATAAGCTGGGCCGTGATGCCGTGGTGGTCACGGTTCTTCCTGACGATAACAAGAAATATCTCAGCACGGATTTGTTGAAGGAAGAGCCCGTCAAAGAGGGACATCTCTCTCCGGACGTTGAATTGATTGCCTATAGGGCCTTTAAACGGGTTTGCCATACCTGCTGTGACCCTCACGAATGTATAGATGAGGTTAGTCCGGAATTCGATGATAAGGTCACATTACCCTTTTGTCCGAGGAGACCCTCGTCTAAGGATTAACATATTTGATGTGTGTGTAGAAAATGGAGCATATCATTAAATATGGCTTCACAGTTAGTAAATCGCCCACATGCGTGGGCTTTGCCCTCAAGAGGGGCCATAAGGAGTAAGAAACAGATGTATAATAGAGAAGATAGAGAAATGCACAAAGCGACATGCGCTGATTGCAACCAGGAATGTGAAGTTCCCTTCAAGCCGGACCCGGACCGACCGGTCTACTGCAGGGAATGCTTTCAGAAGCACAGACCGCCGCGAAGATATTAGCTTTGTGTAAGTGAATATTCTGAATAGTTTATTATGGGATTGATAAGGCATCATCACGCAGCCTTGCATATTATTGAAGTACTTTCAGTCGTAGGCTTACTTCATAGGCTCACCCTTTCAGCGTGTGCGAATGAGAGATTGCAAAAAAGATAAAGCTTGTGCCCATATCTGATGTGCATGACCAAGGCCCTGAAAAAATATGTTGAATCATTGGTGAAGAAATACGGGGAGCCAGTCTACGCAAGGAACACAAGGTTCAAAGGCGAAGCCATGGACAAATTCCTGAAAGCGGATATGGGCATTTTCACAGAGGGACAATAAATGGAGATAACCCAGACCTTCTACGCTAAAAACCGCGATGAATGGCGTGCATGGCTCAAGGAGAATCATGATTCGAAAAAGGAAATCTGGCTGACGCGATACAAGAAACACACGGGCAAGCCCGCGGTGTCCTATGACGATTCAATCGAGGAGGCCATCTGCTTCGGTTGGATAGACAGCACTGTGAAGAGGGTTGACGATGAAAAGTACGTGCAGAGGTTGACGCCCAGGAGGAAGGGCAGTATCTGGTCAAACACCAATATTAAACGCGCCAAGAAGATGATAGACCAGGAGCAGATGACCCAAGCGGGATTGAAAACCATTCCGGACGACGTGATGGAAGCGGTAAAGACGGGGAATATCAAACCAACCGAAACGGTCATACCCAAGGTCCTGCCCACGCCTCCCGGACTAACAAACGCCCTGGCCAAGAACGAGAAAGCCAGGAGGAACTGGGAGAAATTCGCTCCTTCTCACAGAAAGATGTACATCTACTGGATTATGGACGCGAAGAGAGAGGAAACCCGCGAGAGGCGGATCAAGAAGGTTGTGAGGCAGGCGGCGCAAAACAAGAAGACCATGATGTAATCCCAAAAGATAAAAGGAAGAAATCGTTTAAGTATGAATTGGAAGGGGTTACATGTATACGGTAAAGAAAGATAAGAATTATCTGGGGAAGCGAGTTCTCGGATGCTTGATTTTGATAGCGCTTATGACGATTTCATTGGCCGCATTCGCGGCGGCCGAAACAGAACCGAACGACAGCATATCTACAGCAGATACGCTTTCCTCATCTGGGGATGTGGAATATGGTTATCTGAACGAATATTCGGACGATGAGGATTTTTATCGGATACACCTGAATTCAGGGAGTACGATATACATCAATTTAGTGGGAACGGGGGATGATTTTGACCTGCGCCTTTACAACACATATGAAACTTCCGTGGATAGTTCATCCGGTAGTTCTTCCTACGAATCCATAAGCTATACCGCAACCAGAAGCGGCTATCACTACATCAGGTGCTATGCCTTTGACGGCAGCGGCGATTATACGTTGACGGTCACGGTGGACGGAGGAATCATAGGTCCCACCGGTATCTCACCCTGGATATGGGCTGCCGTCGTCATAATCATCATCGTGGTGGTGGTAATCGTGGCTTTGGCCGTCGTTCTATCGAAGAAGCCGCCGAGGGTGCAGCCGCAACCTCCTCCTAACCAGCAACAACAATGGCAGCAGCCGCAGTATCAACAGCCGCCGCCGCAACAACCTCCACCTCAACAACCGCCCCCGCAGCAGCCGCCACAGCAACCGCCTCCGGGGAATCCATGAACTACCAGGCGGCAGTAAACATGAATTGCAATGTATTTACTGCTAAGGAGTTCTGTTAGAACTCCCCCCTAAAGGACATGCGTTTCTTAATACATGGGATAGCTGCCAGTTAGCCCTATCTGTCCTTATGGGAATGGGGGACCTTCCCCTGCCGTATTCATTTTATAATATGGACATTCCCTGTTCTGCACTATACCTTGATAATAGGTGTAATTCCCCCTCGTACACGTTCCACCTCTGTTGTACGAGCAATCCTCGCAGTCCTGTCCCGGCATGTTCTCTCCTCTCAGCCTAGGTACTAATACCCTACAAGAGGTTATTGGTATCGGTTATACTTAATCTTTATCATCAGAATTTGATGTGCCCGCCCGAATCTCGAATGCTTCGGTTAGCTCGTCGGCAGCGGAGTACGGGTCTATTTGACGTGTAATAATCTGGCGGACCAGCTCATCAAACTTACCCTTGTCGATCGACCTTTCCAGGATGTAGTTCGTGAGATTGGTCTTCAGAATCTCCATGAATTCCGTTTTTGTGCGCTCGGCATTTATCCTCTCCAGACGACCGCTGCTCTTCAGAAACGTCAAGTGGTCTTCAATCTTCTCCCGCAATTCCTCGATTCCCTCGGTTTGGGTGGCGATGACCTTGAGTACCGGCGGCTCCCATTCCTTCTTCTCAGGGTCCAGGTCCAGCATTGCCTTGAATTCTAACTCGGTGTTCTCGGCCCCGTCGCGGTCTGCTTTGTTCACAACGAATATGTCGCCGATTTCCATTATCCCCGCCTTTATGGTCTGCACTTCGTCTCCGAGACCCGGCATCTCCACGATGACCGTGGTCTGCGCATGAGAGGCTATCTCCACCTCCGATTGTCCGGCTCCAACCGTTTCAATGATGACCTTATCCATGCCGAACGCGTCCAAGACCTTGGCCACTTCTCCGGTCGTCCGGGCGAGGCCCCCGAGGTGTCCGCGCGTGCCCATACTTCTTATGAACACGCCTTGGTCGGTGGAAAGGTCTCCCATGCGTATCCTGTCGCCCAGAATGGCGCCCCCGGTGAACGGGCTGGTCGGGTCAACGGCTATTATCCCGACGGTTTTTTCTTGTCTCCTATATGATTTAACCAGTCTGTCGACAAGAGTGCTTTTTCCCGAGCCCGGCGGTCCTGTTATGCCTATGATGTGCGCGTTTCCGGTACGGGCGTGCAATTCGCTGAGAGGCTTGAGCGCTCCGCGGTTGCGGTCTTCAATCATCGAGATGAGCCTAGCTACTGCTCTCTTATCTCCATTGAGGATCCGCTCTACAATTCTCATCGTCTACTTCCCCGCTATCTTCCTGTGAAACTCGATTATTTCGTCTAAGGGTGTTCCGGGGCCGAAAACTCCCACTACCCCCGCCTCCTTCAACTTGACAACATCTTCTTCCGGGATGATACCGCCGGCGGTCACCTGGATGTCCTCAGCGTCCTTCTCCTTGAGAAGAGCCGTCACCCTGGGGAACAGGGTCATGTGCGCACCCGAAAGACAACTCAAGCCGATGATGTCCACGTCCTCCTGGATGGCCGTCTCCACAATCTGCTCCGGGGTCTGGTGAAGACCCGTATAAATCACCTCGAAACCCGCATCACGGAGGGCTCTTGCCACCACCTTTGCGCCGCGGTCGTGACCGTCCAGTCCCGGTTTTGCGATAAGCACCCTAATCTTGCTCTCTGTCATGGTATCGTGGTCGAAAATAAGTCGAAGTGAATAAAGGCTTCGATTATGTCATATTATCCTCTTTTGTCAGCGGATTGGCCGACAATTGAAGATTCCTTGCCATCAACTTTTGCCAGGTATCTTTCCATCTTTGTTTCTTCCTTTCTTTGTGTGAAATAATCCCATAAAAGAATTAGCAAACCGTCGATTGCGATGAGCGTGGCTATAATAATCGCGAAGTAAGGTAGATACTCGCTTATGGGGGTTGTCCCTTCTGCCAACAACTCAAGCAGCTTGAAAAAACTGAGTATGAAGATGAACAGACATAATAATGTCAATCCAAACAACACCGGGATCCTCATCAGGAATGTAGTGGACTTCCTCATTGACGCTCACTCAATGACTAAATGTGACAAGCCCGTTATAAACCTTACGTTTACCAGAGACAATATCAGATGACCTTTACAAATGGTTGTACCAATCTACTTAAATACCACCAACAACTAATTGTATCTTGATGAGAATACCTTATGAGGGTCTCCCGGTAGATAAGAATGATTACAAACTCAAGATTATTTTATTGAAAGTTGTACTGGCAATATCATTCACCTTAATTCTTCTCTTTTATATCTTCAAAGTTCTGGCCAGATTTGATATCGTGTTTTAGGTTAATTTAGGTGCAACGCCACCTGAATACAAAACTAGAAATATCATGGTTGCATTAAAATTCCCGGTGTGAGTTTGCCTATTGGAGAAATTATAATTTGGATATTGCTTGTCATCCTGCTCCTGATTTTTATTGCACTGCCCCTCTACCTGACCGCAAAGTTGGTTGATGAAGATGAAGGATTGCTGAAAGCCCTGGCCACGACGATCATATTGGTGATAACCTTCCTGGGCTGTTTATGGATAATTCCGATACCGTGGCTGAACCTTATCATCGCCATATTCATCAACTTGCTCGTAATCAAGGTGTTCTACGACACGGATTGGTCCCGCGCTTTGGTTATGTGGATTGTCACCATCATCATGGCCGTAGTCATTCTGATAGTGGTCGGTGTGATATTCGGCCTGAGCTTATTGCTGGCAAGTTAATTATAAAATCATAAACCCACTACTGCAAATCCTTAAAACCAATTCAGGGGGATTTGCACTAAAAGGTGTCGCAGAAAAGTAACTACCAATCCACAACCCAAACCGTATCCGCGACCACGTGCACCCAGTAGCCTTCCCCAGGCTTCATAACATAAGTTGGTCCTACTTCTTTGATGTGATAAGGTTCAGAAATATCGCAGACCATGACATTATCCGCTCCCGTGCCCCAAAGGGCATCTGCAACCATCATTTCTGTCATTGTCGGGTATCCGACAAGGTTCCACCCTGCTGATAAAGGAATTGCGGTACTCGATGCTTCTACACCTTCACCTACCGTTAACACGCCATCTCCATCATTGCTGATAATGTGTATCCAGCAGCCCATCATATTGTTCATTTCACATGGGTCGTTTAATTCTGGAGGGCGATAGATTGAATAACTTTTCCAAGGGTCTACTATGTCATTTGCATCATACCATTGGATGTAATCCCATAATGTTCCACCATCGCCCCAATTTTCATCGTCGAATACAACGTGTAAATCACCATTCACATCCAAGGGGATAGAAACGAACTCCCAATAGCCCGGGGGATTCGAAAGTGGTTGCATATCGTTTATTGTTAGATCATAAGTTTTCCAATTGTAAGGGCCAGCTTCTGGCGGAGTACCGTCAGCGGGAATTCCAACATCATCAGCACCATTTTGAGCATTTGCTATCCAGTAATATTTCGAGGGTTTTGGTGCTGGGTTGGATTCAGGTCCCCAATCGTATGAACCATCAACACTTGTATCTGTTCCGAGATAATTCCAGCTACCTCCATGGTCTGTAGAATAATAAAGGTCAACCGCAGTTGGTGTGCCTGTCCAATCATAAGTTATCGTTATTGTGGGATCATGACCTGCTCCTTGAGGTCCAGTTGCATTTGCGAAATCTACTGGAGGAGTTAAAGGATCCATTAATGGGTAGTTGTCTTGAGAATCAGCATCGATAATATATGGCGTATCTCCAATACCGTCACTACCAGGTTGGTCTTGATTTGGGCCCGAGAAAATGTCAACCCCTGTGTAATCGTCCCAATAGTTACCACCTGATGGGTATCCATCGTCCCAAATATTACTGGTTTGATCATATACATGAACTACGTTGTTGATAAAATTATTATGAATGATAATGTTGTTAAAACCATCGTTCATATGAACACCGTTTTGAGTATTATCTGAAATTGTACAATTGCTGACTTCATTATTATCAGAGTTGTGTATCTCAATACCATTATCATTTGATTTGAAAGTCGAGTCTGTTATAAGGACATCCCGACAAAAGTTCAGTAAAAGTCCCCCGTTATTACCCTCGCTTGTACAGTTACTTACAACTGTATTTATGCCATCCTGGATGCGAAATCCCCCACCATTATTAACCGTACACCAATTAATATTCACATTATACGACGTTCCATATATCCAAAACGTGGCTCCATTATAAGCATTAATCTTGTAGAAATCATTGTAATCTGATCGTGTTACAATCATTAATCTGTTTCCAATTATATCACAATATTGAAATGTGTTATATTTAGAACCTACCACTGCTAAACCATTGGCAAAATTATTCCTGCTTGTACAATTTTCAATCAATGAATTTGTTATATAGCTAAATGTTAGAGCGTGGCCATCGTCAACCGTGAGATTGCGGATTACCATATTATCTGACCAGGCAATTATAATACTAGAGCTGTTGATGTTCTCAATCACTTCATTATTAAGATTATAAAAATAATAAATCGGTCTGCCCCGTAAATAATTCGTAAGCGGGATTGTATGATCATAATGTTGGATTTTATCACCCAATACATAAAACTTACTACCATTCAGAAATGTGTTATTGGTTACTACACAACTTTCTGTTTGGTCCAGTCGAATATCGTTGTTGGGACCATTTATAACACAATTTTTTATGATAATATTATTCGAATGCCTAATCCAGTAACCATTATAATCACCGAATACACTGCAGTTGTCGACTGTTAAATCTGTACTAAAGTCCGTTTCAATCCCTCGTCCCGGCCATTGCTCTGAAAATTCGGTATTTGATATTTTTGAACCAGTTGAACCAGAAAAAAAGACACCATGCCATTCATTACCAGTAAAATTGCTGTTACTTATATCACAATTATCTGAGTAAACGTAAACCCCACAGTAATTATTTGTAAATTTAGAATTGTCAATTACGGCATTATTTGCCCAAATCTCCATGCCATGATTTGTCCAGTCCCAACCACATTCCGATACTATCGTGTGCTTCATTACGAATGTGGCTCCACTTATGATATTGAACTTATAATGAAAGTCAGTAGCACTTGTAATCATTGTCCTGTCAAACGTTGTGGCTTTATCATCATCCCAATCTTTTAAAGTCAAAGCTCCGAAGACATAAATATAATATTCTCCATCATAACTATTATTCGTCTTGAGGGTAACATTCTTCAGGGTTAAACTACCACCTATTAATATTCTTAAAACTCCTGAAAGAACTATAGTCTGATTGTAATATTCAAGATTATCTCCAGCATCTACAAACCAATTTTGATTGAAATAAACTGTTCCACCAGGTAGGTGAGGTGGGTCTGGATCCGCTTTCACAGTAGGGATTATGTTAAATGTGAAGATAGTCGAAATCACTATTGCGATTGCACATAACCAAGTTATATATGTTCGTCTCATCTCAACAACCCCATCTTGGAATACATCCTTTTCCTGTCTTAAAAGAGTTTCGACGATGTAATACGAATAAGTTAAGAAAAAAAGAAAAAACGGAGCAATCTCTGGTGGTCCTCCGTGAGGAGTTCGACAAACATTACCATGTACGGTCCAATGTTGAAACAACATTTGGTGCGATAAAGGCCAAGTTTGGGGAGAGTTTGAAATCAAAGAAATTCATCGCCCAGAAAAACGAGTTGTTGTGTAAGATGCTGGCTTACAATATTACTGTGTTGATCCATGAGATGTATAAGTCTGGCATTCAGCCTGATTTCATTCTCC
>DAOVAY010000036.1 GCA_030670795.1 Methanobacteriota archaeon | reverse complement strand
AACTTCAACATGATCTTTGGTCAGGGTTTCTATGAGTTCTACTCGATAGCGATAGATAATGCTACCAATGTAGAGCCAGCTCCACTAAACAATGATACTCTTTGCGGATACGACATTCTGCCACCGGTATCTTCGGTTGATCCGATAACACCATATTGGTACAATGCCCCAATAGTAGTTACCGCAACAGCAAACGACGTCCATCTGATCTCGGGCACAATACTCTGCGATATTGCTTTTGTTCAGTTCTGGTACAGGTACTCACCTGACAACGGGACAACACCATGGACAGCTTGGGCAATATTTAACACAGATTTTGCCGCTCCATGGACCACGACCACGGGTGTATGCTTCCTGGATGGTGAGGGTTATTACCAGTTCTATTCAAGAGCCCAGGACAATTTGGGTCATTATGAATCAGACCCACTCCCAGCACCGGAAACATTTGATACCGAATGCGCATACGAGGTGTCTAAGCCAGTATCCTTTGTGGACAGGATTGACCCGTACTGGGTGGGATTGAACGTAATGCTGACAGCGACTGTGAGGGACGATATCTGCAGTCCATGGAACAATCCCGACACCGTTTCTGATGGCGCATCGGTCGAGTTCTGGTACAGGTTCGCCGTCGACAACGCGACATGGGGTGTTTGGACACTTAACCCACTCTTCATAGATAATGATGGCAGTGACGGTTGGGGCGTACCCTTCACCTCACCTGATGGTGAAGGCTATTATGAGTTCTATTCCATTGCAATCGACTATGCCACGAACAGGGAAGATGCGCCTTTGGCCATGTACGACATCGAACAGATGTTCTGGGTTGATGGTGTGACAGGCGGAACAGCGACAGGTCTTGTGGATGGTACCGGGATCGGTCCGATACCGATGGGCTTTAACTTCCCATTCTTTGGAAGCATTTATAGTGATATATACATAATTGATGATGGCTATGTGTATTTCACACTTGCTGGATCAGACTGGATAGATGTATTTTACGACGACCTTGATCCAGGTGCGCCAGGTGCAGAGGTTTATTACCAATACATCCCCGGAACAGTAGACAGGTTCGTCGTCACATGGGATAGCGTCCCAATCTTTGGCTCTGGTGAAATCCAGACATTTGAAGTAATACTCTACGAAACCGGAGAAATTGTAATGAACTACCTGCTATTCACAGATCCTGGTTATCTGCCAGATGTAGATATCCAAAGCGAGGATGGAACCCAGAATTGGTGGTACGAGGGACAAGTGATGTACAGTGGCATGTCCATCAAGTTCAACACTACGGCACCTCCAGCCCTAATTGAGGCAGACACCAAGTGCGGCACAGATATCACGCCACCAGAGATTTATATCACTAGTATATTAGAAGCATCAGATTACCTGTGGGTAGAGGATATGGCCACGTTCTATTACAGCAATGGAATGGGCTGGGATCCACAGATGTTTGCGATAAGAGGTACTGCATGGGACGAGCATTCTGGTCTATGGGGTACAATGACCTTCTCACCGGCATTTGATGAGGCCCCAGGAGATGCGTTCCCCATAACCACACCCAACACCCTCTGGGACTGGAGAGTATACTACAATGTGACAATATTCCAAGATGGTTCTTATCAAATCAATATATCAATCTCTGATAGAGCTGAAAACAGTAATTATACTATCTTATATTGTTACCAAGATGTAAGTGCTCCAATAGATGCGAATCTAGCTCTTGGAGCACCAAACATCGGCTCTAGCCCAACGTATATAACAACATCCACTCCTGTGTATTTGTTTGCAAATGATACTAACCCAGGAGCAGATGCAGGATTGAACTACATAGAATACAAAGTCGACTCTGGTGATTGGGTCACCTATTCTGGAGACCCATTCACGATAGGAACGACTGGTGCACATTCGATATACTACCGTGCAGTGGATAATGTATCTAACGTTGGTGACATTGAGGTATTCTTGGTGTATGTTGACGATGTTGCTCCGGTAACATCTGTATCTGTGGACGGCCCATATTGGGCTACCGAGAATCCGGTTACGATAGTCGGAACAGCAAGCGATGACACAGGATGCGGAGTTGCGAATATGACCCTGTGGTACAGGTATTCTGTGGACAACGTGACCTTCGGTGCTTGGACTTCTTGGGTGGATGCTTCTAACCCCGACACAACGGCCCCGTACAGCTGGGACTTCATCTTCACAGCCGATGGATACTATGAGTTCTACTCAATAGGTGTAGACCGCCTCAACAATCTTGAGGCTGCACCACCAGTCTGTGATGATTGTTGCGGGTATAACCTGAACTATGCTCCGGTGCTGGACATGTTCTTACCCGACGTTGAGTTTGACGAGGATGGAGGAGTTATAGGTGCGTTTGACCTTGATCTCTACTTCTCGGACATAGACACACCAGTATTGACATACACCTCTGCAGGAGAAGTCAACGTTATTGTTGTTATCAACGTAGACGGCACAGTTGACTTTTCAGCAGTCGGAAACTGGTTTGGCTTTGAGGACATAACGTTCACCGCCGATGACGGTACAGCAACAGTAAGCGACACGATCCGTGTTACTGTCTTTTCAGTGAACGACGCGCCCACGCTTGCACCAATCGCCAACCAGAACGTGAACGAGGACGTCTTGTTCACGGACACGGCAGTTGGCACGGATGTTGATGTTGCAACAGGAGACGTACTGGCATATTCACTGACGACTGCCCCAGCGGGCATGGTCATAGACAGCGCGACCGGTGACATCAGCTGGACACCGACCAACGCAGATGTTGGTGTTTGGACAGTTGTTGTTGAAGTCAGCGACCTTGCAGGTGCTACAGACACGACTTCGTTCTTGCTCACTGTGAACCCCATCAACGATGCTCCTGTTCTGGACATGTTCCTACCCGACGTTGAGTTTGACGAGGATGGAGGAGTTATAGGTGCGTTTGACCTTGACCTCTTCTTCTCAGACATTGACTCTGGTTTGACGTATTCGTCAGCAGGAGAGGTCAACGTTATTGTTGTTATCAACGTAGACGGCACAGTTGACTTTTCAGCAGTCGGAAACTGGTTTGGCTTTGAGGACATAACGTTCACCGCCGATGACGGTACAGCAACAGTCAGCGACACGATCCGTGTTACAGTCTTTTCAGTGAACGACGCGCCGACACTTGCACCAATCGCCAACCAGAACGTGAACGAGGATGATTTGTTCTGGTATGTGGCAATTGGCACGGATGTTGATGTTGCAACAGGAGATGTACTGACATATTCATTGACGACGTTCCCTGCGGGCATGATCATTGACAGCGTGACCGGCAATATCACCTGGACTCCAACGAATGCCCAAGTTGGAGACCATGAAGTGGTGGTCCAAGTATCTGATAATTATGACGGTACAGACATACAGTTGTTCACCATCACTGTAACCAACACGAACGATGCACCAGTGCTTGCAGCAATTCCGGACCTAACCGCAATCGAGGACGCACCTTTCACTTACCTGGTGACAGCTACAGATGTCGATGTTGGTGATGTGCTCACATACACGGATGAGGGTGGATGGTTTGTCATAAATCTGACAACTGGTGTGATATCGTTTACTGCGGACAATTCAAGAGTCGGAACACATATTATCACAATAACTGTAACCGATCTTGCATTAGTCAATGATACCCAGACATTTACCTTGACCGTCCTTAACACAAATGACGCACCGACAATCACATCAACAGAGATCACAACAGCCACAGAAGACACATTGTATACCTATGATGTGGACGCCGATGATGATGATGTTGGAGATGTGCTAACATATTCACTGACAACGGCCCCAGCCAGCATGATGATAGACAGTGCAACTGGTGACATCACCTGGGTCCCAACGAACGATGATGTTGGAAACGTTAGTGTAATAGTAGAAGTCAGTGATCTGGCTGGTGCTTTTGACACACAATCATTCACCATTGTGGTAGCTAACACGAACGATACCCCAGTGTTATCGGCGATACCCGACCTAACGGCAACCGAGGACGCACCATTCAGTTACCAAGTGACAGCTACAGATGTCGATGTTGGTGATATTCTCACCTACACGGATGACACTACACTGTTCGTTATAGACCCAGTTACGGGTGTGATCTTGTTCACACCTACGAATGCAGATGTTGGCACTTATATAATCACCATAACAGTAACAGACGCTGCTTTAACCACAGATACCCAGACATTCACCTTGACCATCCTTAACACAAATGACGCACCGACAATCACATCAACAGAGGTCACAACAGCCACAGAAGACACATTGTATACCTATGATGTTGAAGCCACAGATGTGGATATCGGAGATATATTGACATATTCCCTGACTACTTCGCCCACTAGCATGACGATAGATAGTGCAACTGGTGTGGTCACTTGGACACCGACGAACGATGACGTTGGGACAGAGTTTGTAGTTGTAAAAGTAACTGACGTTGACGGTACTTTCGCTGACCAAACGTTCACCTTGACCATTGAGAACTTTAACGATGCCCCATACATTACCACCACACCAGACACGTCCGCTCTGGTGAAACACCTCTACACCTACCACGTAGGGGCTGGCGATGACGATCTGATCTATGACGACGTATTAACATTCAGTTTGGTCAACCCACCAGAAGGAATGACAATTGACGCAACTACTGGGTTAATAAGCTGGACACCGTTAAAGGATCATGTAGGCGTAGCACAGGCGGTTACTGTAGTAGTGACTGACTCAGGTGGACTAACTGAAGAACAGACATACTACATCATTGTTGAGAAAGTACCATCTTACCTTCTCCATATGATCGTATTATTCATACTCTTCTTAATAACAGTAATAATGGTCACATACTTTGTCTTGGCATACACAAATCCAGACAGTTTCGGTAAGGACAAGTTATCGAAGGAAGAAAGGAAAAAGAAAAAGGAAATGAAGAAGAAGGAGAAAGAGGGCAAAAAAGAGCCAAAGGCAGAGGAAACGAAAGAGGGGCCTAAAGAAGAACCAACACGAATCTCTATTAAATAACAACACTAGCGGCTTTCATTCAGTTCGGATAACAAACGCGTAGCATCAGAGTGAATCATAGACCTATTCCTTTGTACTTAAATTACTTCATACCTGTCGGCTTCACCCATTAAATTAGATCTTCGAAGGTCTCAACAAGCTCCGGGTGTTTTTCTGCGATAACCTTCAGCAGGTTGAAGACATTGATCTCGTCCAGGCCGTATTCTGATATAGTAGGGATTATCTTGTTGAACACGTCGTCGCTCAGCTTGATGAACGTTTCCTTGGCCATCCAGTTACGGAATAATTTCTCTTCCAGAATGTCGCGCCAGCCCTTTTCGTACATCTGCAGGAACTCGGCGCTGAAATCGTTCTCTTTCACTGCGGCGGCGATTGTCCGGCCGCAAACAACGGCCGCTTTGCAGCCGTTTCCGATTCCGCCGCCGGTAATCGGGTCCGCCTGTCTGGCCGCGTCTCCGAGAAGCATCAGTCCGTCCGTCACGGTCTTGTCGATGGGGGCGCAGACCGGAACTCCGCCGCCGACAATGTCCAGCACCTTGCCTTTGGAGATGTTCGGATGCGCCGCGATCCACGAGTCCAGATAGTTTTTCAGATCCCCCTTGTTCGGCAGGTTGCTCAGTGTCATGCCGATGCCGACGTTCGCCGTGTTCTCGTTCTTGGGGAATATCCAGGTGTATCCGCCCGGCGCGTATTTGAACGTGAGGTAAAATTGAACGAAATTGGAGTCGATATCGATGTCCGTCATCCTATACTGGATGCCCGCGATGATGTCGTTCTGGGCCAGCGGCGGGAGAATGCCTGCCCACCTGCCGATGTCGGACTCGTAGCCGTCAGCTCCGACCACGACTTTTGCCCAGATGTCGCGCTCCTCGCCCATCTGTTTTACTCGCACACCATTCACCTTTCCGTCCTTCATGAGGAGCCTGGTGGCCGTTGTCTTCAGGGCTATGTCCGCCCCCGCCTGGACAGCCTGGTCTGCGAGCCACTGGTCGAATAGATCTCTCTCTATAACGTAACCGACCTCGTCGCCGGCCATGCTCTCGTCCACTTCGAGGTAAGTCTCGTTGGGGGCGTATATCCTGGCCCCGTCCATCTCGGCGGCTATCCACTTCTTGTTGGGCGTTATACCTGCATCTTCAATCGACTTCCTGGCAGCCCCTTCACCGCAACGAACCGGCGAGCCGACCTCCTGCCTTTTCTCGATTATGAGGACGTTGGCGCCGCCCTGTGCGGCGTACCTCGCAGCATGGGAGCCAGTTGGTCCGGCGCCCACGATTATCGCATCGTACTCGTGCCCGATTTTCATGAGTCCGCCTCCAAGGTCAATGCCGCCATAGGGCAGGAGCGGACGCACCACCCGCATGATTTGCAGTTGTCGTTGAATTCCAAATGCATGTCGTTCAGAAAGATCGCGTGATGCGGGCAGGTCCCGACGCACTGGCCGCAGTGAAGGCACTTGCTCGCATCGACTGTTATCATGTTCCCTCGCTCCCGTGCTTTGCCCGCCATTCGTCAAGGGGCACCGAGTGTTTTTTCTCCACCTCGGTTCGATACACCGGCCCGCTGTTGTAGGCGCAGAACGGGATAATCATGTTGTCCGGCGTGACATAATGAATGACGCACCTCTTGACCCTCTCGATGTCGTAGTTGTAGCCGTCCTGGAAGTGCATCCCGCCTATCATCATCAGGTCCCAGGAGATCTCGGCCAGCGCTTCCTTGTCTTCCGTCGAGAGCAGGGATTCCATGAGCTTGACAAACTTGAGAGCGTTCAGGCCTTCCGGGGCCTCGTCCTTCTTAAAATGCTTGCGAATGAGATTGAAAGCCTTCAACTTCAACGGCAGTTTGAGCTTCTTGCCCTCGCTCTTATGGGCCAGCTCGTACAAGTCGCCCATGAGCCCGTCGATATCGATGAATCTTGTAATCGGGACCGCCTTGCCGTTCTCGTCTATAAAAAGGTAGGTAGCCAGACCGCAGTGCGGATGCGGGGTAAAGGCCATCTTCGGGTCGCCTGTAAGCACGGAGATGAACTCCGAGATCGGGGTCACAATCGGAACCGGGTACCAGTCGTCCTTGGTCGTGATGCCTGTCTGCTCCCCCGCCCTCTGGACCAGATCAGGTAATGTAAATCTGCCTGCCAGCCTCTCCTCCTGGTCTATGCGGCCTGTGAAGGACACCGGCTGGAAGTTCACCGACCTGATGACGTCGCGGTTCTCGATGGCAAAGTTGATTATCTCGCCGACCTGGTCGTCGTTGAGACCGTTGACGATAGTAGGCACCAGCACGATGGACATCTGGTCAGGCTTTGTGTTCCGAACGCTCTCGATGGCCTTCATCTTGACATCCAGCAGCGGCCGACCTCTGGCTGCGATGTAATTCTCCTCCCGCAGACCGTCGAATTGAAGGTAAATAGTGTGCATTCCCGCCTCGTACATTCTTTGGGTGAAACCTTCCTCCTGCGCCATTCTCAGACCGTTCGTCGCGATCTGGATCTGCGGGAACCCGAGCTCCCTGGCCTTCTCGATGACCTCGATCACTTTCGGGTATATCGTGGGCTCGCCGCCGGCGAACTGGACGGCGGCGCAGGGCACCGGCCTCTCGGCCCGTAGCGTTTTCAGCATCTCCGTGACTTGCTCGAAAGTGGGCTCGTATACATATCCCGCGTCGTTGGCGTTGGCAAAACATATCGGGCATTTCATGTTGCACCTGTTCGTCAGATCGAGGTTGGCCAGCGCGGTGTGGCTGGTGTGAATGTCGCAGAGCCCGCAATCGAACGGGCATCCCTTCGATGCCTTCACCTGCGGGTTCTCGACCCCGATTCCGTCGAACGCCCAATCTTCGGCTTTAAGATAAAGTTCGACATCGGACCAGTAAACATCCTCGAAATCCCCGTGTTCGGGGCATGTTTTGGAAATCATGACCTTGCCATCTCTCTCGAAGATGTCGGCGTGTATGACCTTCAGACATTCCGGACAAAGAGTGGTGGTCTTCTTGGGCAATCCCTTCTTGATAGTACTCGGCTTGATAATCATTTAACCACATTTTTACGTATATATGGAAAAAATATAAATGTTTTGTAGTTGATATAGCTACAAAGTGGTAAAATGGATATTCTAGACCTCATCGGTGAGAACAGCCAGATGCTCCTGGAGGAGTACAACAAGATAGCCGCGGACCTGGCCCTCCTCGGCCTTTCGGATTACGAGTCGAGGGCTTACATAGCACTGGTTGCCCATGGGGTTTCGGACGCGGAGACAATAGCCAGCACAGCCCAGATCCCCAGGACATCGGCCTATAAAGTGCTGGAAACATTGGAGGACAAGGGCTTCGTCGTGGCAGGGAAAGGCAGACCGAAATTTTACAACCCGATACCGCCGGAGACCATCCGCGACCGCGTCTTCTCGAAGCTGGACGAGACATTCGACAAGCTGGCTTCCATCAGGGAGATTTTGAAGGAGCACGGCATGCCTCAGCTCGTCTTCACCATCACAGGTCAATCAAGAGTACTGGACAAGATAGGGGAGATGATGGACACCGCAACCGAGACAATAATCATGGCGACCCCGAACGTGGCTGTAATGCGCCCCAGGGTCGAGAAGAACCTTAAAGCGGCGGCGAAGCGCGGTGTCAACATCACGTTCATCGTTCCGCACGGCCAGAAGGTCCCGAAAGGAGTAAAATCCATCAGGAGGAAAGGCCTGATTGCCACCGACCTCATCGTCGACAGCACGAAAGCCCTCCTAGCTTCCCCCGAATTGGAGGTCTGCGGTTTCACGGACAATGCGACGCTGGCTGCTCATCTGGAGGGCTTTTTGAACATTATGATGGCTCACGAATCGTAAGGCTAACTCAACTATTTACCAAACTTCTCCAAGTTCATCTGATACTGTTTCTCAGTCAATTTCCCCTCTTGGTATGCCTTCTCGATTTTGTCCAGAATCTCCTGGTTCGGATGAGGTTCTGGCTCGGGTGAAGGTTCCGGAGTTTCCTCAACACAGAACGGGCAGGGCGAGCCTGCTTCGACATCGAAGCCGCAGATCGGGCAGAGGGTTGTTTTAAGTTGAGGTTCTGGCATCCTTCGAATCACGAACAAACTCGACATGATGATTACAATTAGGATTAGGGCAATAATCCACCACCAATAATTAGACACTGGTGATTGTACTATCTCTGGTTCTTCAACTGTCGAAAATTGCCAAGTGTAATCGCTTGCCAAAGTATTTCCCGCCAGGTCTTTTGCTCCTGTATCAATCGTTATTGTGTAAGTTGTGTTGTAAGAAAGGTTGCCAGAAATTTCAATAACCAATGTTTGATCATTCAGCCAATTATAACTGACACCAGATATTGTTGGCGAAATCGATATTGCACTTTCCACAGCAGTCTGATTCATAGCTTCGCTAAACACGATTGAAATATCCGATGAGACTGGAATATTATCTCCAGTTGGAGTTGTGAGCAATACTTCCGGTGGCGTAGTATCTGGGTCTAATATTTCCAAAGAGTACACATTTGTTGTTGCCTGATTGCCATAAATGTCAGAAGCCCAGATGTAATACTCGATTGTGGCTGGCGCAGAATGTGCAGGTATTTCATACCAATATTCTGGATTCATCACTCTAAAAATAAAGTCAGTATCGCCTTCGTATCTATAAACAAAAAACACTCCAGATGACATATATATTATGTTCACCTCGCTTAAATCAATAATCTCACAGGTGATGTTTATCGCCTCACCAACAACAGCACTTTCAACAGGTGTGTGAGTAATAACCGGAGGTGTTAAATCTCTGATATCGAACTCGTAAATCATAGTTGAATTCTTCTGCCCAAAATCATCGGTTGCATTGATTTGATATTTGACTGTACCCATAGTCATTTGAGCAGGAATCAAATACTCCCAATCATCACCTCTCTTGTCCATGTAATTCTCATGCCAGACATCATCGACATCCTGCCACCAAAGAACAGCGTTCATCACCGTCCCGTCATCTGTTATAGTGGCGTTAACTCTGATTTCATCGCCCAATTCCTGCGGACTTGAAATGTTTGTATGGATTATGTTTGGTGAGGGATTGGTTTCGGTTGTGAATGAAAAGATATAATCTGTATTGTTAACATTTCCAGGATTTGAATCATCCTTGTAGCCAGCCTGAACAGTTATCTCTACATTTTCCCCTCTAGGCCAAGCATCATGTATGCCGGTAATCGTATCCTTGTCCTTATTCCAGAACCAACTCCAACCACCAGAATCAGTACCGTTTGTTTGGTTGACCAGAACACTGGAAATGTTCATTGCTTCATTGAACTGGATAACTATCGGTTGGAATATGGAAATCCCTGTTGTGTTGTTTGTGGGGTTAGTTGATATTACCATCGGAGCAGTTGCATCAATCGTGAAACTGTAAATTTCAACAGCAGTATTATTAGCGTCATCAATGGCGTGAACTTCAATGATATATGTTCCATCTATCCAGCCAGATGTGCCAATGTCATATGGTGAACCAAGAGTTTGATTTGCACCTCCATCTACAAAATATTTTACATTGTTAAGATATGCATCTGTCACATCAAAGTCGATTATAACTCCAGCATTAATTAATGAATTGTTTGAAGGCGTATTAAGAGTAATAGTTGGTTTAACTGTATCCCAAATAAGTGTGAAATCATCAAAGTTGCTATGACTGGCATTATCTGTAACATTCAAACGAAGTACATAGGTTCCATCAATATCTGCACTAACCGTGGTATCCTCTTCATTTGGAGTTCCAAAGATTATCGTTCCCGGTCCTGTCTCTTGAGTCCATTGATAAGTAGCTATACCCGATGTATCGTTCGCCGTTGCATCTTGATAAAATTGAGAGTTAATAATTACATCTGGCCCCGCATATACATTAGGTGCTGTGGTATCATAACCTATCAACACATCTTCACTACAAATTATATTATTAGGAGTCTCTGGGTTGCCTGAACTATCATTTGCTCTTGTGGCGAATCCATAAAATCCATCACCATCTAGGAAATCGAAGTTCCAAGACCAAGGTGAATTTAAATCAACGCCTTGACAAATCCAGCTACCCCAGCTTATGTTATCAGATGAATATCTATACCATAAAGTCACATTTGTTACAGCGTCATTATCATTCGCGGTGGCATTGAGTGTAATTGGAGATGATGATTGCCAATACGGTAAAATAGGATTGACAAATGAAGCTGGCGGTTCACAGTCCAAAGGATTCATAAGTGGATAATTATCTTTGGATCCCGTGCCTCCGCTTATATTAGTGTATGGAGTATCGCCAATTCCATCACTGCCAGGTATATCTTGATTTGGTCCTGAAAATAGATCTATTCCTGAATAATCACTCCAATAGTTACCTGCAGACGGATAACCGTTGTCCCAGTTGGCACTATCCGAATCCCAGGCAGGATTAGGTGTATTAATTATGCTATTATGATAGATGTTATTTGTAGCAATAGTAGTAATACCATAATCACAATTTATTATTGTATTCTTTTCGACTCGATTATAAAGAACTCCCAAATATAATTCTATAGCATTAAACGTATTATAAAATTTGTTATATGTAATATTGTTGTACCTCGGATTTGTCCCAAGGTATATTCCTTTATTGAAATTGCCAGTATTATTTGAGATGTCGTTATTAAAAATTTCATTGTAATATGAGCTCAACCAGATTACAACATTCCATTCAGTACAATTACACATTTTATTATTTATAACATTATTTTTATCACTACCTTCTATATTGATGCTTTGGCGACAATAAGAAAGATTATTACTACAAATGATGTTATTATGAGAGGTTTTCAAATGCATCCCGATGTCATTGTTACTGGCATTGTTTTGACATATCATATTATTATCTGACATCACAGCATATAACCCCCGGTATATTTCATTTGCAAAATAGTTTTTAATAACTGTGTTGTATGATGAAAAACCTAACTCGATGCCCACAGATGCATTACTCAAATTTTGATTTTTCACCACTACATTTGTACAATTTACTAATATGACTTGTCCAGCACCTGATGGAATTATGCCAGCAGTACGATTTTTCCAGTAATACAAAGGTCTACCATTAACTGTGTTATTGTAAACATTATGTGAAATCCAATGTTCAAATTTGTATCCATCAACAAGCAAGCCACAATTAACCATTGAATTATTTACAATTGTAAGATTTGTTCGAAAACGGAAATATATGCCAATATCGTTATTAAGTATTTGATTATTCAAAATTATATCTCGGTTAAACGGTTCTATCCCATAATAATTATTTGAAATTATGTTGTTTGTGAAATTATTACCATCGCATATACTATCGTAATCAATCCCATACCAGCTATTGTTTGAAATATTATTGGAGTCAATAGAGCAGTCATTCGCATCTTTAATTACTAATCCCTTATTGCCATTAATTATAGAAAATTCAGAAATATTAATCCAGTTTGCATTAACATAAACAACATTTCCGCTACCTTCTCCATCAATAAATGTAGTGTCTCTACTTTCTCCGATGAGATTCAATGTCTTATTCACAATCACGTGCTCATTATAAATCCCAGCATCTACCTCAATAGTGTTTCCATTATCCGCCTCATCAATTGCTTCTTGGATTATTATATAATAGAGGTCTTTGTCTATATTGTGTACTGGTCCAGCATCCGTATTTATGGTTACTTCTTCATATTCTGTTGGAAGTTTATGACCCGTCTCGTTATAATAAAACAGACTTACCTCATTTGTAATTATTCCTATACCTGCGGAAGTAACAGACACGTTAATCATTATGGAGCCACTTTGGCCACAATCAACATCCCCTATTAACCAAATATTGTTTCCCACATCTGGCGGAGGTATGGCGGAAATAAAAGAAACCTCTTCAGGGTATGTTTCATTGACAGTAACATTATGGGCAATCTTACTACCACTGTTTGAATAATTAATCCAATATGTGACGGTATCATTGACATAAGCGTGGTGCGGAGACGCTTCTTTGAATAAATCCATTATCGCTCTATCTGGTGGCCAGGGTTCCATCTGCGGGTAATTGTCCTGTGCACCCGCTCCACCGCCAATGCTTGTATAAGGAGTGTCGCCCATGCCATCACTTCCGGTTTCATTCTGTCCTGGTCCTGAGAAATTATCTACACCCGAATAATCGCTCCAATAATTGCCCCCTAGGGGATATCCAATGTCCCAATAATTTACTCCTGCATCATGACCCTGCCAATTGTTGGAAATTAAGTTATTATGATAAATTGTGTTACCGTTACCATATATATCAATGCCTGTAATGGTGTTAAAGAATACATTGTTATTATCAATTATGTTGTTATCAGAACTGCTCCAAAGATAGATGCCAAGACCGTTGTTTGTGACATTATTTTTAATAATATTATTATTACTTGAGGAAGACAAAAAGAAGCCGTATGTCGTGTCTGAGACACTATTATGAACAACGCTATTCCGTTCACTAGATGAGTAAAGAGAGATTCCTGAATTGCCATTCGAATTTACAGTGTTGTTCTCCACATTATTTTTACTTGAAGTGTAAAGGTAAATGCCAAATAAACTATTCGAATTTGCGGTGTTATTAGCGATTGTGCAATTTTCGGAATATCTCTGATAGATGCCACAATAGTTCGAATTCGCGACGTTATCGGTGATGAGGTTTCCGTTGGAGTGGTCAAGGTAAATGCCTTGTTTATTGTTAATGACTGTATTATTTTCAATTTTACAATCTTGAACTATCTCAAGCTTTATCCCCGCATCGAAAAAATTACTTCCACTACCTGTAATCCAGAATCCTTCAATGGTCACATTACTGTTCGATACGAATATGGCTGTTCCACTCCCTCCTCCATTTACAATAGTAGTATCCCTGTTTTCACCGAGAAGATTCAATGTCTTATTCACAATCACATTTTCAAAATATGTCCCATTGTAAACGAATACAGTATCTCCAGATGTTGCATTATCAATTGCTGATTGGATAGTTGTGTAATTGCCTGGGCCAGCACCACCGACATAAAGGGTTGAAGATGCGCTGACAGTATCACTAATTAATGAAAAGGAAACTAAGCTAGACAGCAATATTATGACTGCCATATAACTAGCACTTAGTTTTTTCATTTATCTCATTCCCTATGACTCTATGTAGGAAATGGTTTATAAATCTTTTTAGGGGGCACAGAGATTTAGTGGCCAGTCGTTCATCTCCTAAGTAACTATGGTACGTATTCAATTGAGGTCGAAACTTATGGATGAGATTGGGATTTTCAATTCTTTCTAATCACAAACCTAAAATGCCCCCTCGCCATCCCCCTCCCAATGAACGTCTCGGACATCCGCGTCTGCATTCTTCGAATCGAGGGCACGAACTGCGAGCAGGAAAGTTTTCTGGCGTTTCAGAGACTGGGGGCCAGTCCGGAAATCGTGCACCTCAAGCAGTTTCTGAAGATGGATACGAAGCCGGAAGATGAGAGGAACCTGACCGACTACCAGATACTCATGATCCCCGGCGGTTTCTCATCCGGGGATTATGTCAGGGCGGGCGCGATATGGGCCGCCCGGATGAAGAGCGGCCTCAAGAGCCAGCTTGCGGATTTCGTGGGCGAAGGGAAGGCGATTCTCGGTGTCTGCAACGGCTTCCAGGTGCTCGTCGAGCTGGGGCTTCTGCCCGGCTTGGACGGGATCGCGGAAACACCGCAGGCGGTCCTGAACACGAATGATTCGTCGAGGTTCGAATGCCGCCCGACACTTCTGAAACACGAGAGTGAGGGCTGCATGTTCACCTCCAAGATTCCGAAGGGCGAAGTTGTGATGTGCCCGTCCGCGCACGCCGAAGGCAAGCTCATGTTCCCTGCGGGCACGGAGGAGGCTGTTTTCAAGAGACTGGAGGAAAACGGGCAGCTGATCTTCAGGTATGTGGACTTGGACGGCAACTATGCCGGCTACCCGTGGAACCCGAACGGCTCGCCTTTCAACATCGCCGGCATCAGCAACCCGGAGGGCAACGTCTTCGGAATGATGCCGCATCCCGAGCGTGTCATGGACCGCTATACCCATCCGGACTGGACACGCAGTTTTCCGAGTGAAATCGGTGACGGAAAAATTATCTTTGAAAGCGTAGTGGATGCAATTTCAAAGAAGTATTAATATATAAATCATTTTTTAATAATACCCATGACCATCAAGTCATGATATTTGCCGTCGAAGAATACCGATTCCCGCAGCCGCCCCTCCTCCTCGAACCCGCACTTCTTGAAAGCCGAGATGGCGTTCTCGTTGTCGGCCAGCGTCTTCAACTCGACCTTGTGGATGTTCATTTCCTCGAAAAGCAGTTTGAGTAAAATATTCATCGCCTCGGTGCCGTAGCCGGTATTTCTCTCGGCCACGTCCCCGATGCCAAGACCGACAGTCGCGGTCCTCGATTTTCCATCCAATCCGCGAAAGCTGGCCATGCCTAACGGAACGTCACCGTCCTTCTTCACGATGGTGAATGTTTTTCTCCCCTTGACCTCGC
>DAOVAY010000089.1 GCA_030670795.1 Methanobacteriota archaeon | reverse complement strand
TTGGTCCTCGAGGAGATGAACCGCAAAGGCGAGAAGAAGATGCTCCATTGCCAGGACGACGTCGGCGATTCGGGTTACGGCATCCCATACAACGTGGAGGAGGAGAAAGTCAAGTTTATCAAGAGTGATGCGAAATTCGTGATGGCCATCGAGACCGGCGGTATGTTCGACCGTCTCGTGGAAAACGGATTCGACGAGAAATACAAGGCCATCGTGGTGCATTTAAAAGGCCAGCCGGCACGCTCCACCCGCCGCTTCATGAAACGCTTGAACGAGGAGATGAACCTGCCGATTGTGGTTTTCACGGATTGCGACCCCTGGAGCTTTAGAATATTCTCGTCAATCGCGTTCGGAGCGATAAAAACCGCGCATATCTCGGAATATCTGGCTTCCCCGACTGCCATGTATTGCGGAATAACATCGTCAGACATACTAAACTACGACCTCCCCACGGACAAGCTCAACAGCCAGGATGTCAAAGCCCTGCACGCGGAGCTCACGGACCCCCGGTTCAAGGACAGGTTTTGGCGCGACGAGATAGAACTCATGCTGAAGCTCGGAAAGAAGGCCGAGCAGCAGGCACTAGCGAAGTATGGTCTTGACTTTGTAACTGATACATACCTGCCGGAGAAATTGGGGGAGCTGGGCATAGTTTGACCTAAACACTGTGAATTGGTAATAATAATCTGTCTTTATTAACATTTTAATATCATCAATCCGAAACCATTTTAAGATAAGAAAAGGATATATTCCAAGAACGGGATGAAGAGATGAGACGGATTGGTGTAATTTGGCTATCAATCATACTGGCGCTATCGGCATTTTTAGTTATACCAGCGGGTGAGGATGTAAAGGGTGGTTTTGATGGGGAACCGAATGTAATAGACATGCCGGGCACACCGAGCAGTTCTGCACAAGGGCTAGGTCATCACTGGAAGCTCGACGAAACCTCCGGGAACATCGCATATGATTCTGGAGGTGCGGATCATGGGTTGATAGTAGGAGCCCTAATTAATCAGACTGGAAAAAATGGAACCTCCTACTGGTTCGACGGTTCGGACGATTACGTTGAGATCGATGACAATGTTACTCTTGATTTTCCTCTGGGGGATGATTTTGGCATTTTTGCATGGATAAATACGACCTCGCAGAATGGCAGAATCATGTCTAAAAGAGAAGTTCCGGGCGATGCCACCGGTTATTTAATGACGGTCCAAAGTGGAAAGTTTGGCGTTTACTTGGATTTCGGAGCTACTGGTGCATATCTGGAGAGTACGGCCAACATCGCGGACGGACTATGGCATAGGGTGGGGATGACAAGAATAGGTAACACTCTGGAAGCATTTGTGGACGGAGGTAGCATAGGCATAGATACTAACGCCGGCGGAGACCTCAGCAACGACAATCCGCTTTTATTCGGCGTCGAGCAAGACCTATCCCTTGATTACACAGGGTATCTTGATGATGTATCCTTCATTGATGATCTCCCCCCTATCGCGGATGCGGGTCCGAATCAAAATGTGCTACCACAGTCACTGGTTGCCTTCGATGGCAGTGCCTCTGTCGATGACATGGGAATAACCAACTACTGGTGGAACTTTACTTACGGAGGACCGCAATCGCTTACCGGCGTGAATCCTTCCTTTGTCTTCGATAACCTTGGTTTATACACTGTTACGCTGACCGTGATGGACACTATCGGCCAGACTGGTTCGGATATCATAGAGGTTAATGTGGCATACGAAAGCATTTATGTCGACTTCCTCACGGACCTTGATAAACCCAAACACGGTACGGTCACAGGCACCCATGTCCTCACCCATGTGCTGGACGGCAGCACGCAGCAGATCCAGGAGGTCATCTTTTCCACGAAATCTGCGCCGGGAGCCACACCACTTTCACCAGGACCGGGACCTAACCCTTCAGCGCAAGTATACTACACAGATCGACCCACATTCGACGCTGACGCTGGTCCACTGCCGTTCTTTGAAGACTTCGAGGAAGCAAACGTTCCCCCTCCCGGTGAGAATAGCTTTACTGGACCGTTGGATCAATTCACGAACAATGGAATCTTCCAATGGGGGGACATAGAACCGGGCATTCGGTTTGTGGACAACCCAGGTCCTGACACTGATGATATGGTTGTTATGGATGTCGGTTTCGGTGGCAATCCAACAATAACAGTTTGCACCAACACTTTCACGGACTCCATGGACATCTATTTCTTTAACAATGACGTATGGGCTTTCGGTATCGAACTGCAGAGCTACTGGAATCCCACCACTATCGACATAGAAATCTACGGTGTTGGAGGTGTGTTACTCGACACCACAACGGCTCAAAGCAACAACGTTGGTTTATTCTGGGGAGTAATCTCGGACGAGCTCATAACCCGTATCAACCTCTTTACACCGACTGAGACTGAAGGTGGTGACAACATCGCTTTCGGAAATCCCGATTTATGTAATTCGCTCGACCACGTTTGGAGGACCGAATCAATAGACCCGGGTGCCGCAAACTTGACCCTGTTCGTAAATGCGCGCACCAACACTGGCGCCGACGACAAGTTCATCTTCGCGTACTCGGAGGATGAAATAGTATGGAACCCGACCGGAATCATTGTAGACACCGACGTTATGACCGAGTATAGCCTCGCTCTACCATTGGTTAGCGGTCCGTTGTATCTGAGAGTCTTTGACAACAACAGGGATGATTTGGTGTTGATTGACACACTATACGTCGACCATATACGGGTCGAATGGTTCGGCTTCCCCCCTTATGAATTACCACTAAATGAAGGTTGGAACCTTATCTCTTTGCCACTTGAACAAAGTAATCCATATGATATACCTGAAGTGTTAGATAGCATAGGTGGTAAATGGGATTGCATCCGGGCTTATGACCCATCCTTTTCTGACCCCTGGATTCATTATAATGTGAACTGGCCAATGAGTTTGAATGATTTGGATGGACTAAATCACAAAATAGGTTTTTGGATTAACATCACAGAGCCGAACGTGAATTTGACCGTAAGAGGCTATATACCGAGTTCTACGAGCATTCCTCTCCACGCAGGCTGGAATCTTGTCGGATATCCTTCCCTCAATACAGAGACCGTTGCAAACGCCCTCTGGGGTACTGGTGCGGATGCTGTTACGACCGGGGATGCCTCAGAACCATATCACATCAAAGAGGTAGCACCGACTTATGTGATGAAGCCAGGTGAAGGATACTGGATTCACGTCCCGGCTGATACTGTTTGGATTGTAGATTGGTAAGATTTTCTAACAAATTCACATTAACAAATCGAAACCCTTTTAAGACATGAAAAGGATATATTCCAAGAACAGGAGGAAGAGATGAAACGGATTGGGGTAATCTGGCTTTCTATCATGCTGGCATTATCGGCATTTTTAGTTATACCAGCGGGTGAGGATGTTAAGGGCGGTTTTGATGGGGAACCGAATGTAATAGACATGCCGGGCACACCGAGCAGTTCTGCACAAGGGCTGGGTCATCACTGGAAGCTGGACGAAACCTCCGGGAACATTGCATACGATTCCGTAGGAGGAGATCATGGGACGATTGTAGGAGCCACAATAAATCAAACCGGAGTAGATGGGCCATGTTACTGGTTCGACGGTGTGAATGATTACGTTGAGATCAATGACAATGATACACTTGATTATCCTCTGGGCAAGGATTTCGGTATTTTTGCGTGGATAAATACAACTTCGGATAACGGCAGAATCATGTCCAAGAGAGAAGTCCCTGGCGATGCCCACGGTTATGCATTGATTGTCCAAAACGGCAAGTTCGGCGCTTACTTGGATTTCGGACCTACTACCGCATATATCGAGGGGGCTGCAAACATCGCGGACGGACTATGGCACAGAGTGGGGATGACAAGAATAGGTAACACTCTGGAAGCATTTATCGATGGAGGTAGTATTGGCATTAATAATAATGCCGGTGGAGACCTCAGTAACAACAACCCGCTTTTATTCGGGGTCGAGCAAGGCTTTTCCCTTGATTACACAGGGTATATTGATGAGGTAACTTTCGATGATTATGCCCCGATAGCAAATGCGGGTCCAGATCAAATCGTGTCGCCGACCACTTTAGTATTCTTCGATGGCAGCGCCTCCTCCGACGATAACGGAATAACCAACTACTGGTGGAACTTCACCGACGTGGGACCGAAATCACTGACCGGTGTGAATCCTTCCTATGTCTTCAATAATATTGGCATATACACAGTTACACTCACAGTGATGGACACGGTCTACCAGACTGGTTCGGACATCATGGAGGTCGATGTGAGCGATATTCTCGCTTTCCTCACTGCCCTTGACAGCCCCAACCACGGCACGGTCACAGGCACCCATGTCCGCACCCACGTGCTGGACGGCAGCGTACAGGAGATCGAAGAGGTCTTAATGACCAAGAAATCAACGCCAAGGGTCACACCACTATCTCCAGGACCTGGCCCACAACCGGGAGCACAGGTTTACTACACTGACCGACCTACATTCGACGCGGACGCCGGTCCCCTGCCGTTCTTTGAAGACTACGAGGAAGCATTAGATAACATATCTGGCGGGGGCGGTGGAATGGAGGCACCGTTGGATGAAAACACGAGCAATGAATGGTTCGAACCAGGGGACATAGAGCCGGGCATTCAGTTTTGGGACATCCCTACAATCCCTAGTGAATTAGTTGTTTCGGGTCCCCCTGGCCCGCCAT
>DAOVAY010000043.1 GCA_030670795.1 Methanobacteriota archaeon | reverse complement strand
CTGAGAGCAAGCATAATTATTTGAAGTGTCTGAATCCGGAGGGTTTACGTCAGAAACAACCACGATTATTGTGTGGCTACCCGGTACGGTTGCGGTCCAGGTGGCATTAACTGTGGTTTCTCCATCGCCCGGTACGAACACGTTGAATTCCTGGTGAATTAAATGTTGGGGGTTTATTGCATCGAGATAGAAGGAGACCGTGCAGGTGGCGTTCAGGCCCGGTTCAGCGGGATTCTTTTCAGCATAGAAAATCCGGCCATTTGTGCCATCATAACCAGTATACCACATTTTGTATATGTCATTTTTCACCAGGGTACTTGGCCATTTTGTACGACTTCCTTCCTCTGGTAATGTAGGTTCTATAACTATGCCAGTTCGTGTCCAGCTCATGCCATCGGGTGAGATCGCATGTAGTATCTTTCCATTCATACTGTTATCTTGTCCCGTGTAGAACATCTCATAATTATTACCCTCATTGAGCACCCATGGACGCATGGCATGTGGATTGTCGTATGGACCATTGTTGCTCAAAACGACACCATCCTTAATCCAAGGGTCCGATAACTCCGCCTTATGGGCATGGCATATCCTATGACGATAGGGAGACCAGTCTACTCCCGTATACCACATTCGCCATTGGGTTCCGTCGAAAATCACATAAGGCTGCCAGACGCCGTCCGGGTCTGCTGCACTTCCGTAAGTCATATCACGACCAAGTTTCTGCCAAGTAAATCCTTCATCTGAGGAAATGGCTCTGTGGGTGTGATATCTAAAACCTCCACTGTGACTCACTCCAGTATACCACATGGAATAGGTTCCATTTGCTAAGATATAAATATATGGAAAAGTCACACCATATTCTTGATATGGTCCACCGTAATCCATTACTAGACCCTGTCTTGTCCAGTTAATTCCATCAAAAGAAAATGCCCTGAATATCTTGCCACAATAGTTATTCGGTGCGTTCTGTGGTTTACCGACATACCACATTGCATATGTACCGTTTGGCATTTGCATTACGAATGGAGAAATAACATACTTGTCTTCACCAACACCACCAAGGTCCAAAACCACACCATACTTTTCCCAATTGGATGCTGTGCCCTGGTCACCATGGACTGTCGCATCAATGTTGACGTTATCTCCATATTCGGGATTAGAGTCGGAGAGGACAATATCTGAATCTTCAATCCAAAGATCTACACTCTCAGCCTCCTCGACATATACATCTGTGGAAGCAATGTTATTCGATAAATCAGAATCCGGTGGGTTTACATCAGAAACCTCTACGATTATGGTGTGATTACCAGCCACTGGCACCCAATCTACACTCACTGGTGTTTCACCGTCCGCTGGTACAAAGACGTTCTCCATTCGGTCTATTAAATTGCCTTCCGTTATAGAATCCAGGTAGAATGAAACTGTGCAAGTGGCATCTTGTCCTGGGTCCGCTGGTTTTTTCTCGGCATAGAAAATCCGGCCATTTGTGCCATCATAACCAGTATACCACATTTTATATATTCTATTCATGTAAATAACTGATGGATAGGCCATATACCATGCTTCACCCGGTAGTGTATGACTGATTACTATACCTGTTTTGACCCATGAATATCCATCATTTGATATCGCATGTAATATCTGTCCTTTCAAATGGACAGTTGCCCCATAATAAAACATTTCATATCCACTGCTCATCGGCAGGACCCAAGGGCAAGCAGCCTCGGGGTCATCATATGGGCCGTCATTGTTCAGAACTATGCCATCTTTTATCCATGGATCTGAGAGTGTTGCCTTATGGGCATGGCAAATCCAGTCTTGAACCGTTGAACCCCATTTAACCGCAGTATACCACATGCGCCATTGAGTACCGTCAAAGAGCACACAGGGTAAACCGACGCCATCCGGATCATCTGCGCTTCCATAATTTAAATCTAATCCTTGCTTTATCCATGTGGTTCCATCGGATGATATAGCTTTGAGTATTCGATCTCTGTAACTATTGCCAGTGTACCACATATGATATGTATTATTATTCTCATCAAAAATCACATAAGGGTAATATACCGCATTATCTGCGTACTGGCCTCCATAATCGATTGCCAAACCTTCCCTTTGCCACGAAATACCGTCAAGCGAGGTTGCTTTGAATATTCTGTTTGTCGGCCCCCTAGCTGAGTACCACATCGCATACGTACCATTTGGAAGCAACAGAACTGATGGAGCACCCACAACTTTATTTTCATTAGGACCACCCAGGTCTAGTACGATACCATATTTTTCCCAAGTGGAATTTGTGCCCTGGTCACCGTGCACCACGGCTTCAAAGCTCAGAGGTACGCCTTCGGTGGGATTAGTATCGGAAAGAGTGATGTCTTCGTCGGAGATGGATAAATCTACTTCGACTACCACTACTTCATCTTCTATAGTCGCTGCACTAACAATAATAGTGCTCAAAAGCATCAGCGTCCCCATGATCACCGCGATACCCTTCTTTATTCGACCCACCTCCATAATTGTTTACATATAGCATTTTAAAGTATTTAAGAGTATAGAAGCGCTATATGATTTTGTTATTTTTTAGCAAAATTAACAATCATATTCACTTGGAACCTGAAACTTTCGAAATCTCGGAAAGACTTATATTCGGTAAACCGATTTGGGTTCAATAATATTCAGGATGTTGATTATGATGACTGCGATGGGAAAGAGGAAACACATCAAAAAGACGCATGCCAGAGAGGAACAGTACATAGACCTGGGAGAAATGACCTTTGATGACGAGGCCGTGGGCGCACTCGCTGGCTCTTCGGTAAAGGTGGCTGAGATATACCGCTTTGAGGATTTGAAGAACCTGACAAAGCTTCTCTACGAAGGTCACACCGTCATGATAGATTACACCTCCATTTCCAATGACGACCTGGCTCTGCGGAGAATAATTTCAGAGCTACAATCCGTGGCAGAGGATACGAACGGCGACGTGGCCGGAGTCGGCAAGAACATTTTACTGGCTACGAGCAACGGCCTTAAGATTGACAGGAATAAGATACGTGGGTCTTACTGAATTTTCCACTTTCACGGAGCACTAACTGGTCTCCCAAAGCATTTATACGTTTCTGCCCAATTCATGGGCAATGGCCAAGTGTCAGAAATGCCCGAAGGAGGCAATAACCCATATAAACTACAGCGGGGCAGACCTCTGCGAGGAACACTTCATCCAGTTCGTAGAGAAGCGTGCCCAAAAAGAAATTAAACAGCAGGGAAGATTGTCCAAGGGCTCGACACTGGCCATCGCGGTTTCCGGCGGAAAGGACAGCATGACCACCCTTTCCATACTCTCCGATATTTTCAGGAGAAACAAGGACATTAACTTGGTCGCCCTGTCCGTGGACGAGGGCATTAGAGGATACAGACAGAACACTATAGACAAGGTTACCGGCTTCTGCGAAGAACAGGAAATCGAGTTTGAGATATTATCATTCAAGGGCGAATTCGGAATCGTGATGGACCAGGTTGCGGAATCGGGAGAAGAGCATCGCCCATGCACGTATTGCGGAGTCCTTCGCAGGTCATTGCTCAACCGCAGAGCCAGGAAACTGGGCGCGACCAAGATCGCCTTGGGCCACAACCTGGACGACATGTCCCAGACCATCTTGATGAACGTGGTGAACGGCGATGTCCAGCGTTTGGTCCGGCTGGGCCCGCATGTCAAAGTACAGAAAGGGCTGGTGCCGAGAATGCTGCCCCTGAGAACCATCCCGGAGGACGAAATCAAGTTATATGCCGAGCTGAAAAAAATACCGTTTCTGGACAAGCATTGCCCCTACCGGTCGAAGGCCCACCGCCTTGGCTTCCTGAAAATAATCAACGACCTGGAGAAGGAAACCCCCGGCACAAAGCATTCCATAGTCAGCACCTACGACCAGATAATCGAACCGTTAAGGGCCCATTACCCCCCCGCCGAGTTAAAGGTATGCGAGAAATGTGGGGAGCCGAGCATGCGGGATGTGTGCAAGGCGTGTGAGTTGCTATCAAAAATCACTCAACATAAATAGCCGGCTTGAACGGATATGCCGCACCCGCCCTTCCCCTCGGGTCGTATTTTTCTGCGTCGTCCGCGTTGTAAACTTCCACTTCGCAACCGAATTCTTCTTTTAGAAAGGCGCCGGCTTCTTTGAGATATGCCAGCTCGTCGATTTCCGTTGAGAATCGTTTTTTGTCCGCTTCCGAGAATTTGTTCGCGTCCTTGACGAATCTGCCTGCAAAGGTTGACACATCCTTAGCCCGATCCTTCATATCGTCCTGGCCCATGGCATACTGCATCAGTTCGTTCATGGAGACCTTTTCGTAGGCCAGCATGTCAATGCCCATTTTGAACAGCTCCTTCTTCCATTCCGGGGCAACGTAGATGCACACCTTCTCGGGCGCGATGCCCGTGGTTTTGAGAATCTGGCCTATGTCCTCGCGAACGCTTATCAGGTATTTTTCCGAGTTTTCGGCCTGCTCGTTCATCATGAATTTCTCTATGGTGGGCATTTGTGCCACCGAGGCCAGGCCTTCTTTACCGGTGACTTCCCATAATTCCTCTGCGAGATGTGGTGTGAAAGGACACATCATCCTGAGCCATGCATCTAAAACCCCGTCGAGGGTTTCCCTGTTCTGACCGCCGCGTCTGATGTACCATCTCATGTCTTGCATGACTTCATAATAGACGACGTTGCCTACTTCCCTGATTTCGAACCTGTCCATTGCCTCGAACATCTTGGATATGTGATTGCCCATTCTTGAAGTTAGCCAGGCGTCCATCGGGCTTTCTTTTACCTCGGACATTTCCATGAGCTCGTGCACGAAATTCCATATTCTGTCGATTCTCTGCTTATAGTGACGTACGGCATCTTCAGACCATTCCACGTCCGCGAAGGGGCTGGCTATGTGGGTATAATACAGTCTCATGCCGTCCACCGTGAACATGGCTGCCGCGTTGGGTATGGGCTGCGCGCCGCCCTTGGCCTTGCTCATCTTTCCGCCGACCATCAGAATCCACCAGTTGACCAGAATTCCCTGGGGCCAGTTTCTCTGTGGCATAACCGCGACATGGTTCATCAGGAAGACCGGAAAGTGAACAGTCAGATGCTCCTTACCACCGAGGTTGATGTCCAGCGGATACCAGTAATCGAATTCTTTTTTGGCTACAGCCAGGGTCTCGTCCGGAATGCCGGTTTCCTGCGATACGGCCGAAGCATCCCCCCCCCCGATGAACAGGTAATCGAAGAATGACTCGGTCATCTGCTCGGGTTTAATCTGGCCGTCCGTGACCAGGTGAGAAATCGTATAATAAGCAGGGTAAAGGGTGGAATCGGAAATCGGCTCGATAATCCAGCTCTCGTCAAAAGGAAAATCAGTGCCCAGCCAGTTGCCCTTACGGACGCACGCACGCTCCTGGAACCAGTCGAGGATGCCGGGCAGGTTGTCGAAGTATTCCATCGGTAAAATATTCATCTGGCCAGCCCAGAACTTCGCCTCCTCGGTGAGCTCGTGGTCGCCGTAATTTATGAACCATTGGTCCGGGATTTTTTTGATGATAACCTTCTCGCCGCAGCGGCAGATGACCTTCTCGGAGTGGTCGTATATGACATCGGCCAGACCTTTTGCAATCATCATGTCCTTGACCTCGTCTTTCGCCTTCGTGACAGGCATACCCTTGAATTCCCCGCAGTTCTCGTTCATGCGGCCGGTGTGGAACCCTGCCTTATAAATCTCCTTGGTAGCCTCTTCGAGTCGCGGGTCGTCCTGATTCTTGATATCCCTCTTCTCGCAGATGTCCACGCCGGGCATGTCGCCCCAATCCTTGCTGACTATGATGGGGATGGGTTTTATTGACTTTATAAATTCTATATCTAGGTCGTATTTCTTGCAGGTTTCGGGGTCGTTCATCAGGTCGTAGAGGCCCATCCAGTCGTACGGGGCGTCGGAAGGCACGCTTGTAACCAGGCCGGTCCCGAAATCCGGGTCGCAGAATCTGGATGGCAGGATAGGAATCTCGCGTTCGATAACGGGCGCGATGACAGTCTTTCCTACCAGCTCTCTTCCGCTGATTTCACCCACAATTTGAATATCATCTTTCTGATAACTTAGTTTATCGGCCGCTTCCCTGCTCAATATCCAGATTTCGTCTCCGACTTTAGCGCGAACATAATTTATCTCCGGGTCCACCCAGAAATTGGTCTGGCCGTACACCGTCTCCGGGCGGAGGGTGGCGGCCATCACGAAATCGTCGCCCATCCTGAACTTCAGCATCGTCAGCTCTTGCTTTTCCGCGTTACCTCCCTGGGATAGGTCGGTTTCTGACGCGTCCACGGCAACCGGTCCGCAATTCAAGCATGCGGCTCCGAAGTATGGTCTCTGTATCAACAGGTTCCGGGCATGAAGCTTCCTGAACTGCCACTGGATGAATTTTTTATAACCCGGGTCAATGGTGGTCATGAACCTTCGCCAGTCCACAAGAAAGCCGAATTTCTTCCAGTATTCGTTCACGTAAACCTGGCTGAGGTAATCGACAACGTGCAACGGGTCCTTCAACCTCTCGATTTCCTTTGGGGAGATACCGCTGGCCTTCAACAACTTGAGGGTGTTCGCGTCGCCTCTCTCTATCTTTCGTGCAAAGCTCTGGGAAAGGTTGCCAGTCGCATGCGCCCCGACCGGGAACAAAACATTGTGGCCAGTCATTCTCTTGAACCTTGAAATCACGTCGGTGTATGTGTAACCGCGCATGTGTCCCACGTGCAGGAATCCAGACGTTCCAGGATACGCAAAAATCATGAAGAACTTGGGTTTGTCTCCGTCGGGCTCGGATTTCCAAATTTCGGACTCTTGCCAGCGTTGTTGCCACTTTTGCTCAATGCTCGATGCGTTGTACTCAACTTTCATTAAGAATCCCTACTGTGCTTCCAGCGCCTTGACCTTTTCCTCAGCTTCTTTCGCCTCCGGCTTGGCCCCGACGTTCTCGAAAAAGTCCTTTGCCATCATGAGGTTGTTTACCGCCTCCAGGTTCTCGCCCATCACCTCGTATGTCTTTGCGAGCTCGAAGTAGGCGATGCCCAGCTCATAGGCTATGTCCAGCATCTCAAGAATCACTATGGCCTTGTTGAAGTTCTCGATGGACTTGTCCCACTCTTTCATGAGCCTATAAATAAGACCGTAATTCTTGAAAATTCCCTGCATTCCTATTTTGTCATCCGTGGTTTCGCAGATGTCCAACGCACTTTCGCAGTATTTCAATGCCTTGTCCAGCTCCCCCATGTTAGCCAAGGCCTCGGCAGAATTAAACAATGCCCATGCAATGAATTGTTTGTTCCCTATCTTCTCCGCCGCAACACCGCTCTTGTCGAGGTGCTCAATGGCCTTGTCCCAATTCTTCAATTTCATGTAAGAATCTCCCAGGTTGTTATGGGCTCTGGCCAGTTCTGAATAGTCATCTAATTTCTCGAGCTCGTCAAGGCTCTTGTTGTAATATTCGATGGCCTTGTTCTGGTCTCCCCAGTGATTATAAACGTTACCCAGCTCAATGAACGTCTTCGCCATCGAGGAGAGGTCGCCGGCCTTCATTGACAGGCTGATGCTCTGATTGTAATGCTCCACCGCATCATCGTTCTCGCCTTTGCGCCAGTGTACGTATCCCAATCCTCTCTGGACTTCCGCCATGCTCTCTAAATCGCCAAGCTTATCTGATATCTTGGCCGCATTCCCGTAGGATTCCTCCGCTTTCCGGAAGTCTCCGGCAAGTCTTAAAGAATGCCCGACGGCGATCAGTGCCTTTTCCTCTGCCTTTTCGTCCTCCTTCTTTCTACTTAACTTCAGCGCGATATCATAATACTGTTTTGCCGTGGGGAAATTAGCCAGACTAATGTAAATATTACCGATTATCATAGAGAGCCTGAGTTTCTCTGAGTCCTTGTCCAGGTTTTCGGCTTCCGGTAGGAAATCAATCGTTCTGTGTGCAGAAATGTAGTATTCGACAGCCTCCTCGAATGCGAGCGTGCGGAAAGCCTTGTCACCGGCTATTATGGAATACTTGTAGGCGTTGGGGAAACTCTTTCCCATTGTGAAGTGCCTGGCCAGTTCGAATATCCAGGCTTCGAGATTATCCGAGTAGAGGCGCTCGATGATATCCCCCACGGACAGGTGCAACACTCTCACCCGGCTCTTGCTCATGCTCCCGTACACCACACTTCTCGTGAGCTTGTGAGCGAAAACGAACTCCTCCTCTTTGGAACCCGAAACCTCAAGAATAATATCCGCTTCCATGAGCTTGTCCAGGGAGTCCAGGAGCAAGTTATCGCTTATCTCAGTGACCTCTTTAAGCACCTCGAAGGAGTATCTGTCCCCGATAACTGATGCAAACCGTAATATTCGTTTTGCATCCTCGTCCAGACGGGCAATCCTGTGCGTGATAACGTCACTAATGGTTTTTGGAATCCTGATCGAGGAGATGTCCACCCCGGTGTCCCAGATGTGTCCGTGCCTGAGGATGATGCCCTCGTCCATGAGTGACTTCACCACCTCCTCCACGAAGAACGGATTTCCCTCGCTTTCATCATATATTTTTCTCAGGAATCGCTCGGGAACCTCTTTAACACCCACGATGTTTTGGATGATTTCGGAGATATCTGTGTCAGGCATCATTTCCAGTACTATTCTCTTGTGGCTGATGCTTCTGTCGACCTGTTGTTGTATTTGAGCAAAGGGGGTCTCGCCATCGGCCAGTTTCACTTCCTCTAGCCTGTAAGCTGTGCAGAGTAAAACCTTTGAGTTTGTGATATTTCTTGTGATATAGGACAACATCTGGAGCGTGGCGGTGTCCGCCCATTGAAGGTCGTCTATGAAGAGCAACAGAGGCTTCTCTTTCGAAGTATTGATTATCACATCCAGGACGTTATTGAATAGCTTGTCTCTCTCGGATTGAATATCTATCTTCGATATGTCGGCATCGCCGCTCTCGGCCATCGGTAAGAGACCCATTGGAAGGCTGCTGGGTTCTCCGATTGCTCCATTTTCTCCCTCACCCATGCTCCTCAGTCCCAACGGGAGCTCTGCTATCTCCGTATCTTCATCGGAAATTTTAATTCTAAGCCTGTCGCCCAGGGCCTCCAGAAAAGGCGAGTACGGGTCAGTCTGCTGGAGGGACAGACACCTCCCCATGAGTGTCTCGAATCCTTGCTCGACGGCGATTCGTTGAACTTCCATGATGAGGCGCGTTTTCCCGATGCCAGCTTCTCCCTCCACGACAACTAATCTACCGTGACCTGCATTGGCCTCTTCGAGGTCTTTTGTAAGCTCTTCAAGCTCCCTTTCTCTCCCTACGAATTTGGAATCTGTGACCGTACCAGTGTCAATCACCATGCTTCTCCCTCTACTCTTTTGAATCAAAGGCCTGAAGTGATAATGGAATTACTACTTATTCATTTTGTATATTTTCGTCCGTAAGCATCTGGGAAAAATAAGCTACCTGATTACTGGCGCATCCCTGAGCCAGTCAATGTCGGAAACGTAAAGTTTCCTTATATCCTTTACATCGAGCAGAGGCATCGCAAGCCTCTCCAGGCCCAGGCCCCAGGCCAACACCGGATGTTTGACTCCGAGGGGCTTTGTCACTTCAGGTCTGAATATTCCGGCACCGCCCAGTTCCATCCATTGGTCGTTGAAGAATATCTCCGGTTCCAAACTGGGCTCTGTGTACGGGAAGTATCCTGGGCGGATTCGCAACTCCCCGAGTCCCATGCGTAGATAGAACTCTTTCAAAAGACCGACCAGCATGCCAAGATTGGCCCCCTCCTCCATGACGATCCCCTCGACCTGTATGAACTCTGGCAAATGTGTGGAATCATACGCATCTTTTCTGAATACGCGGCCTATGGAAAACACCTTGACAGGCGGGTCCGGGTGCTCCTCCAGATACCTGATTGTATTGACGGTGGTGTGAGTCCTCAACAGCGCCTTCCTCGCTTCCTTATCTTCCCAGACATACTGCCATCCGTCCGATTCCTCGTCGCCGTGTTCGTGCATCTCCTTTACCCTCTTCACCAGTTCTTCACCGGGTAACTCCAAGGTTGCCGGCTGCTCTAAATAAAGAGTATCGTGCAGTTCCCTGACAGGGTGGTCCTGCGCCGTGAACAGTGCATCCATGTTCCAGAAGGCCGACTGTACGAAACCGTATTCGATCTCCTCGAAGCCCATGTTCAGGAAGATGCGCCTGGCCTTGTCTATCAGTTGTTGTAAAGGATGAATCTTACCGCCGGAGAGCTCCGGGGCGAATGTGCCGATGTCGTAGGGACGTATGGTTTTTGACCTCCACTCGCCTGTCTGGAGAAGCTGGGGCGTGAGCTGGGAAATCTCCTCTGACAGTTCGATTCCTTTGTCAACCAACGCCTTCCCGTCATCTGTTATCGATATTGTTCTGACTATGACCTCCCTTTCCTTCAGGATGTCCTGTCGTTTTTTCAGCTTCTCGACGAGGTCCAGGTCAAGCTCGGATTCGTGTCGCTCCTTTTCAGCCAATCGTTCGATGAGCTCTTCGTCCTCCCCCTTCTTACTAAGGAAGTTCTTACCGTCTTCAGTGAGCTCCAATACCGTTTCCGAGCCGCGTTTATCTATCCGTGCCCACCCCTTTCTCTTGAGCCAGCCCAGGGCGATGGGTACCTCCTCCGATTTGAACTTCTTGTCGCGTCCGAGTTCGTCCACGGAAACGGTCCCATGGGCCTTCTTCATCACCTTCAGGGCGCGCCTTTCAGGGAGTTCCAGCACCTTACCCCTCTTCGAACTCAATGAATAGTATCTCTCAAGTTTCTCCGACATCCCGACAAGACCCTTTGCCCGCAGCCAGGAGCAGGAGTTCATCACCTCCACCCGACTCACAAACTCCGTGTCAGTGCCTTCCGTCCCCACTTTATTCAATAGGCTAATCACGGATGGTGCGCACTCGCCCAGCAACTTGCCCAACACATTCCTTTGAAGGGGCACATCCAAGGTCAGAATTTGATTTGAGAGAGCACCCGTAAGCGTCGAGACCACCTTTGCCTCCATTTCTTTCTCGTCCTCTACCCTGCATTCCTGAAGTAATTGTTCGATTATCCTGGCCCTTTGATTGTCCCCGACTGTGAGGCCTGTGTCGGCGAAGGTCGAACCCAATGACTCCTTAAGCGTTCTTGAAAGGTCGGCGATAACGTCTGGCATAACCGCTTCCTGAAGCTGCTCCGGAGTGCCGCAACCGCCCAGTCTGACTAACGCTAACAACACGCGTTTCTCAGTCATGCTGAGCTCTTGAACCGTCTTATTATCATCACTCATGCCGAAGGCATATCAACACTCAGATAAATGTGTTTTGAGGCATTCTTATGTGAGATATATATCCTGTTTTCAAAATTTTAATTGCCAAATCTTTATATAAAGCCTTTCGATACCATTAAAAAAATCACCGAGAGGAGAGCAGATGAACACGCGTGAGTACCAGGAACTGGCCTCCAAACTGGATTTTCCCTCCGACATAGGTAAACTGGCCAGGGACAAGAACATAAACAGGGAGATGCTTCTGATAATCTACACTCAGCGCGTGGTCAGGGATGCCACCAAGCGTTATTACCGTGTCAAGAACAGGTCGGACAAGCTATTGGGGCAGTGGAAGAACGGCACCACGCTGGTTCAGCTGGCCAGAAATGAGCGGTTTCCTCCGACACTCCTGGCCCTCATCGTCCTCAGGCAACACGGCCTCACCAGGAAGGAATTCTGGAAGTATGTGAGGGACCCTGCCCATGCCCCGCAAAAGCGAATAGGCAGGGAGATATTCGACGTGGTGCGCGAGGATATAATTTATTCGCCGGCCGGCATGGAAGTACAGTATCAGAGGGGTAAGAAGGGCGAGGCCAGATTATGCGAATGGCTTGAGGACAACAATATAGGTTACAGAACAGAAGAGGAAATCAAGGGCGAATACGCGAAGACCCCGGACGCTCTATTGGACAAGCCCATGAAGATCGACGGCCAGGATGTGTTCTGGTTCGAGTCTAAGGCCAACTTCGGCGATGCCGTAGAGATAAGAAAGAACATGAAGAAACAGCTCATACCTTACACCGAGATATTCGGCCCGGGCATTCTCGTCTACTGGTTCGGTCATGTGGACGATTACAAGAAGGTGGATGGAGTAAGGGTGGTGGATGCCGCCTTCTTCCAACGGCGTTTGCCTAAACACTAATATATCTAGGTTCTTATGCAGCCGCATCTACCTTATGATACGGGAGGAATGAAATGTCAAGAGATATGTTGAAGATTTCAGCCAAGAGGTTGGACGAGGTCAACGATTTCCTGTTGAATCAGGACAGCCAGATAATTAACGAACTGTTGCTGCTCATCGACAAATACGGCGGCGTCGAGGAGATAAACCGCAAGGCGAGGGAGGCCGGACAACTTGAAAGCGTGATGGCCAAGATGGAGGCTCAGCACTCGCCCCACCTCAAGGATATAGAATGGCTGCTCAAACAGCGGGACAAAGACGCCTTCATCAGCGTTGAGGATTTCAGGCGGAAGGTCCTGGGTGAAGCGGCCGACAATTTCGATTTCAGCATGGAGAACGCCGTGACCCTGGAAATCAGCGCGTGCCAGTACTTTTCGTTTTTAATGACCGAGGCCCGCCAGGCGGTGGAAAAGCAGGAGCTGATGCCCGGTCGTATTATCCGTGTCAGGGCGATGAAGGAGCAGGAGCAAGACGGCGACCTGCTGGCCATGACAGCCGCGGCGGAGATAATCGGGGCCAGCCGCTGCGAAACCCTAGACACGAAAGGAACCAGCCCGGGCCCGGACGGCCTCCCGGTGAACGTGCATCTCGGAGGACCAGATACGATAACGGGCTACTTCGGCGGCGTTGGCCAGCCCAACGAATACGCGCTCAAATGGGCCGACGAATTCCTCTATTATTTCACGAATTACGGCACGAAACAGGTGCTGAACATCAACCCCGGCACCGTCCTGATCGGTTACATGATGTACAAGCTCGGCATAGACATGGAGTTCAAGATATCGGTTTACATGGGCAACGATAATCCCTATGCCGTGTTCTGGACCTTAATGGCAGCCCGTTTGTTATCCAGAGAGGACGGCACCACCCCGTTAATCGGCTTCAACTTCTCCAACTCGGTCGATAACAAGACAATAGAGGCCAGCGCCGACATCCGCGGCGCCTTCGATCTGGAAAAAAATGTAAGATTCGAGCATCACATCACCGAAACCTGGAAGAGCATAGTGCGACAACCCTACAACCGCAGGGACGAGTTACTGGAACTGGGGCACGTGAAGAACATCAGCGCAAAGCACGAGGGCGGCGAGATCGCGGTCGAAGAAACCAGGGAGCACCCGTCCGACATATTGGAATACTTCCTTCCGAAGGCGGACATAGACGCCCAGGGGCTGATGCCCTCGCTCACCCGAAACTTCCTGGACAAGCACGAAGCCTTTAACATTACGGCCAAGGAAT
>DAOVAY010000001.1 GCA_030670795.1 Methanobacteriota archaeon | reverse complement strand
CATTTACACTCAATGTCGCATCGTTATTGATTACTGGTGTGTTTGAATCACCAATCAGGGAACATGTCCAGGTTGGATTGGTACTGGATGCTGATAGAAAAAATGAATCATTCCCGTTGCCGGTATTCTTCACCTGAAATGTCAATAGTAGTGTTTCACCAGGCAAGCCAGATGATGCTGATGGAGGTATGACTTCCACATCTACTACTTGGTTTACGGTGGTCACGACATTAACTGTGCCCTCGGTCGTAGGTTCAAGGACAGATATGACCCTGAAAGTCAAAGTGTCTGTGGTAAATGCGGGGGCGTTTGGTGGAATGGTAACTTCGACCACAACATCCTCGGAACCCCCTGGCATAATGACATCCGTTGTGTTCCCCCGGGGAATGGCTACAGACCATCCTGACGACGAGCTAACCTCCAATGTATATCTATCCTTCACATTACCTGTATTGGTTATATTGAATGTGTAAAAAAGCGTTGCACCAGGGTTGCCATTTTTGTCGGCTGGCTGATTGATTCCAACACTGTATATCACAGTGCCAATATGTATTTTATACGAGGCTTTGCCGAAAACCACTGTGGCATTGTTTTCATCGAAAAAACTATCAAATGTTGCATTGACCGAAATGTTGTATCCGTAGTCTGCGAAAACGGTATCGTTGTAGTAGAAACCGTATACATCCAGTACCGTGGCTGCGTATACACTGTTCAGGATTGGGCCGTCGTAGATGGTGATGTTCACTTGCGTCCCGATTGGTGCTGGCATCCCTGTGTCATCGAACACATTCCCGCTCACCGTGATCGCGAACGGCGCGGCAACTGTCGATGGAGTTATGTGGCTCATGCTGAGTGCAATCAGGAAAATAGAAAGAAGAATGATTGGCTTTCTGTCTTTCACAGCCATTCTATCGACACCATCATGTCGTGTACTCAACGTAGGTCCAGGTGCATGCCTGTATCGCATACACTGCGTACCCGTATCCCGGCTCAAAGTCGGTGAAGTCATTTACTGTGGCCCAGTCAGTATTATTGAATTCCTGTGCTGTCTCGTTCCAGCGAGATACTGCAAAATAATCGCCGCCCCAGGTTAGACTGGCCAACGCTGCCGCGTCTATGTCTTCGATTTTCATCACGCCCCAGCTGATATAGTTGATACCAGTCATAAAGTCCATCCTGTGCATGCCGACAGCATTGGTGTTCTTCTCTATATCGCCGCTTGCATCAACAGCCCGGACAATGTAGTAGTAAACCGAGTGGTTGTATGCACCGTTCTCCTGTGTCGATGTCGTGTCAGTCCAGGTAACTTCTGCTCCGTTTGCCGTGAAATATATTGGAGAGTTGAAGTCAAAGCCCCATTTCGTTGTGGAGCGGTAAATGTTGTAACGGGCGGCTCCGCCAACCGCGGTCCAGCTCAAGTCCACATGGTCGGGGTTGCCGGCATTTCGTGCAAGCTGGAAGTTTGTCGGAGCACCCAATGCCGAATCGTCTGCAGAGCTGAACGTCGGAGAGCCGAAGTCCTCCGTGTACGTCCATGTGATTACGCCATCGCCGCCTGTGTGGTTGCACTGCACAGCATACGCATAGCCCGGAGCCATATCTGAGAACGGACCGAGATCACCATCTGTAGTGTATGATTCCCACTGCTGGGTGGTCGGATTCCAGCGTTCGACCTTGTCGTATTCGTAAGTGTCGGGATTCGTGCCGTCGTCATCCTCCAAGTTCTTGAAGGCTTCTGATTCTATGTCCTGAGTAGCATTCGAGAACCACGATACAAGGTTCCATCCTTTCACAAGGTCCATGCGGTATATGGCGAACATTTTGAATGAGCCCAACTCACCTATTGGATTCTCGGCCCTTATCGCATAGTAATAGGCGGTCATGTTTTGCGAATTAGTGGTGTTCCTCGCGGCAGTTGTATCTGTCCATGATGTCGCCGGAGCATCGATTGTGGCAATAGGGGAGGCCCAGTTGAACTTCCAAGGTCTGTCGGATCTGAATATTTTGTATTTTGTAGCGCCCTTGACAGAACTCCAGCTCAGGTCCACGTCCAGTGCATCAGAACTGTTCTCAGCTATTGTAAAAGATGTGATTTTCATGGGCAGAGCTATCGACAACGCATACGCCATCCCCTTGGAGGAGTCATAGTATGGCGCACCAGCAATCACATCATCGTATCCGTGCTCGTTGATATCCCCGGCTGTGCTCACAGACCAACCTAACATATCGCCAGCGTTCTCACCGAAGTAGGTGAAGTTAGCGTTCGCTGCCGAGACAGTTCCTGAAAGATACGCGCCGCCACAATAAACGAATATACCGCCGGCATCTGCTCCACCGTCATCATCATACGGCGCTCCAACGATTATGTCACCTATGCTGTCGCCGTCGATATCGCCAGCTGAAGCTACCGAAAAGCCGAATTTGTCGCCGGAGGATGAGCCGGTGAATGTTACATCCGGAGGATTGCAGTATTCGTAATACAGTGTGATATCCTCCAAAACAGGGGTGAAGCCAACATGGGTGGTTGACATCTCAATCTTATAACACAGTTCCTTGCCTATGGCCTCACTTGGGAAGGTGTACCAACAGCCATTGGAGATGGCAGATTGATTCCAAGTTATACCACCATCCCTTGAGATGTTTATCCAGGCTGTGGTACCCGTGGGTGTTGTGAGATTCCAATATGGTTTAACGGCAGTTAAATAATAGGGGGCCGTGGTGGTTGATGAGGTGTAGTTGCCAGGGGTATCAAAATCATAGACCTTTATCTTATCTATATAGGCTGTTACGGTAGTGCCGGTAGGCGATACAAATTCAATTGTATTGACATCGGTTGCACCTGTATCAAAATCAGCACCAGTTTTTGCTGGCGTTACCATATCGTCGATATATATATCATATTTATTTGTGTCACAATCGAATATCAGTCTTACGTGATACCATGTATCAATGACATAATCGCCTATGTCATGGTTACTCCCGTCATGCCAGTATATGTTATTACCTGAAAAAAACATAATCATTACGTTTGTAGCACCTGTCTTTACAAATATATCGGTTTCCTCGGTATTGCTTACTCGAAGATAATATTCTACACACCCTTCAGCAATTGCAGTAAATGATGCTGTGATTCTACAATAATCACCAACAGGTCCCGTACCAGAATCTGCAAGCTCAACACACTGGCCACTTGGATCTGATGGAGGATAATAAATCGTATTAACAATCGAAACCACCGCATCCGCATCTTCAGTTGTTGTCCAGGGAGGATCGTCAGGGTTGCCTCCTACAGTATCATCCTCAAAATCATCTTCAAAGATTATATTAGCACTCAAATTCAAGTCCCCACCAGATGTTGCAAAAATGTTATTATTTGGATTACTCGATGCCAGGCTACTTCCCGAAACAGTAAAATCTGCTTGGCTCGTGTCTGTTCTGGATGCCATAGTTTCAAAATCGCCGTCGAACCAGCCATATGCGTAACCGTTGTTAGCTGAGGGTGCACCAATCAACACATCTGGTGTATTACTACCATCATCGTTCAAATTATCAACATAGCCAACAGAGAAACCAAAATCAGAATCAAGCATCGCCCCTGATGCTCTGAAGTACATGTGGTCTATGTAAACCGTATCCAGGTTAGAATCTCCACTTGTCGCATCTATCACCCCAACATAGAGAGTGCCAGTGAACGCGTCCAATGTCCCATCAGAAAATTCTTGGTAGACATCGTCATCAGTGGTCTTTGTAAGATCAAGACTAGGCATCGGTGTCCAGGTGCTGACACTTCCCGCACCAGTGGTAGAGTAATAGAACTCGAAATCTTCACTATCCAGATTGGTGCGGTAAGCTTCAAGGTAGAAGGTCGTGTCAGTTCCAGCACTGACACCGGCAAAGGTCCATTTATGTTCTAACTCTGATGTTGCAGGTGTAATCAATGTTTCCACATACAAATAATCGACAATCAAAGTGTCCTTACCATCACCTGAACTGGCAGTGTCAATAACCCCTACATAGAAGGTTCCGCCAGTGTATCCATCATTGTCAAGGTCGAAGGTCTGCTCGTTTACTGCTTCAGTGCTGTCAGTGAACATCAATGTCCATTCTGAGGGGTCACCGACACTGGTGGTTGGGGGGTTTGCCTCTGAGTAGTAATACTCGAAGGTGTCGTCCCCAGCCCCAGCCCCGTCCCAGCCCACAAAGGCATGGAATTCATATTGCGAGGCTGACAATGGCGTGTTAGTGAACTGCCATTTGTGCTCGAGTGACTCATGAGCTACGCCTGTGGTCTCCCAATAAATGCGAGCGCAATCGATTCGAACATCATCTGTTTGTCCAACCCTGTTGAACTCTACATATAGTTTAGCGGCATCAATTTTGGTTTCAGTATCTAATATGCCTGAAGTATCTAGTGCAAACCATGCATATATAGTACCTGTTGGTTGAACCGTGCCAATGTAATTCCACGAAGTGCCATCGTGAATGTATACGAGGAATTCATCATTAGCCGCACCATCATCATTGTTAGCATAGAATTCGACCTGCGAACTCGAAAAGGTCCCTGTAATAGCACTATTCTGGAATGTGTAATCTCCGCTCTGTGCACCATCACTTGTCGTGCTAATGATATGTGTAGGCTCATCTTGTGCATTCAGGTAAGGCGCATTGCCAGCTTCTGTCCAGGCTGTTCTTTCGCTGCCCCAACCGTCAACGTATAGATATTCGTTTCCACCACCAGGCATACTCAGCTCAACAATATCCTCGGTGTTCCCCCCAAGCGCTTGCGTGGCTGTGTGGTCGTTTGTGTGAGACTCAGACTGGGTAAACACTTCGTCTGTTGTATAATCATAATCATATGTGGCTGCAACAGATACTTCCTGTATTGATTCATAATCATCATCTGTTGCCTGGGTTTTGGCGTAGGTGTTTGTAACTGTGCCAGTTACAGCAGTATCTGCTGTCGCCGTATAATCTGTGCTCTGGGTTACTCTTTCTCCAATAAGTTCTTTGAAAGATATCCCTCGAACAAACATATGATCAACACATAGCACATCTTTCAAAGTGTTGTCACCTGTTCTGTCTGCGTCAACAACTCCAATATACAAAGGGCCTGTGTGGGTGTCCAGGGTTGAGTCTGAATAGGTTTGGTAGCTGTCTGGGTCACCAGTTGTTGGAATCGTGATCTGGCCCATCATCGAGACCCATCCAGCACCAGTGTCTCCCACTGTGCCAGTGCCTGTGAGCGAGTAATAGAAATCTAATGTGTCGCCCTCGCCTTTGTCTGTTCGATTCGCTTCTAGGTAGAATGTGCCGCCTGTGGTTACAGGAATTGTCCATTTGTGCTCTAGTTTGCTAGTTGAAATTGCACTCTCGGTGAATATTTGAACCTGGACATGATCGGTACGATGTGTTATCCCTACATCAGATGCACCACACTCGGCCAGAAAGTAAAGCTTCCCACCGCTGATATAGTTTGAGAATCCATTCAAATAAGAAACGTCTGACGCGGTATCACCACCAACATACATTGGGGTGTTTGCCCAGACCTCCCATGCTCCAGAAGTGAAGTTCCACATGTAGCCGTTGGTCCCAGTAGCTGTTCCTGAAGCACCGCCCTCATACTCCAGGTAGAGTCCATCAATGTTTGCAGGATTCTCGGCAATGTTGATCTCGAAGCGTTGAAAGCTATAGGTTCCTGCAGTGATAGTGGTTGAGTATCGGATATTATCGGTTCCAGCAATGTTGGCACTTGTGAATGCTGCTTCCCCGGCAACGGCAGGACCAGAGCCAGGTGGTCGGACAGCCTCGTTTGACTTATCATAAGACCACTTGTCCGTGTTGTAACCAGAGGAATAATCATACGTAGCCAAGGTTCCAGTTAGTAGTTCGAAATCGTCTATGTTCCAGCCCGAAAAGAACCAGGTACTGTCCCCATCGATACCGAAACGCACCTGGAAAGCGTTCTGGTTATCAGCCATCGTTGACACATCATATATTACCTGAATCCAGACATTATCGGTGACGAGGAAGTCTGTGTTGTCCCAAAGGCGGGTCCATCCTGTTACACCGTTCTGAGTTTCAATGTATGCATTGTCATAGGCGCTGTTCTCGACGTTGAGGTAGCGCCAGAAGCGCATGTGAACATTAGTCTTCCCTGTAAAATCTATCGAAGGCGAAGTAATCCAGTAGGTGGTTCCTCCGGTATTCTCATAGTCGCCTAGATACGTACCTCCACCTGTGATGTCATTCCCGAGACAGAGCGTCCCTGAACCACTTGTATGGTCTGCACTTGGATCTGAATTCCCGTGCTCACCCCCAAGACCACTCGGAGCCGCTCGCTCCCATTCTCCACCACCTCCATAACCAGTCCATCCTTTATCGGTCTCAAAATCATCATCCCAGATTACGGAAGATCCGCCTCCTGCTTCCTCCTCCAAAATCTCATAATCATCATCGCTTGCTTGTGTCTTTACATATCCATTCGTGCTTGGCGTCACGGTTCCGCTAGCCGGGTCATCAGCATTCGCAGTCTGGTCTGAGGGGGGATAATATACATACGCCCTTTCACTACCTGGCTCACCAACAACAACCTCTGTGCCGCCAACTCCATCTGTGTCACCAGCAGATGAAACAGATGTGCCGAATTTGCCATTTTCATGTTTTCCATTCATGATTATATCTGCATTTGCTGCACTGATACTTGTGGACATGGAGCCATCATAGAATATGTAGGCTCTGCCTTTTCCTGAATCAGCATTCGGCGCCCCCACTATCACATCATCATTAACTAAATTATCATAATTGCCAGCACAGCTCACGCTCGCCCCGAACCTGTCGCCGTCTGCCTCGCCATCGATGGTGACGTTAGCCGCAGTCGAAGACAAAGCCCAGACCCCATCGTCGGTCACTGCCTCCCAGTCCAGGCCTTTACCATAGAAAATATAAGCACTCCCATTCCTGTCCGTACCGTAGGTCAGAGCATCGGGTGCGCCAATTATGATGTCGGCATAATTACCATTGACATCCCCCGCATCGCTCACGTCCCAACCGAAGTGGTCGCCGGCGTTGGCCCCATAAATAGAAACGTTTGCGCTGCTGGCATTGAGGTCGCTATCTTCAATACCTTCATAGCCGAAGAAAATGAAGGCCGCACCGCAATCTGTGTTACCACCATAATCTGCATTAGGTGCTCCAACGATGATATCTGGTGTGCCATCGCCGTCTACGTCTCCGGCCTTTGATACGTTCCAGCCGAACTGCGCAGTTGTGCCTGCTCCAGAATCGCCCTCGCCAGATGTAATCTCGTAGAGCGTGTCTCCCACGGTAAGCGGTAAAATCGTTGCTGTTACCATCATCAGAACAACGACTGTGCATATGATTTTAGATGCCCACATTACTCTATCTTGCTTCATCCTCTTTCCTCCTCATTTATATTGTTACGAGTAGTATATATCATTTTCGACCACCGCCCGCTCTTTTCTTATTTCTCCTTCGTCTACTCATTGAAATTAACGGAATAAATGCCAGTATTGGTAAAATGATGAATCTGAACTCTGGAATAACTGCAGATGTGGTATTGACATCCATATTATAGAGGTACTTATTAGAAACCACAGTCGTGCCGTTGGTGCCAGTGTATGTCGAGCCAGACCAAGTATATGACACATTGAGCTCTATTGTCCAGCCCGCCTGAACATATATTCCTGTTCTGACAAACCTGCCTTGGGTGCCGTCAATCGTGGAAGTCGTGGTGTTGTACCAGGCCTGTGGCGTGCCACCACTGTCTTTGACAACTATGGTGACCCATGTTCCGTCCGGTGCGGGGCCTGTGCTGTTTTTCACCACCCCATAGACCATGACCGGGAAGGTCGGTCCCAACACACCTTCACCCCCACCGCCAGACCTGACGGCAAATGTTACTAGTACCGCATGTACAACATCATCTGATGTGTCCTCATCCCCATTCCAAGCAGTTGTCTCGAACCACACTTCGATGTCAGATGTTGTCGCTACGTTCAGCGAAGCCTCCAATTGCATCGTATCCTTCTGATAGGCCAGCACTCCGGATTCCGACCAGTTCCAAGATCCCTGGTAAGCACCCGAGAATACGTAAGATGTGGCCTCTTTTACCACCCCACCCTTGCCGAGGAATTCGAGCATATAATCCGCGCCTATTCCGTTTCCTGAATACCCGGTTGCGGTGTTGTTATCCGAGTTTATGAAAATACGGGCTGTGTCATAGCCAGTAATTGCGGGACGCCTGTAAGTCCCTATGAACCTCGTGGCTTTCGTGACCGGGTTGTAGAGCTCGGTGTCGTTTCCCCCCGAGCCGTAGTCCAGTATTCCGTCGTTGTCCTTGTCGTTATCCTCCGTATCAGGAATGCCGTCGTTGTCGAAGTCAAACCTGAACTCTTCCGGCTCTTCGTCATCCAAGAGGCCGTCGCCGTCACTGTCCGCAGCTGTGGTGGTAGTTGTTGTCTGACCTGATGGTGCACGGGATGATCTGGAGGGTACAGAATAACCGGCCATTATGTCGTCCGCCGTACTGAGATAGAAGAATAAACTCGAGCCATCGTTCTGGGCGCCGTACCTGCTTATGTCGGCGCTCTGGCTCAATCCTGATTCGCCTGCTCCGTCGACACTGCTTTCTGATGTCCAGTCTGAAAATCCCCCGTCGACGATCGGGCTGCCGGGAACGACGCTGATGTAACCGAGGTCGTTGGCGGTTTCGATGGTAACCAGACTCGCGCTGCCGTTCAAGAGCGAGATGTCGCCTGCCTTTTCGATCCTTGCTCCGATGGTTCTGCCCAAAATCGCGTTTGAGGAAATGTCAGCTTGAAGAGTGAATGTGGATGTCTGGCCTCTCGGAATTGAGGTGCCTACCATGCTCAATGTTGTGTTTTGCGATGGATTGGTGATTTGAGAGACCGCCGCCCCTGCGGAATCAATCAGGCGCAGGGCGTCGACGTCGGTTTGCTGGAATGTGCCCACCAACGAAACTCTAATGTTCGCCATATCTACGTCCGCGTTTACCGCGGTAATGCCGATATCAAGAAGCGGTTGGTTTGCCCCGGACATCGTCTCGGATGCCCGGCTGGTTTGAGTTGCGCTGGCTATAGTCAGGGCGTTGGTCACGAAACTGTCAGAGAAGTCGTGGTGCCCGTTCCATGATTGGGTGTGAACAACTGCCGTCACGCCGGTCGGCTCCAGAATGTCCATGGCAGACCACGCCACCTGGGTTTCGAGATGCTGGCCGTTGATTTCCGCGCGGATGTTCGTCATCGATATAAAGCCGTTGAAGTTGTCCTGGTTTGTCATGTCGGAATACGCCGAAATCGAGGAAGAAACGATTCCTCCGTTCCATCCGCTTATGCTCAGCATGTAGTTCGCCCCGATGCCGCGAACAGAATAGCCAGTCATGTCGTTGTTGTCGGTGTCTATGAGGATGTGCACGACGTCGACATAACCTTCTTGAGTTACCGGCTCGCCAGCGAACATTATACCCACAACATCGACACAGAACGAGAGGTATCTCTCCAGATTATTCTCCATCGCGCAGCTCGTTACGTCAACGTTGGCGTTGAAAGTGCCCGTCACTGGGTTCGACGAAATCGACTGCACGTTGGACCAGTCAGCGAAATCGCCGTCTATGTTGATCGGAAACTGCTCTTGTTGCGGGGCAGTCGTCGAAACCATCGGAACCAGCAGCATAAGCATGGTTACCAAGGGTATCACGTACAACTTCCATTTGTTGCGTCTGGCTTCCCTGCTGAATCGTCTGCCGCCGAGACCATTTGTCAGGCCGGTTCCGTTCGTCAGCCCGTTGGTCATCCCGGACTTGAGCGCCCTGAGGCCGTTGGTCAAACCGTTCGTTACTCCGTTTGTAAGGCCGTTAGTCAGGCCGTTGGTGAGACCATTTGTACGCCCAACACCGTTGGTCAAGCCATTTGTCCTGCCCAGGCCATTCGTCAGGCCGTTGGTGAGACCATTTGTACGCCCAACACCATTGGTCAAGCCATTTGTCCTGCCCAGACCGTTAGTGAGGTCGTTAGTCATACCATTGGTTCTGCCCACGCCATTCGTCAGGCCGTTCGTGCGCCCGGTGCCGTTGATCATCCCCTTTCTAGCGAGGCCGTTAGTCATGCCTCGCCCGAGCCCGTTGGTCATGCCCCGGTCTTTTGGCTCCGGGGCCTTGCCCACCAGTGGTTTCGTGACCGCTTCGATGGCCGCAACCTCCTCTGGGGTAACCTCCTCCTCAACGCGCGCCAGCGGGACGCGCTCCTCATCCAGCGCCCTCGTGATCTCCTCGATTTTCTTGATGTCCTCTTCGTCAATGTCGGGTATCTCAACCTCAACTGACTCGGCCGCTGTTTTCTCGTCCTTCATGATGATGTCGAGCAGTTCCGCCTCTTCTTTGTCCAGTGACGGCAGTTCTAGGTCGATATCGTCCGTGTCGACCTCTGCCAGGTCCAGAAGCTCTTTCTGGAGCGCCCTCTGCTCGGACAACCAGACTTCTTTGTCTATTTCCGAATCGTCCTCGAATGTGTCCAGTTCATGAAGAAGTTCCTCGACCTCTTCACCCGCCGCCTCCGATACCGCCGTGGCGACGCCCAACTCCATTGCCCGCTTGAAGCAAGAAGCGGCCTTCTGATGTTCCCCCATCTTCGTGAATACCTCGGCCTTCATGTTCCAGACGCCTGGATAATTGGGGTCGATAACAGTAACTTCGTTGAATGCGTTGATGGCTTCTTCATATCTTTCCAGCTTGGTCAGTACGCCGCCTTTCTGATTCCAGGTGGCGATGGCGTCTGGTTTTGCTGCCAAAATGCTGTCGAACTCGGCCAGCAGTCCATGAAGGTCGTCCTCGTCCTCTGTATCGCCGGCCTCTTTGAACTTCATGCCGCACTCGTAACAGACAGCGGAGCTCGCGCTCAAAATCGTCTTACACAAGGGGCATTCCATTTCCTCTTTCTCGTCGGTGTCCAGGCCTATGACGCCCGGCATGTCTTCCAGTCTGCCCTCAGCCTTCTCCTGGAATGTCACCACGATTTTAATCTTCTGGGCTGTCTTGAGCCCTATGCCCTCGACCTCGGCCAGCTCGTCGACACTGGCCTCGTTCAAATCCTTGATTGACCTGAAACCGGCATCGAAAAGCACCTTGGCCTTCAGGTGGCCGATTCCCGGCACTCCCGTCAGGATGTTGACTGCCTGTGCCTTTCTCTGACGCTCGGGATCGGAAGACAGCTCGCGGGACATCTGTTTCAGTATGTCGTCGACGCTTTCCCTGACCTTGAGTTTATGAAGGTGGGGGCTGTCTATGGACTCACAAACTTCCTGTAAACTCAAAAGATAGCCAGATACCGCCTCGACAGGCTTTCCGGCGCGCGCTTGGGCATTTGAAATAGACAATTTCAGACCGGGCAGGGTCGGCTCCAACTCCCTGGCCTTCAAGAAGGCTATCAGGGCCTCGCTGTGCTTTCCGAGTATCTGGAGGGTTTCACCGCAGGCCATCCAGAGCCTGGCATTGTCCGGGTCCTTTCTTAAAAGAGCCTCCTGCCGCTTCAAAAGTTCTTCTGTCCGGTTAACCTCCTCCGGACTGGATGCTTTACTCCACTTGGAGATGAAATCCTCGGTAAAACGTTTCTTTGTAGGCGTCATGGTACTCCGTTTTACACATGCCCCTTTTTTATTATGTATAGTTATCTACAAGTTAGTATATCAATATTCTATACAAGAAATTGAGCAATGTAGTCTCTGATTGAGTATATTATGTTACAAAAAAATGTAAACTACTAGGCCATAAATGATCGTGCGTTGTTATCCTGGCCTGAAAGTTTACATTCAAGCAGCCATATGCTCGATTACTCAAAACCAGAAGTTATTGGCTTTGAGTTTCGATGCATGATTATCGATGAGCATACGGCGGCCTCACCTCTGGCTGTCGTCTTACATTATCCCTGCCCTGAAGGACAGGGTGTTTATGGGACGACAGTAAATTTAGGACGACAGCGAGACATCGACGATGTCATAAGGAATTTCGATGCTGGCCTTATTTCGGGTCGGTTCGCTTCCCGAAATAACATTTCGTGCATTTGACACGAAAGAGTCCTCATCGATTGCCTCGAGATTGATTAACAATCCCCTGCCTTTTATACCTCTGAGAGTGGGATGTAAATATTCTTCCTTCAGCCGTTTCAGGAGGTTGTTTTGGAACGCGAGGGTTTTCCTGCGCTCAGATTGAGCCAGCTGTTCTACCTTGTCTGTCGGAAAGTAACGGAGGTGTCGCCCGTCGCGGACGGCGGTTATCAATTTCGTGTCCTCGAGACTCCTTAAAGATGATTTTATTGAACGATTATCGGTGATGCGGGCCAGCGTTTTCGCGTCCTTGCCAGGGTTGTCCACTACAGCCCGATACAGCTCACCGCACTTCTCGTCGTTCAAGAGGGCGAAGACAATCATGTCGTCTTCGCTTGTAATCAAGCCAGCAGGTAAATATCTGTCTTTACGATAGACCGATATTCCGTCGACGTAGTCGGCCTTCATCAGGGTTTTCAGGTGCCATAGAATCGTCGCCCTTGATAATGATAGGGCGGAGGTCATCGCGGAAACGGTTAGGCACGGCCTGAAACACAGTGCCTGAAAAACCGCCCTGCGGTTGTGATTCATGAGAACGCTGGCAGGTCGTCTTTTTGTTTTGGAGTCATCATCTGTCTCAGATCTGATTTCGACTGCTTTTTTAAGTGCACTTCCTATTTTCGGCAAGGCATCCACCTGCTCTTGATTTTTGGAGTAGTCCTGATGGCCTACTCCTCTATGAGCTCGTATTCTAACAATAATTGTAATAGGATATATTCGGGGTCCATCGAGCCGATGTCCTCGGCGGAGATGGTCTCGACGGTCCTGTGAAGGCTTTGCTTGATTTTCGGAGTAAGTTTGGCGGCTTTCTCCTTCGGCAGGTCGGCCAGCATCTTGTCCAGCTTATTCGTCATGTCCACAACTCTCTTCGAGTGGTCGGTGGCCAGCTTCGCCCTCTGGACGATGAGGCCGCTTCCCCTCACGATGTTGTAAGGGTGCCAGAAATGGCTGTGCCTGCTACTTCTGCATTTGATTATTTTTAAGTCTCTCTTCTCGGGACTGTCGTGACTTCGGTACCTGAGGTGAACTACATTGTCGGCCAGATACATGGGTATTATCAATTCGGCTCCCGACAGGTCTCCCATTACCCCGTGCTCCTCAAGGGTACATATTACGGTGCCTATCTTCCTAAGTTCTCTGAGAAGGAACGATACCAGGTCGCGCTGCTCGTACTTGTTTTCCACAGACCATAGCACCGGCGTAAGCGGGTCGACCACTATTCGGGCGTTGTAACCTTTCCATTCGTTGACAAATCCGGCCAATTCCGTTTTAATAAAATCCGAGAACTGGCGACCGCCGGCATCCACGAACACCAACGCCCCCTCATCGATATAATCTTCAACATCCTCCCAGCCCATCTCGATGACTTCCTTGATAATCTGCTGCGGTGTCTCGTCCAGCGTGATGAATATAGCATCTTCACCGAGTTCGAGGCCGCGCTTCAAAAAGTAGGTTGCGAAGGTGGTCTTACCGGCCCCCGATGAACCGATTACCGTGGTTATCGTGTTCTCGTTTATGCCACCGTCCATGAGAGTGTTCAGGCCATAAACCCCGCTCTTTACCTTCCGCATAGTCAGATTGCTCACCACCCTAAGGATTCCAGTTTTCTGTCCTTCTTGGTCTTCTTCTTGTATTTCTTGTAGTGGTCCTTGCATATCTTGACCCTGCGGCCATCACCTTTCAAGCTTGAGCCCTCCAGTGCTGAATCGACCTTCTTTCGCGAAAGCGAGCGGTCGGACTCATTCTTGCAGCCAGATACGTCGCAAATGCCTGACACTTCCTTCTTTTGTCTTGCCATCATTTCCCAAATTGTAAAACCAATGGGATGTATTAAAACTTAATGGTTAGACCTTTCAAACCAATACCAGACCAGCGCCACGAGCAGGCCTGTGGGGGTTGGGGCAGGCCAGCGGAGTGGCGCAAGGGTGGGGGGAACGATGACTGATTGGGGCGGGACAAAAGAATAAAATCTGGCTACCTTACAAACCAGTCAGATACTCCTCGATAACCGCAAGCGCGTTCTCCCTGTTCGCGGGGTACGCAGCAACCTTAGCCGTGCACGCAATCACGTCCTTGTCCTCCGCAATGGCCAGTATCTCCTCGAGGGCCTTCTGCTTGCTCAGCCGGAAGTGGAAGTTGCACTCGTCGTCCAGCCGGTCCCCGAGGTTTTGCAGAAGGTAATCGACAATTCCTTCTTCTTTCAATCGGAGCATCAGGGCTTTGATGTCCCTGTTTTTTTTGAGCTTTGTCTCGAGGATTATGAGCGGATTTCCGAAATGGCCAGATGTTTTATTTTCCGCGATTTCGACGTCGCCGACAACGTGGGCGAGCGCTGACCTGACTTTCTCCGGGGACTCGGTGGCGTGAACGAACGTCCTGAAATGAATGTGATGAATGCCCATTGCTGGGCGTTAGGGAGCAGGCTTTTTAATATTTTCTGCATGCTGGATGTGACGATGCATGAGGTTTACCAGAGGTAAACCATGTTTGGGTTTTTATGCAAGCCACGTTTGCAAAAACTCAAACATCCACGCAAGTATAAAAAACGATGATTCTATTCACATGCGGGTGAGGTCACGATAGAAATCAGATTTCATGGCAGGGGAGGCCAAGGTTCGGTTGTCGCCTCCACCATACTGGCTGAGGCGGCCTTTCTTGAAGGAAAGGACGTCTCCGCATTTCCCTACTTCGGAGTGGAACGAAGGGGAGCGCCGGTCACGGCTTACACCAAGATTGATGACAAGAAGATAAGAATCAAGTCGAGCATCTACGAGCCCGATTTTGTGATTGTCATGGACCAATCGCTGATAAAGGCCGTAAACGTGGTCGCCGGTCTGAAAGATGGCGGCAAGGTTCTGGTTAATACAACTAAGCCACCGGGCGAGCTCGGGTTCGAGCCAGACATCACCATCTACGCGGTCGACGCAACTGGCATTGCCATCAACAACCGCCTGGGAAGCAAGGCCGCACCCATCGTGAACAGCGCGATTCTGGGGGGCTTCGTCAAGATGTCCGGCATAGTCTCGCTCGACTCGCTCATCGAGAGCGTGAAAAAGAATGTTCCGGTCAAGCAGGAAGAGAATGCACAGGCAGCCAGAGATGCATATGAAGGGGTGGTTTGAATGGGTTCGCTATCGCTCACCATTCAACTCAAAACCTCCAAAATTATGGAGGTTTTCCTATGAGCAAATTTAAGCGCGATTACAAGAAGCACCAGGACCTGCCCCTTATGCCCATCACTTTTGTCTCGTCGGAAGAGAACCAGACCGGTTTCTGGAAGACATTCAAGCCGGTCCTCGAGAAAGAAAAATGCATCAAGTGTGCGATTTGCTGGAAGTTCTGCCCGGAGCCGGCTATCGACATCGGCGATGACGATTATCCGACTTTCAGGATGGAGCATTGCAAGGGCTGCGGAATCTGCGCGAACGAGTGCCCGAAGGATGCTATCCAGATGGTTATGGAGGAGGAGTGAAGATGGTAAAGATGGTTATTTCCGGAAACTCGGCCTCGGCATACGGCTCGAAACTGGCGAGGGCGGAGGTCATCGCGGCCTATCCAATCACCCCCCAAACCTCTATCATCGAGAAGATAGCCAGCCTGGTGGCGAACGGCGAGTTCGAGACTCAGTTCGTCAAGGTGGAAAGCGAGCACAGCGCGATGGCGGCCTGCATCTCCGCATCGCTTACCGGGGCGCGAACTTACACGGCCAGTTCATCTCACGGGCTGCTTCTCATGCACGAGATGCTGATATGGGCGTCGGGTGCGAGAACGCCCGTCGTCATGTCGAACATCAACCGCGCCAACGGACCGCCGTGGAGTGTCTGGGCGGACCAGCACGACACCATGGCCCAAAGAGACACTGGCTGGATGCAAATCTATTGCGAAAGCAACCAGGAGGTGTTGGATTCAATTTTAATGGCCTACAAGGTCGGCGAGTCGCGGGACATCATGCTCCCTTCGATGATCATCGAGGATGCATTCATCCTGTCCCACACCGTCGAGCCAGTAGATATGCCCGACCAGAGCGCGGTTGACGATTTCCTGCCGGCCTACGACCCCGAAATGAAGCTCGACGTCGACGACCCGCACGGTTTCGGCTCGCTGGTCATGCCGGAATGGTACATGGAGTTCAGGTACAAGATCGCGGAGGCGATGGATAAAACGCGGGACAAATTGCGGGACGTCCAGAAGGACTTCGAGAGCCGATTTGGTCGTTCTTACGGCGGCCTGATGGAGTTTTACGAATGCGAGGATGCAGAAGCAGTCTTGGTCATCAGCGGCAGCGTGGCCAGCACCGCGAAAGAGGTCGTTGACAGAATGCGGAGCGCGGGCAAGAAAGTAGGACTTGCCCGTCTGCGGTACTTCAGGCCGTTCCCTGTCGATGAGGTGCGCTGGCTCGCGAAGAATGTCAACTGCATCGGCATTGTGGACCGCAGTTATTGTTTCGGACACGGTGGCCCGATGGCTGCCGAGATTTACGGGGCTCTGATGCCGGTGGCTGACAAGCCGATCGTTAAAAATTTCATTGCCGGATTGGGGGGCAGGGACCTCACTCCCGAGGTTCTGGAACGCCTTTACGAGAACATGCTGGCCATTAGGTCGGGCGGCGTCGACATGGAGATAGAATGGGTCGACGTGAAGGACGGGAGGGGTGGATGATGGTCAAGCTTACGATTCCGGAAGAAGAATTGATGATGCCCGGCCACGTTGGATGTCTGGGCTGCGGCGCGACGCTGGCCATGCGATATACGTTGAAGGCGCTCGGCAAAAGGACGATTATCAGCGTGCCAGCTTGCTGCTGGGCGGTGATGCCCGGCGTTTATCCCTACATGTGCCTCGACATCCCTATGCTTTACACAGCCTTCGAGGTCACCGGCGCGTCGATTTCCGGAATCCGCGCGGCACTGACTGCCAAGGGAATCGACGACATAACCGTTGTCGGATGGGCAGGAGACGGAGGTACCGCCGACATCGGCATTCAGGCTCTTTCCGGGGCTGTTGAGAGAGGCACCGACGTCATGTACATCATGTACGACAACGAAGCGTACATGAACACCGGCATCCAGCGCAGTTCCGCGACACCCATCGGCGCATGGACCACCACCACTCCGGTCGGCACTACACAGGACTGGAAGCGGATGCCGAAGAAGAACATGGTTGACATCATGGTGGCCCACAAGATACCGTACACCGCGACGATGAGCGTGGGATATCCAGAGGACATGATAAAGAAACTGAAAAAGGCGAAGGGAATCAAGGGGCCTAAATTCATTCACATCTTCGCCCCGTGCCCGACAGGCTGGAGACTGGCTCCTGACAAAACCATCGAAATAGCCAAAATGGCTACTGCCTGCGGTGCCTTCCCCCTATACGAGGTCGAGAACGGCGTCTACAAGATTTCCAGAAAGCCGAAGGAGCTGGAACCCATCCTACCGTATCTCAAAATGCAGGGCAGGTTCAGACACCTGCCGGAGGACGCCCTCGACGACATCCAGACCCGCGTGACGAAGGAATGGAAACAGCTGTTGCGGCTGGAGGAGTTCACCGCGGGGAACGAGTGAGGTGGCAAGATGCATGAGATTTTGACGAACGAGGTCGGCAAGAAACTTTTCCTCCTCGGAAACGAGGCCATAGTGCGGGGCAGCCTGGAAGCTGGCCTCGACGTTGCTGCTGCATATCCGGGAACCCCTTCATCTGAGATCGGAAACACTTTCGAACGCGTTGGAAAGGACTTCGGCCTTTATTTTGAGTATTCGACCAACGAGAAAGTCGCGATAGAGGTTGTGGCTGCTGCATCTGCGTGTGGGTTGAGGTCCATGACTTTCATGAAACATGTCGGGCTGAATGTCGCCGCCGATGCCTACATGACCATCGCTTACACCGGAGTTCGCGGCGGTTTGGTGATAATAACCGCCGACGACCCGTCCTGCCACTCGAGCCAGAACGAGCAGGACAACCGTTATTATGCCATGCTTGCAAACATCCCGATGCTCGAACCCTCGTCGCCGGAAGAGGCGAAGGAAATGACCAGAATCGCTTTTGACTTATCTGAAGAGCTCGAACTCCCGATTATTTTAAGGACAACGACGAGGATCAATCATATGAGAGGGCCAGTAATACTTGGAGAGCTGGGTGAACCGCAAGATAAAGGATTTTTCGAAAAGGACCCGGGCCGCTTCATAACCATACCAGTCCATGCAAGAAAACGCCATGCTATCTTACTTCAACAGATGAAAAAAGCTGCGGAAATTTCTGAGAAGAGCAGTTTCAACAAGGTGTTTGAGCTGGGAGGCGACGAGATAGGCATCATCACCTCTGGGGCCGGGTTCAATTACGTAATCGATTTCATGAGAGAACAGGATATAAAGGGCAAGGTCCTGAAACTTGGAATGACCCGTCCTATTCCATCGGAAATGTGCTTGAAATTCATGCAAGGGGTGAAGAAAGTCGTGGTGGTGGAAGAGCTCGAGCCGTATCTGGAGGAGCAGTTGAGGTCAATTGTGCAACGTCAAGGTTTGGATACCGAGATTTGTGGTAAAGATACCGGGCATTTTTCGAAGTTATATGAATACACACCAGACACGATCAAACAGGGCATGTCCAAAGTCCTCGGCACTGATGCTCCCGACAGAAAGCTCGAACCGAAACACATACCTCTGCCTGACAGGCCGCCGAGTCTTTGCCCCGGTTGTCCTCACAGACATACATATTACGCCGTGAAGAAGGCTCTCGGCGACAAGTTCAAAGAGGCGATATTTTCGACAGACATCGGTTGTTATACCTTGGGCATCCAACCGCCCCTTCAGACCGCAGATTTCCTACTTTGCATGGGTTCGAGCGTTGGCGCCGCCGGCGGATTCTCTAAGGCAACTGACCAGCCAGTACTTGCCTTCTTGGGGGATTCGACCTTTTTCCACTCAGGTATCCATGGCCTCGTCAATGCCGTATATAACAAGCATAAGTTCGTTTACACGATACTGGACAACAGGACCACCGCAATGACGGGGCACCAGCCCAATCCAGGTACGGGGCGGTCCGGTTCAGGTGAGCCGACAATTGAGGTATCTATTGAAGACATCGTGTTTGGCTGCGGCCCGGATTTCGTCAGGATAGTTGACCCGAACGACCTGGCTGTGACCACAAAAGCATATGAGGATGCACTAGCACACGATGGAATTGCGGTGATCATTGCCAGGCGGCCTTGCATCCTTTTGGAGGTCAGGGAAAAGAGGAGAACGGGGACCTTAACTCAATATAAAGTTAACAGGGAAACCTGCAAAGAGTGCAGAATATGCATAGACACACTTGGCTGCCCCGCAATATTCGAAAATAAGGATGGAAAAATCGACATACATGAGGCCATATGTCTTGGATGCGGTTACTGTGTCCAGGTATGCCCCTTCAACGCAATAGAACCTGTGGAGGAATCGTCATGAAGAATGATGTCCTGCGTATCCTCGTTGTCGGAGTTGGCGGTCAAGGTGTGGTATTCGCCTCAAAGGTCATTGGCGAAGCCATAATGAACACCGGCCAGAACGTGATAATGAGCGAGGTCCACGGCATGGCACAGAGAGGCGGCGTCGTGACATGCCACGTGTGTATCGGAGACACTTACAGCCCTATGATAGGGGACGGTCAGGCAGACTTGATACTTTCCTTCGAGCCGATTGAAGCGTTCAGGGCTATCCAAAAGGCCCATCCGGAAACCGTGATCATCACCAACAAAGCTATGTTTATCCCAGTGAGCGTAAACATCAGTGACGTGAAATATCCAGACTTGGACGATGTCATAGGGGCTATAGAGGAAGTCAACGACCACCTGACTGTGTTGAATGCCACCAAAATTGCAATTGAAGTTGGCTCCCACGTCATGGCAAATGCTGTCATGTTAGGCGCCCTTGCCGGAACTGGAAAATTGCCGATCGAAACTGATGAGTTTAAGAAGTACATACTCTCAGAGGTACCGCCCAAGACCGTTGACCTGAACTCGAAGGCGTTCGAACGTGGCTTGGCGGTGACGGCACCGGATTGATTTAGAACAGTTATTATTCCTTCTGGTCGAATCTCTCTCGCAAAAGGCGATGGACAATCTTTCCGGACGCGGTTTTCGGCATTTCCTCGGAACTTATGAACAAAACACGTTTCGGTTTTTTAAATCTGGCCACCTTGTCTTCGCAAAACTGCCTGATGTCTTCAATCAATTCGTCTGATGGTGTTCCTCCATCACAAAGTACACAGACCGCTGTAACGGCCTCGCCCCACTTGGCATCCTGCAAACCGACAATTGCACAGTCCCTGACCATGGGGTGTCTTTTAACAACCTTTTCAACTTCGGAGGGGAAGACGTGCTCACCCCCGGTAATTATCATATTGGCCTTCCTGTCGACGAGATAGTAAAAGCCGTCCTCGTCCTTTTTGGCCATGTCCCCCGCGCTGAAATATTGCCCGATGAACGCTTCTTTGGTCTTTTCAGGTAATTTGTAGTATCTGTCGAACATCTGGGGACCCCGCGAGTAGAGCTCGCCTACTTCACCAACGGGTACGGGATCGCCGGCCTCATCCAAGAGCTTGATGCAATCGGTTCCGATGCATTCTTTGCCTATTGACCCCAATTTACTCATTTGGTCCTCTGGTCTGAGAATGGTGACGAGGCCGGCCTCGGTTGAGCCATACCCCTCGTAGAGTTGGGCCTCTTTAAATAACTCTATTACATCTAATTTCATTTGTCTGGTGGCCGGAGCGGATGATGTGAGAAGGGCCCGTATAGAATTGAGGTCGTATTTCTTCTTGACCTCTTCCGGAAGCGTCAAAATGAGATTAAAATGTGTAGGAATCATCGAGGTGAAGGTTATCTTCTCACGGTTGATAATTTGCAGTGCTTCTTCCGGATTGAAATTATACTCGCGGTGAATATAGACCGGTGCACCGAGGTAAGTGAAGACGAAGGAATAGAACGTCGAGTTGACATGCGACAACGGCATCAATATCATACCGTAATCTTGCGGATTAAAGGAAAACTCTGCCTGATTGACCAGGAAAAATGCCACATAGGAGCGATGAGAGCGGATGGCTCCTTTGGGCCTGCCAGTCGTACCAGATGTGTATAAGATGACCCAGGTGTCCTCCGGTTCTGTTTTTACAGAGGGATATATGTTTTCCCCAGTTCTTATTATATCCTCATAATATTCCCAACCGTCTATTGGTTCGTCCGCTATCAGAACCCGCCTGACATTGTCGAGCTCCGCGTCCTCGGCTTTTTCCCAGATTTCTCTGGTTGGTTCCCGAAAACGGGACTCTACGAGTAGCATTTTCGAATCTGAATTTTTTATGATATATGTCAGGTCGTCGGGATGCAATCGAAAGTTCAGCGGAACGACTATGATACCGGCTTTGGCTGCAGCGACATAAATCTCCATGAATTCCAATGAATTATTGGACAAAACCGCTATTTTGTCGCCTTTTTCCAGACCTTGCTTGAGGAAGCCGTTGGCCAGCATGTTGGTCCTTTCGTCATACTCTTTGAAAGTCAGTTGACCTCGTGCATCTTTCAAGGCGAGTTTATCAGGATACTTGGCAGCATTGACCCTGACCTTTTCCCCAATGTTTAACCAAGTCATGCAAACAATCCCTTATGCGGCTGTCCTCCGTTGTCCCCTGTAATGCAAGACCAAATATAAAAAAACCGCTATTTTTCTGGTTCTTGACCTTCTCTCGCAAACAGCGCGGCTCCGAAAGCGCCAGTCAGTTGGGGTTGTGGTGGAATCGAGATCTTGTTTTCAATAAGTGCACCCAGAATGTCGGCAATTATGTCGTTGTGTGCCACCACGCCGCCAGTCATAACCACTTGGCCATCCAGCACATCCATCTCGATAACCCTTCTGGCAACCGATTCAAATGCGCCCCTGACCATGTTTTCCACTTTCTCTCCCGCTTTAACGCGTGTGATCACCTCTGTGATTGCAAAAACTGTACAGAAACTCCCCAAAGCGGCTTCTTTGTCAGACTTGACTGCAAGAGTGTTCATCTCGTCCATTGATAAATTAAGTCTGGCTGCGATCTCTTCCAGGAACGCTCCTGTCCCTGCGGCACACTTTCTGTTCATCTTGAAACCCAATCTTTTCCCATGTTCGTCGACTTTTATGATTTTTGTGTCCTGGCCTCCGATATCGATGATCGTGATTTTTCCTGGAAAATGATGAAAAGCACCTTTGGCATGGCAGCTTATCTCTGTTTTTACCGTGTCGGCAACAGGTGCCTGGCTCTTTCCAAATCCTGTTGCAGTAACATTCCTTATCATTGATCTGGGTATTCCGGCCTCAGCAATGGCCCCTTCAAAGGCGACATTAATTGATGACTTTATATCTGCACCAGTACGTTCTATGAAGGAGCCTATGATATCGTTTTTATCGTCTATGATCGCGGTTTTCACGTACGATGTCCCGACATCGATGCCTGCGAAATATTCCTCACTTTTCATAACTTCACCTTTAGAGGGATTATAACTGGGTATGGCCCACTATCTGAGGTAAAGTGCCTGTCAATATTTAATCATTAGTATGGGTGGCGTAAACTACCTGGCCATAAACAGACGAGCCACAGCTCGTCTTAACAACCTGGCGTTTCTATCCTGGCCTGGAAGTTCACTTTTAAGCGGCCATATGCGCGATTTCTCGAAGTTGATGACTTCGAGTTCCTTCAATAGGTATTGATGCGCATACGGCGGTCTCCTCCTTTTAATGATATTCAGGTCAATTCATCTCAGGCCTAAAGACCTGAGTGTTCTTGACCTTTGACAATAATATCAAAACACCAAAATGATTAATAGGTTCCATGATAATTCCTGGTTGCTATATTTGTGGATATGAACAATAAGATGCAACTTATGATTTATTCCACTGTACTCAAATAATTGAAGGAGATAAGATGGCTGGGGAGATAAAGTCGGCTCGAAAGGAAATCAAATCAACTAAAGAAATGAAGCAGATCATGGCTGAGTATTATTATCAGCTGGACCATGCCGCAAAAAGCAGTGAAAAAAAGGTCGCGTGGTGTTCTAGTGTGGGGCCTGCCGAAATTTTGAGGAGCATGGGTTTTTCAGTTTATTTTCCTGAAAATCATTCTGCCATGCTGGGTGTCACGAGGATGGCCACGGACTTGATACCTTATGCCAATGCTATAGGGTATTCACCTGACATTTGTTCATACCTCACGGCAGACATCGGTGCGTATTTGAAGAAGGTCACGCCATTGTCCAGGGCTTATCCTGAAATAAAGAATGTGCCCAAACCGGATGTATTGGTTTTCAACACCAACCAGTGCAGGGATGTACAGGACTGGTTCGGGTGGTTTGCATCGGAGTTCGACGCTCCGATGGTCGGGATTCACACACACAGAGGGATCAATGACGTTACAGACACCTATGTTCAATCCATAGCGCACCAGATGGAAGAGATGATCGAGCCTTTGGAGAAAATATCCGGCAACAAGTTTGACATGAACGAGTTAAAAAGAGTGTTGTCTATGTCGCGGGAGTGCTCTGACCTCTGGAAGAATGTGTTGGACACGGCGGTAGCTGCACCTTCCCCGCTTACTTTCTTTGACAGTACAATTCACATGGGACCGGCAGTGGTATTGAGGGGGACGCAGCAGGCGGTGGATTACTATAAATTATTACTCTCAGAATTGGAAGAAAAAATTCGAGAACAGGAAGGCGCGGTAGATGGCGAACAGTTCAGATTTTTTTGGGAAGGCATGCCTGTCTGGGGCAGATTGCGGGACCATTCCGAATTCTTTGCGGGCAGGAAGGCGTGCATTGTCGCATCCACGTATTGCAACAGCTGGATATTCTCCGATTTTGATGCTTCTGACCCGTTCAAAAGCATGGCAAAAGCATATACCGAATTGTTCATCGTCCGCTCGGATGAGGCAAAGGAGAAATATTTGAAAGAGATGATTGATTTCTTCAAAATTGACGGTGTCATATATCACGATGCAAAAACCTGTCCGAACAACTCCAACAATCGCTACGGCATGCCACAACGGCTTGAAGAAGAGACTGGCATACCCGCTCTCGTCATTAACGGAGATTTGAACGACCTGAGATGTCTTTCTGACGAACAAACAAAGACGAATTTCGAAGCATTCATAGAACAGTTAGAGGTGGATTGAATATGGTGGATGATCATAAATTTGGAGTTGTTGGTGTAGGACCTGTGGGTGGTATCATGGCATCCCACCTTGCGAACGCAGGGCACGAAGTTGTCCTTGTGGATATACTTGAAGATCACTTGGATGAGATAAAAAGGAGTGGTCTCACACTAACTGGCTTTAGAGAGTTGAACGTGAGATTTCCTCAGGAGAACATCTGCTATTCCATCGACGAATTGCAGAATAAAGATGTGAACACGATATTCGTTTCTGTCAAAGCATCCCTTTTGGAGAGGGTCATACCGGAGATTGCCAAGGTTGTGAAACCTGACACAACCTTTATCAGCCTCCAGAACGGCATGGACACCGAGGAGGTCATTGCGGGCGTCTTTGGAAAGGAGAATGTACTGAGGATTGTCGTCAACTATGCCGGAAACCTCATGGACAATGGAAAGATCGGTATGTCATTCTTCAATGCTCCGAATTACATCGGCATGATTGATCCAATGGCAGAAGAAAAGGCCAAAGACCTGGCAGAGGTCATCACTAAAGCGGGCCTGGAGACTGCTTTCACCCCGGAAATCAAGAAATACGAATGGGAGAAGGTCATACTCAACGCTGCCCTGAGTCCTGTCTGTGCTCTCACACGAAGAACAATGAAACAGATGATGGAATTTGGAGAGACCAGGGAACTTGTAGAGGCTTTATTGCGTGAGGGAATTGGGGTTGCCAAGGCGGTTGGCATTCATTATGACTCTGGATTTCTGGAACATTGCATGGATTATCTGGACAACGCAGGACATCACAAGACCTCCATGCATGTGGATGTGGAACGGGGGAGCCAAACAGAGATTGGATTTCTCAACGGCAAGATAGTAGAGTACGGCAAGATTCATGGAATACCAACACCATACAATTCAACTATCGTCTCCCTGATTAGGGGGGTCGAGCTGCCAGAGTATAAAAAATAGGTGGAATCCCATTGCATTACGTAATAATCGGGAACGGTGGTGCCGGGGTGAGTGCACTTCAGGCCATACGGAAGATTGACGAAACATCCGACATCACCATAATCTCGCGTGAGAAATACCCAGCATACTCGCCATGCTCTCTTCCCAACATGCTCTCCGGCGAAGCAGACGAACAGACGATACTTCGTTTCGACAAGAAGTTCTATCATCGCCTTAATGCAAAGTTCATGAAGAACACTGAGGCCATCCGGATATTACCGCGCAAAAAGGAAATCAAGCTTGCGAAAGGGGATAACATCAAATTTGACAAGTTACTCATCGCAGCCGGTGCGAGCCCCCTCATTCCGAAAGAAATAGCTGGGTTGGAATTAAAGGGTGTGCACGTTATGGGCACGCTGGATTCTGCTCTCGACATATTGGCGCATGTGGAACTGGGTGTCAACAAGGTCGTGGTCGTGGGCGGGGGATTCATGGGCATCGAAACAGCAGTGATGTTGAGGAAAAGAGGAATTGAGGTTACCATCGTGGAGTTACTTCCTGATATCCTGTCAAGAATGCTGGACCCAGACATGTCCCGAAAGGTTGCAAATATCCTCAAAGGACACGGCATAAAACTCGTGCTGAACGATGCCGTAAAGAGTATTAACGGCAATAAAACCGTGGAAAGCGTATCTCTCGGAAAGAAGAAACTAAGATGTGACATGGTCGTGATTGCGATAGGTGTTGTGCCGAACACCGGCATCGTACAAGACGCTGGCATTGAAATCAACAAGGGGATAATAGTTGATTCGACAATGCAGACGAACAAGAAAGACATCTACGCCGCCGGCGACATTGTGGAAGTCCGTGAGCAAATCATGGGGCAACAGGGCTCCTTTGCCATCTGGCCGAACGCAATAGAGCAGGGCAGAATTGCAGGCCTGAACATGGCCGGGGCGCCCGCGACATATGCGGGTGCGGAGGTGGTGAATGTGCTGGATATTTTCGAAACGCCGGTAGTGGCTGTAGGCTCCACTTCACAAGTCATCGGCAAGTGCAAGACAATATCGCGTCCCACCCCACACTACCACAAAAAGCTCCTTTTGAAAGACAACAAAATATTGGGACTCCAGTTTATCGGTAGCATTCGAAATACCGGCATCATTTATACACTGATGAAAAGGGGCGAAGATGTGAGTGAATTCGAAGACAGGCTGTTGGATGATAACCTAGTAATCGCGCCTGATACTGTCTCTCCTCAAACAGATAGATAAATCGAGTGGAGTGGGGTTTTATTCTTCGCTCCAAAACCTTTTCTATCTCAATCGCATTGCTTTTGTTAATGGAAGAGCTAGCCATCAAAACCCCAGACCTTGTTGGAAGGGATGTGGAATTATCTAAACTTAAACAATCTCTAGACAATGCCATTTCCAGTAAAGGCTCCACCATCTTCATTTCGGGAGAGGCAGGTATAGGCAAAACCCGCCTGGTATCCGAACTTATTGAGATTGCAGAATCAAAGGGCGTTCAGATAATTCAAGGCTGGTGCCTGGCTGAAAGTCTGGAACCGCTGATGCCAATTAAATCAGCTCTCAGGGAAGCTGGCCTACTCCATCTGATATCGGGGGACCCGCCACCGCTAGTTGTCTCCACCTACCTGATGAACGATGCTGGTTTACTAATTACAAGGTCGGAGAGAGAAGAATTAGAGCTTGACCCGCAGATATTCGCCTCGATGCTGAAGGCCGTAGGCACTTTTGTCCAAGATTCAATGCAGATGATCGACCAGATCGATCGAACTGGTGGCCTGAACATACTGGGATATAAGGAGTATAAAATATTGGTCGAAGAATGCGAGGGTTTGCACCTGATCACTGTAACCAAGGGTAGCTTGAATGAGTTTCTGGTCAACGACATGAAGGAAAAACTGATAGAGGTTCAAGAAGAGTATGGCAATCTTCTGACTGACTGGGATGGAGACCTGGACGAAGTTGAGGGTGTTGAGAACATAGTGTCAAAGTTAGTGACAAGCGGTAAATACGATGGTAGGTTCCTCATTGATGACCCTAAGATTCACCAAGAAAATCTATTCGACAGTGTGCTTCTTGGGCTCCAAAGGCTATCTAGCGATAAACCAAACCTTCTGTTCCTAGATGACTTGCAGTGGGCAGATTCCAGCTCTTTGGCATTGCTTCATTACCTTGCACGGAATACAAAGGAAAACAAGACATTGATACTCGGAACATATAGACCAGAGGACATAATGGAATCCCAGGATGGAAAGATTCACCAGCTTGAAACCGCCATGCAGAACATGAACAGGGAGGACTTGTTAGAGAAAATGATTCTGGAACGCTTAGGCCAGGTCGATACTGAGAAGGTCATGGAGTCCACCCTTGGGAAAGTATCTTTTGAGAAAGGGTTCTTGGACAAGGTTTACAGGGAGACAGAAGGCACTCCTTTCTTCCTACTAGAGATATTAAAACTACTTGTCGAGGATGGAGCTATAGCACGAAGGGAGGACGGCATCTGGAGATTGGTCACAGACATTGATAAATTGGATGTACCGACGAAGGTCTATGATGTTGTTAAGAGACGCTTAGACAGATTAAGGAAAGAGCAGAGGGAGATACTTGAGTGCGCGAGCGTGGTGGGCGAGGAGTTCTCACTTGATGTCCTAGAAAAGACAACAGAGATGCGAAGGCTCACGCTCCTCAAGAACCTGAGCGATATCGAGAAATCCCATAAACTTATCCACTACCTCAAAGACAAATATAGGTTCGACCATGGTAAGATAAGGGAGGTTCTGTACAACGGCATCTCTGAGGAGCTGAGAAGGGAATATCATAGGATAGTTGCTGACACGATAGCGGAACTGAACAAAGAAAATCTAGTTGAAGTGGTGAGCGGGCTAGCACATCACTATTACAAGGCTGGCATTAACGAAAAGGCAGCGAAGTATCTGATAGATGTGGGTGCCCACGCCTGGACAGATTACGGTGCCGACGAGGCGATAAAGGCATATGAGAGAGCGCTAGAGGTCGCAGAGGATTTGTGCGTGAAGATAGATGCCTTACTCGGGCTCTCGAAGATTCACGAGTTCGTTGGCGAGGTTGACATAGCTATTGAGGAGAGCGGACAGGCCAGAGGATATGCTATGGATTGTGGGGACAAGACCTTGGAAGCGAAGGTACTACTCCAAGATGGGAAATTGAAGGAGCTTCGAGGAGACTACGATAGCGCCATGGAGTTGTATGAGAGGAGCCTGCGGATAAAAGAGGAGCTAGAGGACGGGCAAGGCATGGCCAAAACCTACAACAGCATGGGAGTAATTGCTAGAACCAGAGGCGATTATGATGGCGCGTTAGAGCTGTACGAGAAGAGTCTGCGCATATACGAAGAACTGGGGGACAGGCGCAGCATGGCCAAGACCTATGGCAACATGGGAATAATTGCCAGTGACAGAGGAGATTACGATGGCACGCTAGAGCTTTGGGAGAAAAGTCTCCAGATTTACAAGGGTCTGGGTGACAAGCAAGGCTTGGCTAAGACCTATGGCAACATGGGAATAATTGCCGAAATCAGAGGAGATTACGATCGCACGCTGGAGCTATATGAGAAGAGCCTACGGATATTCATGGATCTAGGTGACAAGCGCAGCATGGCTAAAACCTATGGCAACATGGGGACCATTGCTTATGCTAGAGGGGACTACGATGGCGCGTTAGAGATGTACGAGGAGAGCCGGGATATATGCAAAAAAATGGGCGATAAACAACTCATGGCTAGCACCTATAGTAACATCGGCGAGGTGTATATAGGTAAAGACCACCCAGATAAATCCTTGAAGTACTACCAGCAGAGCCTAGTAATTTGTTTGGAAATCGGAGAGAAAAAACTCTCTGTTCATAACTACCGTGGCCTAGCGACAACATATCTGGATTTAGGAGAGGTTGAGAGAGCACTCGAAAACGCAGAAAAAGCTATTGAGACATCAGTTGAAATCGGGGCGAATACGGAAGAGGGCATTAGCCATCGTGTACTTGGGATGGTCTATCGGGAAAAGAAAGATTGGGACAAATCTATTGAAGAGTTCGAGAAAGCCAAATCAATTATCAAAGAGTTTGATAATAAAGAAGAACTGGCACGCCTTTTCTATGAGTATGGCCTCCTCTTCAAAACTAAAGGAGAAACCGCCAAGGCCAAGGAGCACCTTGAAAAGGCCCTCTCGATGTTTGAGGAAATGGGCTCGAAGCACAGGGCCGAGAAGTGCAGGAAGGCACTGGAGGAACTATAGACCAAAGCGTTTTGAGCAGTTGGAGAATAATTAATGACTACTAAAGACCCTGAATTCATAAAACAAATCATCTGCTCCAACTTTGACAAATCTGTGGAATCATATGAACTCTTCGAAAAAAAATACGGTTTTTTCGACAATCTCACCTATGAGCTGGCAACAGTCTGCGGCATCCGAAAAGGGATGTGTGTGTGCGATATAGGGTGCGGTACCGGAGCCTCCACCTTGGCTTTGGCAAAGCTTGTCGGAAAGGAAGGAAAAGTCATTGGTATAGATTTTTCAGAGATGATGTTGGGCGTGGCGGAGGATAAATCAAGTGATGTGCCCAACACTGAATTCGTCTTGTGTGATGCGGAAAAACTTGAAGAGCATATAAATTTCAAAGTTGATGTTATATTATACAACGCCAGTATCTTCCTGATACCTGACCTCGACCGGACCCTTCACGCCGCTTTTGAAGTATTGGATTCCGGCGGAATTGTGGGAATGAACTATCTTATCGGGATGTTCGGTGAGATTGACGGCGGAAACCTATTTATGTCAGCCAACGAAGACGGGCTGGAGTTTGCACCTTACGGACGGAAAATCGTGGACCTCCGGACGCTGCCAGAGACCCTTGGTGAGGTTGGATTCGGGGATATTCGTGGAGGCGATTCATCCATAGAAATGACTAGAGACGAGGTAAAAGATTTTTACAGCATTCCGGCACAGTCCGCCGGTCTTTATCCAAAGACCCCATATGAAGAGCGATTAAAATTGCTGGATGCGCTTCTTGACCACATACGAGATAACGGATTTTCAACTTTGTATCAAGTCTGGGGCTGGCATACGGCGAAAAAATAGTCGGTAAGTCTTATTTTCCGGATATCTCCAGGAACTTTTCCGCCATTTCCTTCCGCCGTTTTTCCAGCTCCTCGGTCTCGTCCAGGTATTCAATTGCGCCGGTAGTACAGAATTTAACGCACATCGGGTCCCCGCCGCACAGGTCGCACTTGATTATCTCGCCGTCGATGGCTGTTATCGCATTATACGGGCAGAGTACGGCGCACAACCTGCAACCAATGCACTTGTCCTCGTCCCTGATGACAACCCCGTCCTCTATGCTGTAAGCGTTTTGATGGCAGTATTTCAAGCATACCGGGTCCTCACATTGATAGCACACAATGGGAAACTCGTATTTGTTGAACTCGTCCCTGATAACGGTAATGGCCGCCTTCTTCGGATTGCACTCACCGAATTTGGTGAGCGAACAGGCGAGAGAGCACTCCCTGCATCCGGTACATTTCTCAGGGTAAACGTACAGATACTTCATTGCAGTGCCTCCAGCTCCCTGACGCGCTCCTTTTTGACCTGGCCGTCTTTGTCCCAACCCCTAATTTTATAGTATCTTGTGAGGAGTTTGTCGAATTCTTTCCTGTCGATATGATGTCCTTTTGCTATCTTCAAGGGCATCGGGTCGTCGAAGTATCGTTTTGGCAGTGTGTCGTCCTTTCGCGTGATTCCTTCTCTGGTGTTAAACATTCTCTCGATGTCGATAACCCTCTTCCCGACAGCTTCGATCTCCTTCTCTTTGAACTGCCAGCCGGATGTGCAATGAATGAGCTTCTTCATCCAGGCATAGTCCACGTAATGCGGGCTGTTGAAACCATGACAAATGAACTTGCATATGCCCAGACAGTCGATGGCAGCGAAGATGTTGTCAGAGAAATATACGGGCTTCTCCTTTGCGATATAGGATGTCGGGTCATTTGTCACGCCCTTGCCGTAAATCCGCTCCCTGACCTCTTTTGGAAGGTTGAAGAATATTTCGAGCGTCGGCCTACTTCGGAGGTGATCTGCGCCTCTCGAGGCGGTGGCTATTCCCAACGCGAACGCTTTCATGTATCTGACATCGTGCGGGTCGCTCTGCGGCAAGCCCTTGACCGCGATGAGGTAATCCTTTGATTTTTCACCAAATCGCTCGACGTTCCTCGTGCTCTCCGCCAGTATGTCTCCGAAACCCTCTCTTCGCGATATTTTATAGAGGAGGCTCTTTGCCAACTCGAAATCGCCGAAGCGGAGTTTCTCGCCGGCCATCTTCTTATCGATAATCCCACGCTCGTACAGCTCAAACACCCACGCGAGAATCGTACCAGAGGAGGATATGTCCAGACCGAGCTCATTGCATATGTTGTTGAGCTCGATGACATGTGCCGTGTCCTCAATTCCGAGGTTCGCACCCAGAAGACCGAGGGCAGTATACTCCGGGCCCTCGCCGCCGAGCTTGTTCCTGTGGCGGCAATGGACGAAGCAGGACGAGCATCCTATCATCTTGTCCACGAAGGTCTCCACGACATCCGCGTTCAATGTATCTGACCAGGCGTTAAGCTGGCTGTTCTTCGTTCTTATTGCGCCGAATGCATTGCTGACCTCGTAGAGAAGCGGAGTTCCGACACTGCCGAGTATCGGAGTGATCTTAGAGCTCATCAAATAATCCTTGAGCTCCTCGACAACCTCGAACATCTTCTCCGGATGAGCTATCTCGATACCTTGTGTTCCCTTGGTCACAACCGCCTTCAAATTTTTCGAGCCCATTACCGCGCCGAGACCGCAGCGGCCGGCAGCGTTTTTCACCCCAGTCCTGACGCATGCGAACCTGACGAGGTTCTCGCCTGCCACACCGCACACCGCGGCCTCCACTTGACCGAGGTCTTTCTTGAAGGCCAGTTGTACATCTGTGGTGTCTAACCCCCAATATTCCTTCGCGCCTTTGATCTCGATCGTGCCATCTGTCACATGCAGATAGCTCGGTTCCTTCGCTTTGCCAAGGATAATGAGTCTGTCAAAGCCGGCATACCGCAGTTCTGCTGCGAAGTAGCCGCCGCAGTTCGCATCTCCGAGTATGCCTGTCTCCGGTGATTTGGCTGAAACGTTGAAGCGGCTGGAATTCGGAACCAAGGTACCTGTCAAAAAGCCGGTCCCGAAAATTAAGACATTTTCAGGTCCGAGCGGGTCGATGTCTGACTTCACCATATCATAAAGATAATGGATGTTAAGTCCCCGTCCCCCTAAAAAGGCTTTTTTCAGATTGTCTGGAGTTTGCGTAATTTTAACCTTTCTTTTGGATAGATCAATGATACCGAGCTTTCTGTTCAACATTTTATCACTTTTTACTCATCCACCACTGATGGGAAAAAAGAATAAGAGCTTATCCCCATTCTTCAGTCCAGTATCCGTTCCATCCAGGGCGGATATCGGCTTGTCGTTCACAAATACGATCACATACTCTGTGACCTCGCCTGTTTCGCCGTATATTTCTTTCCTCAGTTTCGGGTATTTTTCTGTCATATGCTGAAGTAATTCTTCGACACTTCTGCCATCGAAATCTACTTCCAGCTCGCGTTTGCCGACAGCATCCGAGAAAGGCTTGGTCAGTTCTATTGCCAGCTTCATCAAGTTACGCCCCCTGACTGTTTAACGAACGGGTTCTGCATCTTCTCCTCGCCCACTGTGGTGACTGGGCCGTGGCCTGTATAAACTATCGTATCGTCTGGCAGGGTGTAAAGTCGAGTCTTGATGGTGTTTTCTAATATTTCAAAAGAACCTTTGCGAAAGTCTGTCCTTCCGATCGAGCGTTGGAACAGGCAATCTCCTGCAAAGACCATGCCCTCGTGCAGGAAGCTCACGCCGCCCGGCGAATGTCCTGGCGTATGCAATACATCCAAAGCAAGATTTCCAACTGCTATCTTTTCCCCATCCTCGATAAATCTATCCGGATTCGGGGGTTGCTCGATATCAAAACCCCATCTTCGGGCCGAGGCTTGGCCGTCCTCGACAAAGAACAAATCCTTCTTGTGAGCCAAGAAGTTTGCATCGATCTCCCTCTTGAGTTGAGCAACTGCAGCTATGTGGTCGAAATGGCAATGTGTGGCAAGGATGTTATCTATCTTTACTCCGATGTCACTGACTTTCATCAATATCTTTTCTCCCTCTTCACCTGGGTCGATTATCACGCCGCGGCCTGTGCCTTCATCCCATACAATGTAGCAGTTCGTGAAAAGCGGGCCTACGGCCAATCGCTCAACAAGCAACTTAGAAGAGGTCATCCGAACCTCCGTCACCGTTCTTGGGTCTAGTATAAACGACCTTGAACTTTCCGGTTTGACAGGCCAGGCAGGTCTTGCACCCTTCCGCCAGTTCCGGCTCGAAGTCGACCACAATAACATCCAGTCCCATGCTCTCGTACATCTCCACGACCTCGCTCAAACGCGGCTCGTCGAGTATGGAGCGCCGTTGCCAACCCTCCTTCTCCAAAGGGTTTTTCTTAATATCAATGACTTCGGCCATCATATCCTCTTCTCAAGGTTAAGAGTCCTTGAAGGTATGAATCCGTTCTTGTTGAAGAACCTCAGCAACCGGATATTGTCCCAGTCCACGAGGGTCTGGATGTCCTTAACCCCTGCCACCTTGACGTGTCTGATGAACTCCTCGAGCAGAAGTGCGCCTGTGCCCTGATTTGCATAATCCGGGTCTATTCCGATGGTGTCGAGTGATGCCGTGGTCTGGGGAATGCCGAACTCGCCTGTGTAAATGTTGCCCATTATGAAGCCTATAACGAGCCCGTCGTTATCTGCAACCAGTGAAGTTGCAATGCTACCCTTGTTGTCCAGCATCGATGCTACCTTTCTTTCATAATACTCCGCTCTCTTGATCCCCGTCACCTTGGCATCTATGTTTATTATCGCCTGGATGTCACCTTCTTTCATGACGCGAACCATCAATTTTTCTTTGTCAATTTTCATTTCTGTTCCTCCCTAAATCTCTAATATCAAAATAAATCATCAAGGTCATCCTCCTCACCGTCACCTTCCGGCATCTTCCCGAACTGTTGGACGTATTGCTGGATCAACTCGCTTTCGCGCTTCGAATACATCGGGTCCGGCTCGAACCCGAAATACCTTGCCTTCGTCTGCGAACCCAATTTTTCCATCAGGTCAGATTTTATGTCCATCGTGCCCTTGATGACTATTAAGTTTTTGTCCTCATCCAACAGCTGGAACACCCCTTCGATTTCGGGGACCTCTGCTACATTTTCCTCGTTGAGCTCCAGCCACTTGTCCGGCGGAAGGGTCACAGGCAGTATCATGAGGCGCAGGTCGCATCTCAAACAGCGTCCCGCCTCCTGCCTGGCCTGGCTGTCATCATAGCCGAGTTCTACAGCATCAAAGGATTTTTTCCGTTCCCCGGCCGGTCTTTTCGGAACCTCTGCCCGGCTCATTTCGGCAAAGCCCTCTGCCTTGCCGATTCTCGGACTCGGCTCATCCTGTTCCATGAATGATTCATGGATTTCTCCGGTGCCGCCCAGATACTTATCTATCGCCGAAGCTGCGGACATTCCGTCCGCCACTGCCTCCACGACAGATGATGGTCCCCTCGCAACTTCGCCGCCGGCAAAGACGCCGGCAGTGTTGGTCTGCATCTCCTCATTTGTGGGTATCGTACCTTTTTTTGTGTCTATGTCGGTAACGAAGGAAAGGTCCGAGCTTTGACCTATTGCCAGAATCACATTCTCTGTTTCTTTGGTCGTGGTCGTAGTATCGTCAAATTCGGGAGCGAAGTTGCCCCGGCTGTCGAACACTGAGGTACATTTGACCAGCTCGATTCCCGTTACTTTGTCATCGCCGAGGATTCTCTTCGGGCCCCAGGAGGGGTTCATAATTACCCCTTCTTCACCGGCCTCCTCTATCTCCCAATCGTGAGCCGGCATCTCTTCATCACTCTCCAGACAGGCAAGCTGGACCTCGCTGGCACCCAATCGCACAGCAGTTCTCGCGACATCTATGGCGACATTACCACCGCCGATGACAGTCACTCGTCCAGTAATTGAAGTCACTTCCTTCTTTTTCACATGCCTCAGGAAATCAAGGCCCCATTCGACACCGTCCAGTTCGGAGCCGTCTACCGGTATCTTCTTGCTTTGGGTGGCACCAGTGCCGATAAACACCGCCTGGAAGTCTTGCCTCAGGTCGGGTATCGTAATGCCTTCTCCGATCCTGGTGTTTGTTCTTAATTCCACATTGAGCTCGTCCAGAACTTTCAGCTCCTCGTCGAGTACGTCCGGGGGCAAGCGGTAATCAGGAATGGCGTATCTCAACATGCCGCCTATTTTGTCCCCTTCCTCGAAAACAGTCACGCCGTGCCCCGATAAGGCCAGATAGTATGCCGCAGATAGTCCTGCAGGGCCGCTTCCTATCACCGCCACTGTTTTTCCGGTAGGTTCATTTACATCCGGCTTCCATGTGTCGTTGACATGCTCTGCGGCAAACCGTTTCAGGGCGCATATGGCCATTGGTTTGTTGAGTTCTCCTCTGCGGCAAGCGTCCTCACATGGATGGAAGCACACCCATCCCAGGATCCTGGGGAACGGTATCTTCTCTTTTATCACCGCCGTAGCCTCTGAATACCTGCCCTCACTGACGTGCCAGATATATCTCGGTATGTCTATGCCTGCCGGACAATTCGCAATGCACGGGACCAGTACATCCTCCCTCTCTCCTCTGGGCAAATCCTTGTCTGTTATCGCTCCTGTGGGGCACACCTCGGCGCAGGCACCGCAAAACCGGCAGTCCGAACCGGCTAAATCCGTACTCTTGGTGGGGCCAACGATGGCCTTGCCGTTCCGGTAGACGAAGCCCAGAGTTTCTATCCCTCTCAAATCACGGCATGCTCGGATACATCTCAAGCAGGAGACGCACAGGTTGTAATCGCGGTTGAAAAGCGCCTCGTCCTCGTGTTTTGGAAGGTCTTTGAACACGTATTTTGTAAGGTCCTCCCTGACACCAACATACTGTGATATTTTCTGTAGCTCGCAGTGCCCCAGCAGGGGACAGCAGCGCTCGTCCTCCGGCACGTTTGTAGAGCATTGCGTTCTTGAACAGCCCTCCTGCTGGGCGCAAAGAAGACAGGCGTGGGGATGGTCTCTCAGTATCTCTGCGAGGTTGTCCCTCCGCTCCTCCTTTACCGCCTCGGTCTCTGTGTTGACCACCATGCCTTCTTTGACGACAGTATCGCAGGACGTGAAAAGCCCGCCGCGTCCGTCTATCTCAACGAGACATAAACGACAGCCTGAAAAACCGTCCTCCGGCCCGGAACCGTCATTGTGAAACTCGCCGTCCTCCCTGTACACCGCCTCGACGGGCTCAAGACCGTGGGAGCTTCCGAGACTCGGATGATAGCACAGCCTCGGAATGTAAATTTCGCTGGCCTGGGCTGCCTCCAGTATCGTCATACCCTCTTCGGCCTTGATGACTTCACCGTTGATTCTCAATGTGATGCTCATGCTATCCCTCTCGATAATCGGGAAATTAAGAGTGATCTGAAGTTTACCAGGAATGTGATATTGCACCTGGCTTGCAGGCTGCCACACAGGGGAGCTGGGGCCTGTCGGTCGTCGGTTTGCAGGGAGCGCAAGTGTACTTTATCTTCTTTCTCTCCGCCTCGGTGACAAAAGCCACTTCATCATCGGACAGCGGGTCGTTCTCATCCGGCCCCACGCCAAGCACCCCATATGGACAGGCAGTCACACAGTCTCTGCAACCGTTGCACTTGTCGGTGTCGATCGTTATGAAGTATTCCCCGGAGCCGTCCTTGTATCCGTAGTTTGCTATCATGTTTTCATCTCCCTACTTCCCCTTCTCTTTCAGTGCTTTTGCAAACAGGGCCGCACCCAGGGCGCCGGCGATTTGAGTATCGTATTCAGTCTCCAATATCGTTGTCCCTACCTCTTTCTGCAGCCTGGTAATAACGCCCTTGTTCTTGGCTATCCCGCCGGTTATTGCAAAGTCCTTCTCGACGCCAATTCTCTCCAGGAGGGTCATTATCCTGTGGGCCATCGCCGAGCAGTAAGCAGCCAGTACCTTGTTCGTCGGCCAACCTTCCCTGAGAAGGCCGGTGGCTTCTGTCTTTGCATAGACCACACACGTGCTGCTTACCGGTGGAGGCTCCTCGTCTATATCAAGAGAAAGTTCCCCTATATCATTGATCGACACGCCAAGGAGGTCTGCAAAAACCTCCATGCCCCGACCAGTGCCAGCTGCGCATTTGTCGTTCATGAGGAAGTTAGTCACCTTGCCCTTTTCATCGCAGTGTATGGCCTTGCAGTCCTGACCGCCCATGTCCAGGATTGTCCTTACAGTTGGGCCGTACATGTGGTTGCCCCCTCTGGCATGGCACGCGATCTCGGTGATGGCGCGTTGGCTGAAGGGCACATTGACCCGCCCGTATCCCGTGCCGACAGTATAAGCTATATCGTCCAGCGTAAGACCTGTGTCTTCCATTGCCCAGTTTATTGCATTCATTGCCGAATCCGGGCTGTTCGAACCGGTTCTCATGTTGGAATAGGCATAGAGCTCGCCATCTGCCAATATGACCGCCTGCGAACTTACCGAGCCCACGTCCACACCCGAGGTGATCAATTTTCCCTTCCAATCTATATCTGGATTGGTCCATCTCGATTCTGTCCATCTCCATAACTCTTGTTTTTCCGTCATGTCATGCACCTCCTTTCCAGCCGGCCGCGGCCAATGCCGCGCCCAGGGCTCCGACGAACTCCGGCTCTTCTGGTACAACGACTTCAAGTTCAAGGTCAGCATTGAGAGAGCTCACAAAACCGACGTTCTTTGCCACACCGCCTATGAGGACCACATCTTTCTTGAAGCCTATCTTCCTGACCATCGAAGTTATCCTGCTGGCCATTGCGTCGTGAACTGCTTTTGCCATGTTTTCCTTCGGAACGTTGTTGTGTACCATCGTCACGACCTCAGATTCCGCAAATACAGTGCACTGAGCGTTCATCGGGACGTCCTCCGTCGCCTTCAAAGACAGGGCGCCCAGCTCTTCAAGTGGCACTTCCAATGCTCGGGACATTGCCTCTGTGAAAGCTCCTGCACCGGCCGCGCATTTCTCATTGACCTCAAAGTCCAGTATCTTACCGGTCTCGTCACATCTCATTCCCCTGCCCTCTTCCGCGCCGACATCTATGACGCATCTGACAGGCGGATGAAGAAATGCCGCTCCGAGCGAATCACAGCCCACCACGGATTTAGTCTCGTCGTAGAAGGGGGCCTGTTTCTCACCAGCACCAGTCGAGACTGTTTTGGATATGTCGTCCCTCGTAATGCCGGCTTCGCTCAGGGCCTTGTCGATCGCCTCGTTGGCCATTTTTTCCACCTCAAAGCCTGCCACCACGATGGATTTTCCAATGATTTCGTTGTCTTTCAGTATCACGACTTTTATGGTCTTCGCTCCCATGTCTATTCCCATTGTGATCATCTTCATTCCTCCATTATTTTGCTCCAAGTGTTTCCATGAACGCGTCTATCTTGGCCTTTGTCCTGGCCTCGTCGAATTCCCTCTCATCCGCATTATTTCCTTCGAATGCCATTACCGGAAAGCCTGCATCGAGAAGTGCCAGTCTGTTTTCCGCAATTCCGATGCTCAAGCCCTCGCAACCTCTGTTGTAATGGAGCATCGCGCCATCGAGCTTCCACTCCCTGGCTATCCTGACCATCATGTCGCTCTTGATATGACAGGAATAGAAATGCTGCCATTCCGGCTTGTTCAATTCGTATTTCACATACTCGTAGAGAGCCTGGTCTCTGCCGGAGAACTCCACGTCCGGAATAGGCATCGGACCCCAGGTGCCGTCCTCTTTTATTTCCCATTGGCCGATGAGCCCGAAGGTGTATAGAGAACCGACGGAAACGCAACCGAACTTCTCGAGATATCTGAACACCTTGAGGAAACTCCACGGCGGTTGTGTGTCCGACATCACCCTGAAACGCTCGGTCGGGACTGCGGCGATGCCTCTTCTGACCCTGTCCTGTACTTCCGGAAGAAGGTCTTTTTCATAAAAATCAGCCACCTGTTGCCCTGCCTTTTGAAGAGTGCCGAACACATAGAGCGAGTAGATGGATTTTTCATCCAGTGGTGCTGGAATGGCTTTGTTCAGCTCGCAGATCTCGGCCCACTTCGATGTTGAAACAAAGTGATTCCTTATGGCCTTGTACATAAGTTCATCATCAAAGTCTCGGCCAGTGGTCTTCTCCAGAAATGTGATGCCTTCCTTTAGCTGCTCAACAACGAACTTAATTTTTCTATCATTGATCTCGTGAGCTGGCCCTACAGCGTTGTCCACTGTGTATGTTGGTATCCCACCTTCGAGTTCTGACACAACCTGGTACCACTTGGCATGCGAGCAGCATATGTGGTCCTGCCAGAGGAAATCGGGTTTCGGGAACGGCAGGGGTTCGGCACCTGCAAATCTGGGCATGAATTCTCCGTCCTTGTATCCGAATGCGAACTTGTCCGTAAGTATCGAGCCCCAGTAGTTGCGCATGTAGGAACACAAGTCTCTGGGGTAGCCCTTTACTTCGGTTGCCTCCATGCATTCCAATGAGAGTTCCTTGTCGAACGCGATTGATGCGCCGTATGGCTCACTGGTTATCGGATATACATCATCCCCAAGGCCTGCTGGGATCGCATCGAAGGTCCAGGCCCCGCCAGCCCACCTGAGCCCGCCTTTGTCATGGGCCTCTGCGTAATCTTGGTAATACTTCATTCTGATATCTTTTGCCTTGTTCCAGCACTTTAATGATTCTGTCGGGTATTTCACTTCTGCTTCTACCATATCATACACCTCCTCAGAACAAATCCTCATCTCCGATCATTTCCAAGAATGCCTCCACCCTTATCTTGAACTGGCCGATTGGTACTGTCACATCGAACTCGAGGAACAGGGTGGGCACACCGTTCTCCTCGAGGGCCTTCTTTATGGCCACAAAGTCCAGCTCGTGCGGGTCGCAGAACTTCTGCTGCATGATTATCGCACCCGCAACATCCCATTCCTTCGCGAGGGTCAGCACGTGCGGTATGCGTTTGCGCTCTTCCCAGTCCTTGGACGGGCAGGGCGGCCTGTCTATGTATCTCTTAGAAATAGCCATCAATCGGTCCTCTTCGGGTATCACCTGGTTCCAGAAATAACGGCTTCCTGTGCAGTGATCGTCTATCACGAACAAGCCACCGCAGTTTTCCACCATGTTGAGGAACTGGAGGTCGTCGTCCTCAGAACCTACAATCATCAGCCTTGTTCCGGATAGGGTGTCTGTCCTTGACGGGAGTTTGGCCAGCAGTTCTTCCAGTGCCTTGTTGTGCTCTGCCTTGTCCACCATCTGCTGGGCCATGGTGATCTCCATGGCCTCCTCACCGGATATCGGCGGGTTGGGCTCCTTGCGAAGGTCGTACAACTTCCTCATCAGTTCCCTGTTCTTGTTGTAGACTGCAATGGCGTTGTCGAGCGCTTCCTCCGTTATTTCCTTGCCTGTCAATTCCTCGATCTCTTTCTTGAGGTCTTCCATCTCGCCTCTCAGGAACTCCGGGGCATCCTTGCTCTGGATCTTGTGGGGCATTATGAAGAACTTGCTGTATTCCACACCAACATGCTTCTCCCAGCTCCAGAACGTCTGTCTTATGTGCAGACAGGACTGTGCGATCATTATTCCGTCGAGATAGTCGTACCTGCCTTTCAGCCCCTGGGCCAGGCAATCGCGGCAGAACGGACAGAACATAGCAAAGATGTGAGGCTCGGTAACGTCCTGGGGCTCATGGCTGCCCAGTATCCTCACCGGCAATATCCCTGCTGCATAGAGTATCTCCTCCGGCACATATGTGCAGAAGTAACCCATCACTTTACCTCCGGTGCGCTCCTGCCAATCCTTGGCGTATTCGTGCCTGTTCTTTTCCCATTCCTTGAATTGTTCAATCATTTCTATCCCTCTCTTTACTAATGCTCATAAGTCAATCAGACTCAAATTTAAGATTGATGAAACTGCTCTTGTCGAAACCGATCGATTTGAAGAAGGCGATGATGTCACCGATGTCCCACCCCACGGAGGTGTATATCTCGCCTATGCCCTCTGATTTGAAATAGGCGATCAAGTCCTTTGCAAGGGTCTTGCCGATTCCCTCCCCCATGTGAGCTGGGTCGACCTCTATCAATTCTATCCAGCCGCTGCGTTCCACACCGAAACTCCACTCCTTGACCCTGCCGATTATGAATCCCACGACCTCACCGTCCAGCTCCCCGACGAGGCAGGTTTTTGGATTGCTGGCAATTGAGGCCTTGAACAATTCTTCGATATTGTAGGATGTGTCCTGGGTCAATCCTTTCCGCAAGACCTTCCTGTGAATTTCGGCTGCCTGGTCTATGTCTTTCTCCACCATCGAACGTACTGAAATTTGTGTCATAAATCCCTCACTCCACCCTTATTATCTTGACCTTCTTGCCTATCCAATCAGGTGGAAGGTATATCCTGCCGCTGTTGCCAGACTTTTTCACGTGCTTCTCGATCATCTCCTGACCGTAAACCTCAAATTTAGAAGGTGTGTCTTCCATCAAAGGCCTCCCAACTACAATGTAGCTACAAAACCGATATAATGAAACTGTATTATAACTTTTTCCTTTGTTCTCTGTAAACTACCAGGCCATAAACAGACGAGCCACAGCTCGTCTTAACGCAAACCACTACGTGTTTTGCGAAACGACTTGGCGTTGTGAACCTGGCCTGGAAGTTCACATTTAAACAGCCATATGCTCAAATTCCCGAAGCCAGTATCTTGGCTTCGTGTTTATGTGACTACTTATCGATGAGCATACGGCGGATTCCCTTCTTTACCAAGATACTGGTCGATCCATCCCAAGCCTAAAGAGCTTGGGCGTTCTCGACCATCAACTGTAAAAATAAAAACTAAATATATGGGGGGTTGTATACACCAACGATTAAAGGTGAAACCAATGGAACTCAAAGGAAAGTGTGCGATAGTCACTGGCGGGACCCGAGGAATCGGACGGGCTGTAGCTTTAATGTTAGCCAGGGAGGGCTGCAATGTCGCTATCAATTACAGGAAAAGCGACAAGGAGGCAAAAGAGATCGTCGAGGAGATCAAAAAGATGGGGAGAGATGCCCTGGCGGTAAAGGCAGATGTCAGCAGTTACGAAGATGCCCAGAAGATGTTCGAAAAGGTGTTGGAGACGTTCGGGCATCTGGATATCCTGGTAAACAATGCCGGGATAAACTGGGACGGTGTCATATGGAAGATGTCGGAGGAGCAGTTCGATACTGTGATCGCCACAAACCTCAAAGGTTGTTTTATCTACAACAAACTGGCAGCAGGCCATTTCAAGGACCGAAGGTATGGTAAGATCGTGAACATTTCATCGATCAACGGCCTCAGAGGAAAGTTCGGCCAGACAAATTATTCTGCATCCAAAGGCGGGGAAATCGCTCTGACCAAGTCTTTGGCCAAGGAGCTCGGCAAGTTCAATGTAAATGTCAATTGCATTTGTCCTGGTATGGTCATGACAGAGATGGCTCAAAAGATACCCCAGCAATTCCTGGACACGGCTACCGACGAAACAGTTCTGGGTCGACTGGCTGAATCGGATGACGTCGCAAATGTCGTAGTATTCTTATGCTCTGAGAAATCAAGACACATAACCGGGGAAGTCATCAAAGTCGATGGCGGCCAGTATATTTGAGGTGATGATGTGAGGGTTGGTGTTGTAGGTGTAGGACATGGCAAGTTCGGGAGGAGGAGCGACGCTACCGTCCAGGAGCTGGCATTCGAGGCTTACAGGGAAGTTTTGGATGACGTGAACAACCTGGACAGGAATGACATCGATGCCGTTATCGTGGGCTCGTCACCCGAGTATCATAAACAACGTTCGCTACCGGGCATGATCACAGAGTACCTCGGCCTGAATGACAAACCGACCTGGCTCACCGAGGCCGCCTGCGCGTCATCCTCAGCTGCTTTGAGAAGCGCATACATGGCAATAAAGTCGGGCCTGCATGATACGGTTCTTGTTCTGGGAGTGCAGAAGATGACCGAGCTCACCACCGCGGAGATACAGGGATTGATGGGGCGGGTGGGTGACGTCCAGTGGGAATCGATTTTTGGAATCACGTTCCCGGCGTACTATGCGATGTACGCCAACAAGCACATGGAAACCTACGGGACCACGAGCGAGCAGCTGGCCAAGACCGCGGTTAAAAGTCATCACTATGCCGCGAAGAACCCCTACGCTCTTTTCCAGAAGGAGATCACACTGGAGAAGGCGCTTGCATCCGATTATGTGGCTTATCCGCTTAGAGTATACGATTGCTGCGCCAATGCGGACGGTGCGTGTGCGTTAATTGTCACGAGCGATGAGCTGGCCAAGAAATATAACGATACCCCCGTATGGCTTGAAGGCTTGGGCTGTGCCAGCGCCCCGATATCAGTTCTGCGCAGACCGGACATGACCTCAATACCCAGCGCTGTGGCTGCCGCCAAGCAAGCGTACGCGATGGCGGGAGTCGGGCCGGATGATATCAAGGTCACGGATGTCCATGATTGCTTTACCATCGCAGAAATTATCGCATTGGAGGATATCGGCTTTGTGGAGAAGGGCGGAGGCGGCAAGTTCGAGGAAGATGGGCAGGCATATATCGGAGGCAAACACCCGGTAAATGTCGATGGCGGATTGAAGGCAAAAGGCCACCCTGTCGGAGCGACCGGCGCATCTCAAACAGTCGAGATCGTGAAGCAGTTGAGGGAAGAATGCGGAGAAAGACAGGTGGATGGCGCTGACATCGGGATGACGCACAATGTCGGTGGAATCGGCCAGTACTGCTTTGTGCACATTTACAAGAGGTCATAAAGGAGGTAAAAATATGCCGTTCAAGTATTTTGGAAAAGTCAATTACACGCCGTATACGAAAGTCTCGGAATTCGCAGATGAACTGCATAAGGGGAAGCTGGTTGGCAGTAAGTGCAAGAGCTGCGGCGAGGAGACATTCCCGCCAAGGGCTGACTGCATAAAATGCCTCAGCGGAGACTTCGAATACATCGATGCGAAACCCACCGGCACACTCGTGACATTTACAACTGTAAACTCTCCCCCGGCAGGCTTCGAAGACATCGCGCCGTACACGTTGGGGCTCATCGACCTCGACAGCGGCGGAAGACTTATCTCGTGGTTTGAAAACACAGAGCCAGAAGTCATAAAAATAGGAATGAGAGTAAAGGTCGTGCCAAAGATATTCGAGGAAATAGAGGAAATCAAGCTTTATTATGCGCTTGAGAAATTGTGAAAAAGGCAAGGCAGGCAATGCACCGATGAGTGTAATCAGAAACAATCACGGAAAGGCGAATTCGGATTAAAAATTACGAACGCAGAACATTTATTAGGATTGAAAATATATGCGATACTATGGAGTTCAAGACAAAGCAGTTTTCACGTTTGATTTTCATGCTAACCCCCATTATAATACTGATTTCCTTCGGACATATTTTACTTCCAACGCATGAAGCAGGAATGTACATCAATGGTCTTACAATAGTTGGATTGAGTGCAATTTGTGCACTCGTTATAATCGCACGCAAAAATAATAAAGATGAGGCTTTCAGGTCTATTGCAAACTCTTTTTTTATCTTTGCTGGCTTACTACTCTTAGCAGAAATTCTCTGGGTAATAATGTCTTACACAGGTCTCGTGCTCTCATTATTCTACCTCTCGCTTATCCTTGGGCTCGTCTGCTACATGCCCCTCATATACACATGCTGGAAAACACTTTTTTCTTATGCTGAATATGCAAATGTCAGGCTACTCATACTTATCACACTTTTTATGTTCAGTATTTCCCTCGCCCTTCTGATACCGATAGGAAATGCCGTCGGTAACTCACTAGTGCTTCCTTCCATGTATTTGAAGTTCATTGCCATCGCATACCCTTACCTCGACATGGTCCTGCTGTTGGTGTTGTTCTTACTCCTTCATGTTTACCGCAAGGGCAAGCTGGCCTTTTACTGGGCTTATCTGACTGTGGGCATATTGCTGTTCACAGTAGGAGACCTGATAAATGCGGTCATCACCGCATACGACATTTCAACGCTCGAAAACATACCAGGAAGCATGTTCGTGATGGCATATTTCTACCTGGCTATAGGGTTTTCCACTGTTGTCTATTTCACCAAAAGAAGAAAGATTATGGAACCAGAAAGACTTTACGATGTTCGTCAGGTATTTATGATTTACGAATCGGGTCTTTTGATATCTCATGTTGGGAAGGACAAAGGTGTGATTGACAAAACAATCCTTAGTGGAATGCTCTCTGCAGTACAGATTTTCATCAAAGATTCTTTCCGCACAGAGAGCGATAAAACAGAAACACTCAAGCGGCTTCAATATGGTGAGCTTGAGATTCATATAGAGCATGGAAAGTATATTTTTCTGGCTGTCGTGCTTGAAGGAAAGGGTACCGAAAGACTCCATGTCAGAATGCAGGATGCGATTACTAATATCGAAACAAATTACAAAGATGAATTACGCGATTGGGATGGGGATTTAGATCTGTTTAGTAATATGCCAGAGCACCTTCGTGAGCTATTCCTCTGATTTGTCATAAAATCCGATTTAAAGAAGAAAATAACTCAGGCCTGATTTATCACCTATTCTATTTCGTTCACTCCTCTGGTGACTGTGGGGGCGGCTCTGATGTCGTTTCTTCGGTCTTTGGAGGCTATTCTTTTCCTTCTTGGGATTTTTCCGCCTCCTCGGGTCTTTTCTCTTTGTCCTCTCCACCTTCGGAAATCGCTCCCTTTCTCCTAATAAGTAGTGCAACCGCTATCACACTGACCATTATCACCACTATGACCCAATACGGAAACATCGCCTTCTCTTCCCCTCCCACAATGGGCCCCCCCTCCAAATAGGTTGTGAGCTTGTGCGTACTGTGAGCATACTCGATATGAACGATGAAATGTGTCTCGTTCTGAGTCAAAACGAAATTTAACGAACTCCCGTCCAGATGAACCTCCAAGTTCGACATAGAAGACATCAACGACTTAGGAACGACAACCTCGCAAGCACCGATAGTTCCGTTGGGACCGCTAACACTCAATGTAATCGCCATCGTGTCCTTGTCAAAGGTCACTCCCAACACAGAGGAGTTGGTCTTGACGTCTATGGTGTAGTTGGCCCAATAGATGCGCATTCCGATCCAGCCATCCGGCAGGTCCATCTCCACGCCGATCTCTATAATCACCCCCTCGTTTTCGGTGTCATTGACCATCGGCTCGATGACATAGACTATGGCGTTTCCCACGAG
>DAOVAY010000017.1 GCA_030670795.1 Methanobacteriota archaeon | reverse complement strand
TGAAAGTGCTCAGAAGCCTCGGAAACCTCGCGCCGCGGGTCGAGCTGCCGCGGGAAATCATAGAAAATGCCAGGCTGCCGCTAGAGCGAATGATTTCTATACGAAGAGATAAATAATTATATAATTTTAAATTGACTCGAGCATTGCCACGATTTTTTCGCTGGCATGACCGTCGCCGTAGCTTGACGGGCGGCTGCCGGATGGTTCGAATTTGTCAATGGCATCGCTTATCATCGTGGGATGGGCGCCGACCAGGACATTCCATCCGTCCTGGACTGTCTCCACCCATTCTGTCTCGTCCCTTAAGGTAATGCACGGTGTGCCGAAGAAGTAGGCCTCCTTCTGCATTCCGCCGGAATCGGTGAGCAATTTCCTCGCGTTCTTTATGAGATGAAGAGACTCGATATAATTCACTGGCTTGATCATTTTCACGGTTTCAGGAACAGCGATTCCGTGCTCGTCCAGGAACTTGACCGTGCGGGGGTGCGCAGGGAATATCACATCATGCCCGTCCAGGCTGCTTAAAATCGCCTCCAAATGCGCTTTGTTGTCCGTGTTCGAGGGCCTGTGCACGGTCAGCATAAGATATTGCTTTGACTCGAGTCCGTTCCGGGCCAGTATGTCCGTTTCCCTCTCCGAATAGGCCAGTGCGGCATCGTACATCACGTCCCCGACAAGGTGAACCCCGTCATGAATGCCCTCGTTTGAGAGATTGTCCACAGCGGTCTGGGTGGGGCAGAACAATAACCTTGACACATGGTCGGTAAGCCGGCGATTAACCTCCTCCGGCATGGCCATGTTGAACGAACGTAAACCGGCCTCCACGTGAGCAACCGGAACGTGAATCTTTACCGCGGCAAGGGCACCGGCCAGTGTTGAATTGGTATCTCCGTAGACCAACACCCAGTCCGGTTTTTCGTCAAGAAGGACTTTCTCGATGCCTTCCAACATCTTGGCCTTCTGCCAGCCATGGGGCCCTGAGCCCACTCCAAGGTTGTAATCCGGTTCCGGAATTCCCATCACATCGAAGAAAACCTTTGACATCTCCTCGTCGTAATGCTGGCCGGTGTGCAGCAGGATTTCGGTGTGACCCGCCCTCAATACTTCCGAAACCACAGAGGCCTTGATGAACTGCGGTCTGGCTCCCACAATAGAAAGAACTTTCATCTTAATCTCTCAGCATGAAATCCTCAACCACGTCCTTCGCCTTTTCACGCTTCTCCTGATGGTCGGTTATGAAATTCGTGACCTGGGTGGTCAATTCCCCCTTGCACTCGCCGCATAATATTTCACCGGCCTGACATTTACGCCTGCGCTCTTCCAGTTTGGAATCGTCTACTTCGAATATGTAATAAAGATACTGGTATACCGAGCAGATGTCGGGGTTTCCGCCGTTTTGCCTCTGCTCCTCCACACTCACCGCCCCGCCCGTGAAGGCGTTGCCGATCTTCTTCTTGATTTGTTCCGGAGAATCGGTGGTGAATATGCTGGTGGTTGGCAGGGAAGCGGACATCTTATCCGATCCGGCAAGGCTGGGCAACATCTTGCAATGAATTAACGCCGGTTTGAAGTATCCTATGCCCTCGGCAACGTCCCTGGCAATCCTGAAATGCGGGTCCTGGTCTATTGCGCATGGTATCAGGCATCGGATGTTCTTCTCTTTGAGAACGCTCGGCAGGAATGCGGGAGCGGCCTGCATGCTGGTGAACCATATCGAGCCGATGTTGTTGCTGTTTGTGAACCCGAATACGGCCTTTGTGGTGCTGAAGGTCACTTTTTTCGCAACCTTCATGGCTATGTTGTAAAGCATGTGGCTGTATTCAGTGTCAAGGAAGATGCGTGTCTTGGATTTGTCAAAGCCCAGGGCGATGACGTCCAGCGCATTGTCGTAGGCATAGTTTTTGGTGTCCTTCAAGGTCAAGTCTGGACCGAACAAGAATTTTTCATCGTCCGTCATCTGGAAATATAGCTCCACGCCGAACTTGTCCTGAAGGTATTTGGTAAATATCCAGGGCATCATATGACCCAGGTGAGTGTGACCGGAGGGTCCTCTTCCCGTATACATCACGAAGCCGTTGCCCTTCTCGTGATCGTCCAGTATCAGGTTCATGTCCCTGTGGGAATAGAAGATTCCGCGGCGTAACATTGTCTGGTGCTCCCCCGTATGCTTGATTAATCTGGACGTAAGTTCATCGCCGATCCTCTGGGTGCCGAACATCTCGACCAAGCGGTCATAATCAACGTCGCCGCTGACCTCCCAGGGGGTTACTACAAAATCATCTGGCAGTGGTATCACCTGTTTTCATGGCTAATAACAGCGGCTTAATATAAGTTTGGTGGAAGTATCACGAAATTTATTTATACCATCCGAGAACTGAGTGAGTGATGGCAGGTAAAAAGAAACCTCGTAACCAGACAGAGAGGCAACAGACAGAGGAAAAGCTGCTGGAAACCGAGGAGATGTATAGAAATTTGGTTGAACGAGCGAATGATGGGATTATAGTTGTACAGGATATGGTAATAAAATATGTCAATCCTCGTTTAACTGAGATGATAGGTTACACAGTTGAAGAGATGACTGGGTCCAAATTTTCTAAATTTCTAGTCCCAGAGGAGCTTGCCAAACAGACCGTTCGTTATAAACAACGTATGGCAGGAAAAAATATCCCCTCAATATATGAAACCGTAATTTTATTAAATGACGGTAGGCGGTTAGAGGTGGAACTCAACGCAGGCATAATCCAGTATGAGGGAAAACCAGCCAACTTGGCATTCATACGGGACATATCCTACAGAAAAAGAAATGAAAGGGATCTGAGGGAATCTGATGAAAAACTCCGTGGCATTTTCTCTTCAATCGATGATTTAATATTTGGTTGTGACGAGAACGGTAAGTTTGTCTACTACCATTCCCCTCTTGGAGCAAAACTGTATGTCCCTGCCGAAGAATTCCTGGGGAAAAAATACTCGGAGGTCCTACCACCCCGTATCACCAAACAAATAAATATCGGATTCAAGAAGAATAAGAAGAAAAAGCCATTCGAATTCGAATATTGGTTGAAAATGGAGGGAGAGAAATACTGGTTCTCCGCAAAAATGTCACCTGTTTTCATTGAGGACGAATTCAAAGGTTTTGTCGCACTGATTAGAGATGTCACCGAACGTAAACAAGTAGAGAGAGAACTGATACAACATCGCGAGAACCTTGAGGAATTGGTGAAACAACAAACTGCTGAATTTATTGAGAGCGAAGAGAGATGGCGCTCATTAGCTGAAAATGCTCCAGATATAGTTATTGTTCTCGATTTAGAAGGTCGTATCAGCTATATCAATCGGGTAGTTCCTGGCCTTGAAAAAGAAGAGGTCGTTGGTAAAAACCAATATGAATATATCTTACCGGAACACCATGATATGGTGAAAAAAACAATAAATGATGTTATTAAAACAGGATTACCAGGTAGTTATGCTATTCAGGGCACGGGTCCGGAAGGGAAAATTTCATGGTACAACACCCAAGTTGGCCCATTAAAGGCGGGTTCCGATGTCAATGGTGTGGTTCTTTTTATACAGGACATCACCGAGCAGAAACTTGTTGAGGAAGCTCTGCGGGAGAGCGAGGAGAAATATCGAAACCTGTTTGAATTCTCCCCTGATGCGATTTTATTGATCGGGTTGGACGGCTCAATACTCGAGTGTAATGAAGCAGCTACCAAACTCCTGGGTGTGCCCGAGGAGAAATTAATGGGAACTCAATTTTTTGAACAGGAACTCATTTTCGAGGAAGACCTTTCAAAATATATGAAAAAATTTGACCATGTATTAAAAGGAGACGAGGTTGAACCTTTTCAAATTAAATTAAGCAGGAAAGGAGATATCACTTGGATCGAAGGATTCCCGACTGTCTTAAAAAAAGACGGAAAAATCAACGCCCTCCAGGTCATTGCACGTGATGTCACTGAACGGAAAAAAACAGAATTGGAAATGAGGAGACGACTTCTTAAATTCGACCTCGACGAGGGAAACACATACCTTGTGAAAGAGGTGCGACCAACTCAATCGCTGTCTGCTTTCAAAGAACTATTGGAAGTTGGTTATCCCGGTCTCATTATTTCAAGATCGTCTTTAAAAAATTTCAGAGCTGAGATTGGACGATTTTTCGAGTACATGTGGTTGTCCGAGAAGGGTAAGGAAAATTTTCTACCTCCAAAAGCAAAGGAGATCGAAAAACAAGTTAACCGGCTATCAGGAGGACAGGCAATATTGATAGATGGCCTGGAGTATCTCATCTCGAAAATGGGATTCGATAAAACCCTATCTACTATCCAATCCATCAGGGAAATTGCCTACCTTCAGGATCATATAATAATTCTGTCGATCGACCCATCTACCGTAAATGAAAAGGAGCTCAGATTGCTGGAAAAGGAAACCCTGGAGGTGGCCAGCCAAATGGCGTTGGGCAAGATGCCGGGCAAGCTCCTCGAGATGCTCCAGTTCGTGAATGACGAAAACTCCATGGGCGTCGAGCCATCATATTCCGACGTGGGAACAGAACTCGAACTGAGCAAGCCCACCGCCCGAAAGAGAATAAGAAGACTCGTTTCAATGGGCTGCTTGAAGGAACTGTCCAAAGGTCGAAGCAAATACCTAGACATTACTGAAAAGGGAAAAAGCTACATGGTACTCAAATAATTTCACTATTTTCACTATTTCTTTCACAAAGTATATAAACTAAGAAAGCATTATCACGAGTGGCAGAATCGTAGTCCGCCCAAGTGGGGTTAAGAAAAAGTTAATAATTTTTTAGAGACGGTTATTGCGGAGTTACTAATTATAGTTCTGTTTTCAGCTGTGTTATCTATCAATCCACTACCCATACAATATCTGCCGGAACATGAATCCAAAAGCCTTCGCCAGGTTTCATGATGTAATTATCCTGAAGTTCGGTGAGAAGATACTCCGCTGCTGGATCAAATCCCAACACTTCATCAGCACCGGTAAAAATCTTGAGTTCAGATATTGTCATATTTGTAGTCCCGTTAGAAGGATATCCGACTAGGTTCCAACCCGCCCAAAGCTCAATGACCGTGCTTTCAGGTGGTAAACCATAAACTGTAAGTGTAACCGGGCAAGACACATTTAGCCAGATGCCCATTGTGTGGTCAACAGTATGCAAATCGTTCAGGATCGGGGGTTTAGAAGTCGCATAACACTTCCACGGGTCGGTTGGGTCGGTTGCGTCATAGCACCAGACTATGTCCCAAAGGCCGTCAATCGAGAAGAATATGTCAACCAGCGAATCGGATACCTGGACAAGCGGTAGTGAGATTAAATTATAACCTTGAACCAACTGGATATCGTATGAATGAAGAACCGTGAACGTCCAGCTCCAGTCGAGCGTGTTCCCAGACGGGTCTGCCGCCACAATCCTGCAAGGCACAATCTCCCCTGCAGAGAAGCCAATGCCATGCGTGTAGTACACTCTTAAACCGCCGCTTATTGTTTCGAGTGAATGGAACACCCTATAACCGCACACGTAGAGCTTGATGGAATTGGTGTCTATACCAGAGGGGTCCAGCACGTCCACCGAAATGGTTGTGGGAATCTGTGGTTTGGAGTATTCATCCGCAGGCGGCGATTCGTTCAAGTGAACTGGAGCCTGGTTATCGGTCATTGTGAGATGGATGTCCAGCTGTATCCTCTCACCTTCTCCGACATAGACCGAGTCCAGAAAATCAACGTAGCCGTTGGCGTATGCGTGCACCAGATATTCACCCGGCACTATATCGAAGAACTCGTAGTAGCCTTCCCCGCCCGTCCAATTGTAGCTGGCTTCTTGAGATTCTATGTCAATGTAGATGGTTTCCGTTTGATTCTCAAGGGTAACACTGCCCAACAGCGAGGATGGAAGCGGTGCCAGGGCCTTGAGTGTGACAACAACGGAGCAGTTGGTAGAAGCACTTGCACCCGTCGCAGAGGCGGAAACCTCGTTTGTAACTACATCCGAGAGCCCGAAAATCCACATGGACGTGTCCATTGCCCCAGCATCATAGGTTATTGTCCATACGCCCTCTTTTGCCGGTAATGTGTCGTTCCTCCACTCACCGTCTCCTCCCACCGTGCCATTGTATTCGATACCGTCGGGGTCTTTATAAACAATTGATTGTGCACCAACGTCCACGTCATACTTACACACCTGGAACATGCCAAGAGAGGATGGCACGCCCTGCATGAACAAAATGTACGGACCGGCGGTGTTAAAGTTCACGCACATCTTCCCGACGGGGTTGATTACGCCCCCCTGGCTGATTCTCAGGTTATACCCGTTCTCCTCATCCCCGGATATTGTCTTCACGTCCAGGACATAATACCCTTCACCTTGAAGAGTGAAGAGGTTCACCCACTGGCCGTCGGTCGCGGAATCGTTCCCGAAGGAAATCTGGGTTTCATTACCGCCAGGATCAATAAGAGTATAGATTGTCACAGTATCCCAAACATCCGGGTCCTCGTCACCAACACAGTCCCGAGGGCCTTCGTCATACAGGCCCCAGGTTTCCGGGTCGAAAATATCCAACCACACCGGATCAGTTGTCTTCACGTCAATCATATACCTATAATGCCTGTCAAGGTCTCCCCAGTAATCATAACTGTCAACACCGAATATAGAGGGTGTCACGCCATACCTCTCGGGATAAAGATAGGTGTAATTCCCCTCGGTCGCCGAAGGCGGATTATAATAAATCGCCTTATCGAGCGTCACCATGGCATCATAGACAATCCGTACACTCTGACCGATATCAAGGCTCGGAATTATCCAGCAGATAGTTGTCTCATTCGTTCCCGGTATGATCTGGTTCGGCGCAGGATTACCGCTGATAAAGGTCAAGCCATTCGGCAGGGTATCATTGACGTAAACATCAGTCAAATTACAATTACCTATATTTTCAACGTCCAATGTATAGGTGATAGTATCGCCCTGATATGCGGTTGGCACCGAGGAGGTTTTCGTGATGTTCAACATAGGCTCTGTGACGAAAATCTCCTTGCTGGCTGTATTATTCGAAAGGTCACGGTCCGGTGGATCTACATCTGATACAACCACGATAATCGTGTGGTTGCCCGAGACATTTGGAGTCCAGTTCGTATAAACCGTGGTGTTCCCACAGCCCGGAACAGACACATTGAACTCCTGATGAATGAGGTTACCAGCACTCACATTGTCGAGGTAGAAGGAGACGGTGCAGGTGGCGTTGTGTGTGGGTGGAGCTTGGGGAAGCCATCCATTTGATTGTGTAAATGGATAATTGTCCTTACATCTATTGAACCAGTATGGGATATCACCAATTCCATCGCTGCCAAGCTGTTCTTGGTTAGTGCCAGAATATATGTCATCTCCTGTATAATCGCTCCAGTAATTCCCCCCAGAGGAGTAGCCGTTATCCCAGTAACTTTCATAACAAGTGAACTCTCTTGCTTGAATATTGTTGTCGATGATATTGTTATGATAAATGATATTGTAGTCGGAATCCATGAGCTCGATTCCATATTGCCATCCATGGTTATTAGGTCCAAAACCATTTTTGGAAACCGTGTTATTAAATATAGTATTATAATTTGAAGATGACACTCTTATACCATCCCAATTATTCATATTGATTAAGTTGTTTGAGAGTATATTGCTATGAGAACCCGAAAGACGGATTCCATAACCAATAATCGAGGATATGATATTGTTGTCTATGATGGTTCCACTTGAACCTATAAGAGAGATCCCTCCGTATTCATTGTAGTTTCTTGAAACGGTGTTATTCGCGATTGTGTTATTTAATGAAGAAACCAGCACAATCCCCCAGCTACAATCACTGATATTTTGATTTTCTACTACAATGTTGACACAGTTAATCAATATAATTTGACCTGCATCCGGAGGCACTGTATCACCATTTCGATTTTTCCAGTAATAAACTGGTTTCCCGTTCACCGTGTTCGAGGTGTCTATTGAATGGGAGTTCCATATTTCATATGGAGATTGCCATAATCTTACAATGACTATTCCACTTTTGACCATTGTGTTGTTTTGAAGGGTACAATTTAGAGACCCCATAAGATTGATTCCAATCTTACAATTTGAGATAACAGTGTTGATTATTGTAATATCTTGGGATGAATAGATGCCAATGCTGCCCAAGTAGTCGTTATTGGCATTGGAGGTAATATTGTCGAGGGTGATGTTTGACGAGAAAAACAGCTCAATACCAGATGAGGCATTTGAGACATTTTGGTTATTAACCGTAACATCATGGCAATTTACTAGAATCACCTGACCTGCTCCCTCAGGCACAGTACCTCCTATTCTATCCTTCCAATAGTAAATTGGATTACCATTAACTGTGTTCGAAATATCAATAGAATGTGTATTCAAATCTACCAAGTCCAAACTGCCAAGGATCAGCCCATTTCTGAGCATTGTATTGTCGGTGAGGGTGCAACTTTCAGAACTGTAAAGGGAAATACCACCTCGCTTGTTTGAATAGACCGTATTGTTTTCTACAACACTGCTATCACTATGAGAGGTTAATCTAATTCCATATACGCTGTTCAATCCGATAATGTTGTTTTTGATAGTGTTTCCATCTGAAAAAGCAAAATATATTCCATACTCATTGTTTAGGAATGTGTTGTTTTCAACAACACTCAAAGAAGTAAAACCATATAAGCCATACAACCCGTTGTTCGATGCATTATTGTTTTTGATTTCATTGTTATTTGATTCGTAGAGTCGAATACCATGATAGTTGTTGGAATTGAAAATGTTATTGACAATGATGTTGCTGTGGGAAAATCCAAGTTGTATCCCCTCATCCACTTCGCTACAATTCTGATTTTGAACTAGTACATTTATACAATTTGCGAGTATGATTTGGCCAGCACCAGCTGGAACCGAACCACCAGTTTGATCTTTCCAATAGTAAATTGGTTTGCCATTTATTGTGTTAGTAGTATCTATTGTGTGGGTGTTCCATAAGAGAGAACCATAGATAGAAATTCCGCTAGCTCCTGTCATTATGTTGTTTGTGAGTACGTTGTTACTACAATGGCTTAAACGTATTCCGTAACTGTTGGCTGAAAATATATTGTTATACTTTATGACACAATTATCAGCTCTACACAGATATATATTTCCATAGCTATTTGAGTTAACGGTGTTGTTCTCAATGATGTTGTTATTGCAGTGGAAAGCGAGTGTAATCCCACATCTACTTAATAATATAATATTGTTATAAATAATATTACAACAAGACTCATCGAAATTAATACCGGTTACTTCATTAAAAGACACATTGTTACTAATGAGAGAATTGTTGTTAGATCCTCTCAGATAAATGCCCTGATCGTTCAAGCTGGCAGTGTTATTTATTATACTAATATTATTAGAATTATAAAGGAACAATCCATAGGTGCTCAGGGATACTTGATTCCCGACGATAGCCCCACCAGTAACATTATTGAGTATCAATCCACCGTCTATGAAATATGGATAGGACCAATCCCCTTGTGCATCATGGAAATAGCAGCCCCTTACAATAAAGGAATCTGTCGTATTCCCAATATTTATGCAATATCCATAACCCATACCATTGATTTCGTAATTTTCAATAACCCACGGATTAACTTCGGTGCCGTTCCCGCTAGTAACTCCATGTGCAGCATCGAAATCTGCATTCGAATTAATTCTTATTGGCGCATGAGGTGTAAGATTTGCGGAGCCATTTCCTGCACCTGGCACATTTTCATAATCCCCATTATGCACAGTAGCCCCAATCATCAAAGTCTTTCCTTTTTGCGGGCTCGGGTCCGAGAGGGTGATGTCCTCGGAGGTGATAGAGAGGTCGACGGTGGAGCATTCTACAAAAATCTGGGTGCTTGCAGTGTTATTTGAGAGGTCAGAATCCATCGGGTCCACATCGGACACAACAACGATGATTGTGTGGTTGCCCGAGACATTGGGGGTCCAGTTCGTATAAACCGTGGTGTTTCCACCGCCCGGGACAGACACGTTAAATTCCTGATGGATGAGGTTACCTGCACTCACGTTGTCGAGATAGAAGGAGACGGTACAGGTGGCGTTGGTTGGAATCGCACTCTGGTTTGATGTTGAGTTCAAATTTTCGAAAGCGTACAATTTTCCATCAGAGGATCCAATGTAAACTGTACCATCATTTCCGATAGCTGGGGATGAATAAATTTCCCCACCTGTTAAATATGACCATTTGACAGTTCCATCTGGATTTACTGCAAAGAATCTCCCAGAAAAAAGACTCCCAATATAAATTGTACTATCACTACCAATAGCAGGCGATGATGTGTAAATTTCACCAAGTGAAGATGTTTGCCACTTAAGGGTTCCCGACGGATTAATTGCGTACAATCTACCAGTAGGAAAAAATCGTGCAAAATATATTGTACCATCGAAACCTATTGCGGGGCTAGAAAATATTTGTACTTCACCAATATTATAATGCCATTTCAAAGAGCCATTAGGGTTGATAGCATATAATCCATCATGGGCACAGTAGTATATTGTCCCATCTTCACCAATAGCAGGAGAAGATTCGGAAGCAGATTCTTCATTGAATGACCATTTAACTGTTCCATCATCTGGATTGAGTGCTCGTAACCATCTCGCATTGCAGTAAATTGTACCGTCTTTTGCCACAGCTATAGCAGACTCAGGATAACCTAACTTTCTCCTCCATTTTTCAGAGCCATCTGGGTTAAAAGCGTACAAGGCTCCATCACATGAGGGAGCATATATAGTACCATTTGGACCAATCATGGGTGTTCCATAGTGATGATTTGTAAAAGGTGTATCCCTCAGGATATCAACACTCCACTTGATAGTACCATTTGGATAGATTGCATAAAGATATGACTCAGAGTCTGGGTTAGTTATGACGTAAATTGTTACGTTATTGTCTATTACCGGAGCACCCCGAATGGGACCGTTGGTTGTACATTTCCATTTTAAACTACCATCAGCGTTAAATGCATATAAACAATTATCATAACATCCAATATATATAGTACCATCCGGACCTATTGTGGGGGAAGATTCAACCCCTCCACCCAATGAATAATTCCATTCAATAGTTCCATCAACATGACTCGTGTCGAAAAGGCTTCTACTAGTATGTTCTAAATCATGTTGAAACATCGGCCAATAATCGAAAATTGGCGAAGTTTGATTCGCTCCATTGTGCACCGTCGCCCCAATCATCACGGTCTGTCCTTTTTGGGGGCTCGGGTCGGACAGGGTGATGTCCTCGGAGGTGATGGAGAGGTCGACGGTGGGCCCATATTCAAGTTCTCCATAACGGCCGGTATGATTTAAGCCATTGTGGAAGAATGGCCATATCAGATCCCCGGGTGTCGATTGTCCTTCTGTCTCAATACAAGCAATCTTATCATAATATGGTATGATAATTTCAATTACCCCATCATAGTCTATGTCCCCATAAACTGGCGGGCTGCAGACATCATATGTGCTATGGTCTACAAACCATATTTGATTACCGTCCTTGTCAAAACAATAGAGACCATCCGCGCCAACAAGTACTTCTAATCCAGGAAGATTTGAAAAATCGCCTGTCCCAGGTATTCCCTGAGAACATGGTACACAAGTGAAATTCCATAATTCATTTCCATTATGGTCAAGACAGAAGAAGTCTCCCTCGCTGTTTCCCCATAGAATCTCATAATCATTGTCAAGGTCAAGATCTACGATTACTGGTGGACAATCCAGAGAGGTTGCTGTTTGAACTTCGTGTTCAAATTTCCACAATATGTTGCCGTCTTTATCCAAACAGAGGAGAAATTCTTCTTCACCAACCAATATTTCTAGATTCAAATCACCTTTAAGGTTCCCTATCGCTGGCGAATCTGGTACTTGTGTAGAATTCCAAAAATCTTTGCAATCAATATCCCAAAGTATCTGGCCAAGATGATCAATACAATGTATTAAACCACCACTATGAACTGTGATAATTTCAAGGTCACCATCTCTATCCAAATCATCTATTGCTGGAGTGTCTGACATACTTGGACCAAAGGATATGTTCCATGTAATGTTTCCCCATACATCCAGACAATAAAATCCTTCCCCTGAAAATATAATGATATCTAGACTACCATTACCAGCCAGATCTACAACACCAGGGGAAGATGTCGGTTGATCTACGAGATAGGGGGACTTCCAGACAAGATTACCGTCTTTGTCAAAGCAATATAGATAACCATCGTTTGTACCAGCCAGTATCTCCGGATAGCCATCTCTATAAAGGTCAGCGATTACAGGAGAACCAACGAAATTTGGGGTGTTATTAAGCCATAGAAGGTTCCCATAACAATCTAAACAATAAAGACCGTCTCTTGCACCAAATACTATTTCTGCTAAGTTGTCGCCATCTAAGTCCCCAAGGGCCGGTGAACCGTAGGTATAATCACCCGTGCTGTATGTCCAATTTTGTTCCCCGGTCGTAAACGTCCAGGCGTGGGGGAGGCAGTAGAGGTAGATTTCTCTATTCCCATTTTTTGTATTTTCCCAAACAATGAAATCTTTATCCATCTTTGGAGAGAGTTGTATATCGGGATTTGTGCATATTGGTATCTCGGTGTTTGTAAATAAATCATACATGTAAATGTCTGCCCAATTACTGTTCCTATAATCTTCCCATACTATATAATTAGAATAAATACCTGGATGATGTTGGCCTTCAGGTGCTGTACATATTGGTGTTTCATTTCCTGTTGATATATTATATAAATGAATATCCGCCCCGCTCAGTCCGTGCGTCCAAACAACTTTGTCAGAATAAATAGATGGAGATTGTTGATGTGATGAACTATGTATCGTGATTTCTGTGTTATTTGTCAGATTATATAGATTGATGTCCCAATTTCCGCTTATATATTCCTGCCAGACAATCTGATCCCCAAACATTGCTAAATTTGCAATATTATTATCAGTGTTTATAGGCAGGGGTGTTTCATCATTTGTTGAGATGTTATACGAAAATATGTCAGCATTATCTCTCCCATCAAACCAGCAAATGGTGTTTCCATAGATTACTGGGTTCGATTGACCACTGAGATTTATAACTATTTCTATCTCTGTGCCAGAAGATAAATTATACATAAAGATGTCCCAATTAAGATTTCGGTTATCTTGCCAAACAATTATGTTATCATATATTGCTGGTCTATTTTGAGTAGAAGAATCTGATGTAATTTGTGTTTCTACTGCTGTTAGCATATTATAGGTAAAAATATCCCAATTACCATTCCTAAAATCTTCCCAGATTATTTGTGTGCCGTGTATATCTGGAAACCGTTGTTCTGAAGGGTTCGAGGTTATTTGTATCTCGGCTCCTTGGCTTGCGTCTAAACAATTCCCAGCTAAATCCTTCGCACTCAAATCAATATGCACTAGATACTGCCTATATTCCATCATCGGTTCAGATGGGCTAAAGGTCATTTCATCCCCCACCCCATTCCACGAGAAGGTTCCATTGACATTGGGGTAAATGTGGAATGCGGTCTCCACGCTAGTCTGATTCATAGGTTCGCTGAAGAGGACAACGATGTCTGAGGTCACATTGACGTCAGTTTCATTGGTGGCTGGGGTGGTGGAGATTATTGTTGGGGGAGTTGTGTCGGTATTCCAGGAGATCGGTTCTGTGAACGGGTAATTATCCTGGTTACCGCTGCTTCCGTCTATTAATCGGGGATTGTCCACAATCCCATCGCTACCGGACTGGTTCTGGTTTGGGCCGGACTTGTTATCTGGACTTGTCCAGTCCTGCCAATAATTGCCCCCGGAAGGGTAACCATTATCCCAGACATTTATGCTCCTTAAGGAATAAGCGTGGTCAATAAAATTATCTAAGAAATTATTGTGGTAAATAACATTATCATCACAGTCCATTATATGCAGACCATACCCATTATTTGAGAATGTGCAGTTTGTAATAGTGTTATTGTTTGCACATATTAGAATTCCATCATTAAGATTCTCTATTATTCTTAAATCTTCAAAGCATCCATGTTCTGAAAAAACAGCTAGTCCTTCCCATTGACCATTTGTTATGGTAAATCCACTCATGTTAACGTAAGGAGATTCAACATAAACCGTTGCGTCAAACCATAATCCGTCTATAATGGTAGTATTCTTTTCCTCACCAATTAATGTCAAACTCTTATCTACGGATACAATATCATAAGTTCCAGCACTGACCTCGATAGTATGCCCATCCAGTGTATCCGGGTCGTCAATAGCGGTCTGAATCTCATTGAAATATTCGTCGGTGTCGATGTTGTGAACTGAGCCAGCCAACAATCTCTCTTCTACACTCCCCGCACTGACAACAATCGTGCTCAGGAGCATCAGCGTCCCCACAATCACGGCGTAACTCTTCCTTATTAAACCCACCTCCGTAGATATATACATATAGTTTTTCCGATTATTTAATATTTTAGGATAAGAATTAGAAATACTCAGTTTCGGGCTTAAATCCCTTCTGTTTTGTAGGGAAAATAAATAAAGCCACTGAAGGGATTCGAACCCTCGACCTGCTGATTACGAATCAGCCGCTCAAACCGGGCTAAGCTACAGTGGCTTAACGGTCATTTATTTCCTTCTTCACATCTTGATTTGGAGCGCCTAAGAGCCTCCACCACGGGCAGCTCCTTTCCGGTCAACATGTTCATGAGCGCGCCGCCGCCGGTACTGACGTGACCTATGTTTTCGGTTAGCCCCATCGCACTCACGGCTGCGGCTGTATGACCTCCGCCGACAACGCTTATGGCTTTTGACTCGGCTATGGCCTTCAGCACTTCCTTGGTTCCGAAGGCAAATTCTTCCAGCTCGAACACGCCCATGGGGCCGTTGAGCATCACCTTCTTGGCTTTTTTTATCCTGTTGATGTAATCCACGGTCGTCTCCAAGCCGATGTCGTATATCGGGAAATCTGAAGGAAGCTTGGAAACGGGTATTCCCGCTCTTCTTCCATCCTGGTTCAATGATATGTCATGAGGCACCCGAATCTTTTTCGGATGGTCTGCGAGAAGTTGCCGGGCAGTCTCCACGAGCTTCTGATGGTCGGGCACTTCCTTGTCGAGGAATTGTTCGTTCGGAGGTCCTAATTCGATGTCCTCGGCTTTCAGGAAGATGTTGGCGACAACGCCCCCGGTTAGGGCCTCGGAGAGCGTTCCCTTCTTCAGCATGTAGTTCATGACCTCTATGGAATCGTCCACTTTGGCTCCGCCCAGGATGGCGGTCAGCCCTCCGTCGCTGGCCATTATTTCCCCGAGCATGACCAACTCTTTTTCCATCAGGCGACCGGCAATCGCCGGAAGCTCTTCAGCGAATCCGACGAGGGTGGGTTGTGAGCGATGGGCCGCCGCAAAAGCATCGCAGACATAATAGTCCACCGCAGCCGAAAGCCTAGAAACAATATGGCTCCTGGCTTGCACGTCCGGGGGCTTTCCTTTCAGGGCCACGTCCTCCGAATAGAATCGCGTGTTTTCGAGCAGCAGAAGTTCTCCGTTTCGCATGCCCTTGATGGCGGCGAGTGCCTTTGAATCGAACAGCGAATCAATGTACCTCACCTTTCTGCCCACCAGACCGGACAGTTTTTGCGCGTGGGCTCTGAACGATGTGAAATCGCTCTTACCGGGTTTGCTCTGATGACCGGTCATAATGACCTTTGCGTACTTCAGGTCCTGAATTGTGGGAAGAATCGCGCGCATCCTTGTAACGTCGAGAATCCTACCAGTGGTCGGGTCAATCGGAGAATTTATGTCCACACGTAACAGCACTCTCTTGTCCGCGAAGTCGAAATCGTCCAGCGTGTAGAAGTCCCTGGAGGTCATCGTGTGTCATATGTGTTGAATATTTAACATTTTTGTGAGGATTACTCCCCCGATTATAAGCAGGCTATACGCTAATGCAATTAAAAAAAATAAAGGGGGAGTAATCCTAATTCCTGATTATTTGATTTCAACCCTGTGTCGGTCGTTGAGTTCGCCGATTTTCCCCTTGTTCCAGCTGCTGATCTTCGAGAAGAATCCGGTTACCCGGGTTATCCCCTCTATGTTCTCGGATTCGCATTTGGGGCAGGCCTCGCTCAAACCCCTTGAGGTCCTTCCGCAGTCCAGGCATGAAGTGAACTCCGGGCTGAAGGCTATCTGGGAGTTCTGGGTGTTCCTCATCGTCTTCTTGACGAAGTTAGCCAAGGACTCGGGATTGGGTTTACTCTCGCCTAGCCAAACATGAGTCAATGCCCCCGCGTCAATGAGCGGGTGGAAGATGCCCTCCTTCTTCACCTTGTCAATGGGGTTGATGGGTTCGGATACGTTCAGATAAGTCGAGTTGGTGTAATACAGCTCTCCGGCACTCTTGTTGCCCTTGATCACGGTGGGCGCCTGCATCGGATAGTGCTTCATGTCCAGCTTTGCCATCCTGTATGCGGTGCTCTCTGCCGGCGTCTGCTCCAGAGGCATCTTGATGTCCACCTCTTCGCCTATCCTCTCCGCCTCCTTCTTCATGAAGGCGATGACGCGCAGACCGAACATGAGGGGGTCCTTTTCCTCGTGCATCTGTTGTCCAGTGTGATACTGAACCATCTCGTTCAACCCGAGCATGCCGATGAGGAAGGTGGCGCGGTTCAACCGATAGTACTGCTCCCCGTCCAGTTCCATCGTCAAAAGTGCAAGTGGCCCGTACTTGCCCATGGCCAGTAGCTTCGAGATGAAGTCCTTCTTTTGCTTGTGCGCCTTGGCCGCCAGCTGCAATCGGTCGGTGATGAGTTCGAAAAGGCGGTCGTCGTTCATGTTCGCCTCGTAGGCTATCCTTGGCAGGTTGATGGTAACGTTCTGCATGGCAGAGTACCTCATTTTCCAGGGAGTTTTTGCATCCTCCAGGTCTTGGGGTTCGAGCTTGAAGGCCAGCCTGCAGCATTCGCTGATCTTGGTGGTCTCGCCCCTGTCGAAAATGAAATATGTGTTGCCCTTCTCGGAGGCTATTTTACAAATCTTGTTGAGGAACTCCTCGTGACCGTCGGTATCGAAGAACCTCTCGGTCATGTGCACGTTGGGCTTCGGAAAGAAGAACGGGCGTCCGAGCGCGTCCCCATCCAGGTAGACGTCGAAGAGGGCGTTGATGAATTTTTGGGCTTCTGGTAGATAGTCGGCGTATGTCTGACCTGTGTTCTTTCCGCCCGGTCCTATCGCCTCTACCTTCATGAAGTGTTTCGGCACTTCCCAGTAAAGGTTCAGGTCGCTGAAGATGGATTGACCGCCTCTTGCCACGGCCTGCTGTGCGAATTCGTAAATTAAAATTTGAGCGAGCTGCTTCATTTGTCTCTTGTTCACCTTTACCAAATATGGCGCGATGAAGAGGTTGAAAGCGTCCCAGCCGATGGCTCCTGCGAAATGTCCCTGGAGCGCGGCCGAGAACTTGACCACATGTTCTATTAATACATCGGGGTGTTTCGCTGGTTTGGCTATTGACAAGGCATTAGGCAGGTTAAGGCCGAACTTCTTGACGTATTCTATCGACTGCCCGCCGCAATACGGACGGTCAACCATTCCTAAATCGTGAAGATGGATGTTTCCGCACATGTGCGCATCCGCTATCGTTTCGTCGAAAACCTCGAGGAGTGCGAATTCCTTCTTGATGTTCTCCGCCAGAGTCAGATTGGTAGCCTCGGGCCCATGAGGGACATTGGCGTTCTCCTTGTTGGGATTCATTATTATCTCTCTGGCGTCGTACAGGGGCACCCCCAGCCTTGTGTGCTGTTTCCTGACCCTGGCCAGGCCATACTCTACAAGTTTGGTGTTCGTAAGCTCGCGAATTAAAGGTGCTGTGATGTAATCCAGATCCAGAGACAGAATAAGCTTCTCCACTTCCTTGGCCACAATGGCGGCGGCATCCTCACCTATATTGGTCTCCCTTATCAGGGCATCGTGGATCTTCTGCTTGTCCCATTCCTTGATGTCCTCGTCCGAGGTTCTAACGAATAGTGATAGCTCAGTTGATTCTGGAGTTCCCACCCCTAAAGTCGACATGGACTTTGTCTTTTCTTTCAATTGTACAGGTTTCATTTTGAATTCCCCATTTTTATGATAGTGATTTTTATATTTATCTTGAATATCAGGTAAAAGCCGATGGCAGACGCCACGATGTAGATGTCTGGACAGCGCAAACATGACGCGCATAACACGGCTTAATGTGATAAGCTACCATTGATAATACACCCCCTTTAAAACAATTTTGGAACTAGGTCTGAATACAAAGGTAGACACCGAAAAACCTATTTATTACCGGGTTATTTACCAAGTTGGTGAACACATGTTCTTGCCAGACGATAGTTTGAAGGCGACAATCATGGGAGAATTAGAGAAAGACGACCGTTCGATCAGCAGTCTATATAGGACTTTGAAAGACGAGGGAATCAAGGTTCACAGGCTTGTTTTGACCGGATATTTGAAGGCGATGGAGGATATGAAGGTGTTGAGGGCTAAGGAAATACCCCCTTCGAAGGTCTATTCCATCTCGCTTTCCGCTGACAAGGACATATACCAGAGCATAGGCGAGTACTGCAGGAACATGGATGTGCCAGACCAGAAAAGACCAGCTATTGGCCTCTATGTGTTACAGAAATTGTTCAGGCGACCGGTTTTCCTCGGAGAGATGAGAAGGGCCGGCTTCACAGGAGACATCGAAGAGGTTGCGGTCGGGGTCTCGAGCGAGGAAAGGCTGGAAGCCAAGAAAATGCTGGCCAAACGCGGACACAAACTCCCTCAGAGGGACCCGGCTTACCGCATAAACAAGAAATATGACAAGGAGTTTGACGAGATAATTATGCACATACTCTTGCAGCGGTTCGAGGCTTCGAGCCTGGCAGTGGACACCAAGCAGACGACGCTGGGTCTGTAAGGAGCAAACATGACAAAACGCTGGCAATCCGAGAGAAAGAAGGACCATTATTACAAAAAAGCGAAGAATGACGAGTACAGAAGCAGGGCCGCATATAAATTATTACAGATTAACAATAAATTTAATATTATAAAAAAGAATGATATAATTATAGACCTGGGAGCGAACCCGGGAGGATGGAGCCAGGTGGCTGCCCAGCTCGTTGAAGAAACAGGGCGCGTGATAGCACTCGACATAAAACCCATTAAAGAAATAAAGGGCGTTGCCTTCATTAGGGGCGACGCACTGCAGCAAAAAACACAAGAAGAAATCGAAGGATTGTTGGATGGAAAAAAGGCTAACGCGATTATCTCCGACATGTCACCGAACATCAGCGGCAATTACTCGCTGGACCATGCGAAATCAATAGAGCTGGCAGAGGTGGTGCTGAAATATGCTGACCTTTTCTTGAAGCGCGGGGGAAACATCGTGGTCAAGGTGTTCGACGGAGACATGAGCCAAGATTTATTTAATAAGATTAAAATAAAATTCAAACTATCAAAAAGGCACGCACCAAAGGCTTCGAGGAAAGCCAGCTCTGAAATTTATATGATAGGGAAGGGATTCAAAGCTTGACCTCGACAACGTCAGAATAAATCGGCCCCTGGGGCGTCAGCACGCTCTTTTTCAGAATTATGCGGTTTACTTCGACCTCGGCGAATTCCTCGTCCTGATAATTTTGAATAGCTTCGACGAGTTTGTCCTTGTTCCTGCCGCCCTTGACCCGGGCGACCGTCACGTGCGGTGAAAATTTCTTTCGTTCTGGCTTGAACCCCAGAGGTTCTAGCCCTTTGTTCAGTTTTTCGGCTATCTGGCCCAGGGATTCCGCGCCTTCCATCCCCGCCCATATGACGCTGAGTCGGTTAAGATTCGGGAAAGCTCCCGTGCCCTTTATCTTGACTGTAAACGGAGAAATACCGGATGCGGCATCTTTCATCACGCTCTCGATTTCCGGTATTATTTTTTCATCGGTGTCGCCGAGGAATTTCAAAGTGACATGAATAATCTCCAGGTTTATCATTTTAAGGGGCGCGTCCGTGGCCTTCACCGTCCTGGAAAATTCCTCCAGTTTCCGGGAACTGGCAACCTCCACCGCGATAAATCCCCTGAACAACCAATCCCTCCTATTCGGAAATTACAGTGCCCTTGAACTCCAGACCGAGCAGGGCTTTTTTCAGCTCGGCAAGGTCGCGGCCATGGACAACCCTGGTTTCGATCTTCGAACGGGCAACGATTTTCGCACCCAGGGGGTCAAAAACAACGTTCGGTCCTGCTCCTCCGCCCACCACCAAACATATGCTGAGCAATTCCTTGAAGTTTAACTTGTCCAGCTTTTTCGCGCCCGGGTCTTTATTCGGGTCCGACGTGTACACGCCATCCACTGAAGTCGCATTGACCAGCCTTACCGCACCGGCCCTTTCACCGAGCATTGCTGAAACAGCATCAGTGGTGTGGCCGGGATGAGTCCCGCCCATGAGCACAATCTTGTGGCCTTTCGAAGCAGATAAAGCCTCGTCGAAGGTTTTAGCCGGTATATGGTATGCAGCATCCCCCAGAGCCACGATCAACATCCGGGCGTTCAACCGGGAAACCTCGATGCCGACGTCGTCCAGATAGCTCTCGTCCGCGCCCATGTCCCGGCCGAGTTTAATGTAATACCGGGCAATGCGCCCGCCACCAGCAACCACGAAAAGCCTGACCTTCTCAGAAACGTCCTTCAGCATCTTGGCCAGTTTGATAATATAAGTGTTATCGTGGTCGTCCGGAACGAGCACGGAACCGCCTATCGAAACCACTACCGTTTCCATCTTATCGGGACAATAATTGGGGCGGGGTATTTCATACTTGCGAAAGTCGGTTATGGGGTGGGAAGGGAACTTACTACTTACTAACCATACTCAATGTGGAGGGATTCCTGTTTTGAATGTCCACCCCACAAATCGTCCCATATCATCTTCATCCATTCTCCATTCAATGATTCGATAAACACTTTCAAATCTTCAACAATGCTATGATATTTCAACCTTTTTTGAGATATGTGTAATAAATGGTAATAATATGCATCAGATGCATTCCTTCCAATCCTTATTGGAATTACTTTCATACCCAGCTCTTCGAGTTCATTGATATATAATTCTAGAACCTGATCACAATCCATTTTATCAGATATTTTTTCATAACTCGGACCCAGAAATCTACTTTTTGTTTCAGAACTTGCAGTAGCAATCCATCTATCGATTTGTCTTGTTTGGAAATTTAGAAAGATATCGAACATATTACATTTCAAGAGAGAACAAAGACACTCCCAATCAACACGAAATCCCGATGGATCAAGAAAGGCAAAAACGTAGTTATCATGACATTCAGGAAGAATTTTCGTGAGTAAATTATTAGCATTTTCTTGTTGAATTTCAGTATTCTCCGATAAATCTAAGTTTGATAGTATCTCAGCTAATAACTCAACAGACTTTTTATTTGAATCACTCAATATATATCTATTAAAAGGATAATCAGTCATTGTCTTCGCAATTAGAGGAGAACCAATTGTCCATCTGATTTCTGCATTTTCAGTTTCTTTTAATGGAGATATACCTGCTCCACAAAAGGGATCTAGATAAATTTTTTCAATATCATTATTTTTTAGAATTACACCAAAAGGATTAAGGCAATAACTTAGAGATATATGCTTCAATATTGTCCAGTGGCCTACTTGATAATCATCTTCAACTAATGAGGCCAGATATCCTGAAATCATATTTTCTAGTTCAGGATTTTTTAATTCCGAGCATTTCTTTTTTAGATTAGCAGTGTGTTTGTATCCTTTTTCTAATGCCGTCTCACGAGGAATAAAACCCCCCCTTTACCAAACACAGTTGCACTTTATTTTTTTCCAGTCAGCAAACTCTTCCCACAGACCAATAGTTTCTTTACATAATGCAATAGGGCATTTCTCATCATACTCGAAAATCCTGTCCATCACATATGAATACATTTTCAATCTAACCTCATCAGGAGCTTTTAGTCCCCAATTAGACCTGTCATGGAGAAATTTAATCCAGCTTCTATCTTCACAATTATTAATAGTGCTTCTAAGCCCT